>NZ_JABWDV010000012.1 GCF_013362995.1 Streptomyces sp. TRM64462 | reverse complement strand
GCCCTGCACGGCACGCCCGAGCAGCCCGGGCCCGCCGAACTCGACCGGTGGGTGCGGCTGCTGGACGCACCGGGCCCGCCCGGTGACCTGAGCCTCCGCCACGGCACGCTCGGCTCCCTGGAGTCGCTGTCCCTGCTCGCCCGGCGCGGCCACGACACCGCGGGCGCCGCGCTCACCCGCCGTACGGGGGAGGTGCTCGGCGGCCTCGAACAGTACGGCCACCGCTGCGGCACCCCCGGACACGCACCGTCCCCGGGCCTGCTGACCGGCCTGTCGGGCATCGGCCACCAACTGCTGAGGCTCGCCTTCCCGGACCGGGTCCCGTCCCTGCTCCTGCTCGACACCCGACCGGGCCGCTGACCGGCCCGCACCGCCACACCTCTCCTCTCCTCACGTCCTCTCTCCTCAACCGCCCGCGCGTCACCCGTCACGAGACAAAGGGGTCACCACCATGCAGAAGCCCGCAGCCTCCGCCTCCGCCATCGACGCCTCCGCCACCCGCGCCGACGAGACCGCCCCGCGCGCCGAGGACCCGGCCGGCGGCATCACGCTCTCCGGTCGCAACAGAGCGTGCGCCCGCGCCCGCGCCCTGTCCGGAATGGTCCTCACGAGCGGCATCGTGATCACGCTCAGCTCCCTGGACACCAGCGTGTCGCTGCCGAACGTGCACGGCTGAAACGGGGGAGTTCCGCACACGTCGACCGGTTGGCGGCGATGAGCACTAACATGTGCGCCCATGCGTTCCCATGCGCCCCACATCGTCGGACGTGACTCTCAACTGCGGGAGATCGAAGACGCGTTGAGCGACGCGCGGGAACAGCGCGGAAGGGTCGTCTTCCTGGTCGGCGAGGCGGGGATCGGCAAGTCCCGGCTCGCCGCCGAAGCGGTCGGCATGGCCGTCGGCACCGGGATGCGCGTCCTGCGGGGCCGGAGCACCACCACCGGCCCCGCAGTGCCGTTCCGGCCCCTGACCGAGGCCCTGATGTCGCTGTTCCGCAGCGGCGAACCGCTCGACGACCTGCCGCTCGGGCCCTACCGTCCGGTGCTCGGGCGGCTCATCCCCGACTGGGGCGGCGACGTCCAGGGCACCAGCTCCATGATCATCCTCGGTGAGGCGGTGCTGCGGCTGCTCATCGCCACCGGCCGCGACCGCGGCCAGCTCCTGCTCCTGGAGGACCTGCACGACGCCGACCCGGAGACACTGGCCGTGGTCGAGTACCTGGTGGACAACCTGGACCAGGCCCCCGTCGTCCTCCTCGCCACCATCCGTACCGAACCCTGCGACGCCCTCGACCTCGCCGAATCGGCCCGCTGGCGCCGCGTGGGCACCACGCTGGACCTCGCCTCGCTGACCCGGGACGACGTCCACGCCCTCGTCGCCGCCCAGCTCGGCACCGCACCCGAGCGCGTGCCCCCGGCCGCCCTGGAACGGCTCTGGGAGGACAGCGCCGGCAGCCCCCTCCTCGTCGAGGAACGGCTCCAGGGCATGATCAGCAGCGGCGCGCTCGTCAACGGCGACGACGGCTGGCGGGTCGTGGGCGACCTCCGCGGCGATGTCTCCACGTCCATGGCCAAGGGCCTCCTCCAGCGCATCGACCGCCTCGGACCCCAGGGGAGAAACCTTTTCTCGGCGGCCGCCGTCATCGGCCGCCGCTTCCCCCTGACCGTCCTCCAGGACGTGACCGGCGTCGACGACCGCGAACTCCTCAGCCATCTGCACGCCGGCGTCGCCTCCCGGCTCGTCGTCCCCGACGAACCGGCACCCGACTGGTACGCGTTCCGGCACCCCCTCACCGTCGAGGCCCTGTTCACGCAGCTCACCCCCGGACGGCGGGCCGACCTGGCCGGACGGGCCGCGTCCGCCGTACAGGAACGCCACCCCGACCTGGAGGGCGACTGGTGCCAGCTCGCCGCCGGACTGCGCTCCGAGGAGGGTGACGTCACCGAGGCCGGGCGGCTCTTCGCGGAAGCCGGGCGGCGCGCCCTCGCCGCCGGCGCCGTCAGCTCCGCCGTCACCCTGCTCAGCCGCGCCGAACAGCTCCTCGCCGGCAGCGAGGACGCCGCCGGCCGCGCCGAGGTCCTGGAGGCCCTGCTGCCCGCGCTCGCCGAGACCGGCGACTTCGCCCAGGCCTTCAGCCTCGCCCGTGACCTGCACGCGCTCGCCGGCACCGATCTGACGGTGCACCGGCTCGCGACCCTGCACACCCGGCTCGCCAAGGTCGCCCACACCGCGGGCCGCTGGGAGGACGGCAACCGCGAGATAGCCCAGGCCCGCGCCATGCTCCGGAAGCACCCCGACGACCGGACCGCCGCACTCGTCGACGTCGTCGCCGCCTACCTGGCCCTCGACACACCAGGACCCGACGGCACCCAGCAGGCCGAGAAACTCGCCAGGGCCGCCCTGCAGTCGGCACAGCGCCACGCCCTGCCCTCCGCCGTCTGCCAGGCCTGGGAACTCCTCGCCACCCTCGCCAGGGAACGCGACTTCGACGAGTCGACCGCCCTCCTCGAATCCGCCCTCCTCACCGCCGAACAACACCGTCTGCCGCTGCGCCGCATGTACGTCCTGACCAGGATCGGCGGCAACAACTGGCTCACCGACGGCAGCACGGCCCCGCTGCTCGCCGCCCGCGACGAGGCACTCGCCCTCGGCTCGGCCACCATCGTCCACACCATCGACGGCATCCTCGTCCTCGACGCCGTCCTGCGCGGCGACTTCGCCGGCGCCCAGCGCTCCGCCGACGAGTGCCTCGCCGTCGTCCAGCGGCTCCGCCTCGCCCCCGCTGGACGGTACGTCCTGATGGCGCAGGCCACCCTCGCCGGCCACCGCGGCGACAGGGCCGCCATGGAACGGGCCCTCGCCGCCTTCGCGGAATGGGACGGCGCCGGCTCCCAGGAGGAACCCCTCACTCTCGGCCTCGCCCAGGCCTTCTGCGCGCTCATGGAGGAGGACGGGCCCGGCGCCGTACGCGCCCTGCGGGGCGCGGCCGACCTGGAGTACGCCAACCCCGGCACGTACTACCTCAGCGGCCGCTACGGCATCGGCGTGCTCCTCGACGTGCTGTCCGGGGACGCCGGCCGCGCCCGGCAGGAGGAGATCGCCGCCACCGCACCCGGCCGGATGCGCTGGAACCGCCAGTTCGTGCTGTTCGCCGACGCCGTGCTGCTCGGCCGGGAAGGCCGGCCCGACGCCGCCGCCGAGGCCGTCGCCGAGGCGCTGCGCGTCGCCGCACCGTACCCGACCGCCCTCCACCTCGGCCTGCGGCTGGTGTCCGAGGAGGCCCACGAGCGGGGCTGGGGCGAACCCGTCGCCTGGCTGCGCCGCGCCGAGCACCACTTCCACCACCTCTCCGTCCCCGCCGTCACCAACGCCTGCCGCGCCGCGCTGCGCCGCCTCGGCGCCCCCGTCCACCAGCACCGCACCGGCAGCAGCCGCATCCCCGAGGCCCTGCGCGCCCTGGGCGTCACGGTCCGCGAGTACGAGGTCTTCCAGCTGCTCCCGGAACGGCTCGGCAACAAGGAGATCGCGGACCGCCTGTACATCTCGCCCCGCACGGTGGAGAAGCACATCGCCAGCCTCGGCACGAAGACCGGGCGCACCAACCGGCTGGCGCTGTGCGAGTTCGCCGCCTCCTTCACACCGTGACCCCGCGCGTGGGCGACGACCCCGCGCGTGCGCGACGGGCTCAGCGCATCTCGCGTACGTTCCGCGAGGCGAGCACGCCCAGCGCCGTCACCGTGAGGATCACCGCCGTCAGCGCGAACATCGGCCCCGTGCCCGAGCTCGCCAGCGCCCCGCACACGATCAGCGACAGCGGCGCGATGGCGTAGCCGAGGACCATGTCGACGGATATCACCCGGCTCAGCACCGCGCCGTGGATGTTCCGCTGGATCCAGCTGATGCCGAACACGCCCTGGAAACCGATGCCGAAGCCCATCATCAGCACCGTCCCCAGCGCCGCCACCGTGCTCCCGACGGTGCCGAGCACCGCCATGCCCAGGGCCAGCCAGCCCGCGAGCGCGGCGATCAGCAGTCCCACCCGCGGCCGGCCGCCCGTCGCCCCGCCCACCAGGGCGCCCAGCATGGCGCCGCCCGCCAGGGCACCGTTGAGCAGCCCCAGCGTCGTCGAACCGCCCTGCAGATCGACCTTGGCGAGCGTCGCGAACCCCACCGTGAACGGACCCGCGTGACAGAACGTCACCGCCGTGTCGACGACCAGGACGGTACGGATACGGGGGTCCTCCCACGCGTACCGCAGCCCCGCCCGGATCCGGGACAGGAGCGAGTCACCCGCCGCCGGGGCGGCGGCCGCGCCCTTCTCCCCGCCCTTCTCCCCGTCCTCCTCCTCCGCCGCCGCTTCCCCGGCGGGGCGGGGCAGCGGCCGGATACGGGACACGCACAGGCCGCACAGCGCGAAGCACACGCCGTCGACGAGGAACGCGACCGGGGCGTCGGTGACCGCCACCACCAGACCGCCCACGGCGGGGCCGAGGACCGCCGACACCTTCGCGCCCACGCCCAGCAGGGCGTTGGCCGGCGCCAGCGTCTCCTTCTCCACGACCGTCGGCAGGATCGAGGCACGGGCGGGCTGGAAGAACGCGTCCACCGCGCCGAACAGCGCCGCCGCCACGCACAGCATCCACACGGTCAGCGTCCCCGCCAGGCCCGCGACCCCCACCGTCACCATCAGGGCGGCCCGCGCCCAGCTGGAGAACGCCATCAGCCGCCGGCTGGACCACGAGTCGCTCAGCGATCCGCCGACCAGCGTCAGTACGGCCCTCGGCACGGCCTGGAACGCCAGTACGTAGCCGAGGCTCAGTGCCGACTCCGTCAGGCTCAGCGTGATCCACGAGAACGCGATGTAGCTGAATCCGTCACCGAGCAGGGACAGGGACTGTCCCAGCCACAGCAGCCGGAACGACCGCTGCCGGGCCGGGGACCAGAGCCGCGAGCCCGCCCCGGCCAGAGTGTTCGCCATGTCGAACCCTTCGTCGCGCCGCCCTCCGGCGGCATGGGC
>NZ_JABWDV010000138.1 GCF_013362995.1 Streptomyces sp. TRM64462 | reverse complement strand
GTCATGGGCGGGGGTTCCTCCCTAGGGAGTGTCGTCAAAGTAGCGTCGTCCGCCCGCAGGGCGGGCCGGGCGGCGGCATGGGGGTGCCCCCTGCTCGAGCGAAGCCGAGAGCTTGGGGGAGCGTGCGATCGCAAGGCGGAGGACGGAGTCGATGCGGAGCGATGGGGGCACCTCCCTGCTCGAGCGAAGTCGAGAGCTTGGGGGAGAGTGACGACAACGCCGCGAGGGCGCGTGCCAGACGCCGCCCGGCAGACGGGACTTTGACGACACGACCTAGGCCACCGGTACGAGATCGGGGCGGGTGTACGCGGCCTCCAGGCCGGCGGCGAAGCGTTCGTCGCGGTAGCGGGTGCAGTCGTAGCGCTGCCAGAGGTCGGAGCCGATCATCCAGTCCTCGTACGCGCGGACGCGGCGCTCGGCGGCGGTGCGGACGGCGGTGTCGGTCACGCCGAGCCCGTCGAGGACGGAGGGCAGCTTCCTGGCCGTGGCGAGGAAGTCCTCGACGCGGGCCTCGATGCGCGCCTCGACGGCCCGTACGGCCCGGGGCAGCGGCCAGTCCTGCCAGGAGGCGAGGAGGACGGCGAGGTTGTTGGTGTCCCCGCAGGAGTACTCCTTGGGGAGCGAGAAGACGTCGTTGCCCCACGAGATGACGTCGATGGCGCTCCAGCCGAGCTCCTGGACTTCGGGGCTGTCGTGCACGAGGGGCGGTAAGTCGATGCCCAGGCTCGCCTCGACCATGTCCATCATCGGCAGCAGCTGGGAGCTGTGGCGCCGGGTGAGCACATAGTCGGCGACCGGTGGCCGGTAACCGGGCCTGCGGTTGTCCGCCTCCTGGTCGAGCGAGCGCAGCATCTGCGGCACATGGGCGCGGTAGCGCTCACGGGCGCCCGGCGGCATGCCGGCGAGGATGCGGTCGCAGAGCTCGACGAAGGCGTCGACCAGGGGATTGCGTGCCGCGCGCGGCAGCCGGTCGGTGCGGCCGTGCTCCAGGTAGCCGGTGATGGCGTCGGCGACGGGGCGCCAGGTGTCGACGCGGCCGGAGCGTATGAGGAGGTCGTGCTGGTCGTCGAGGACGAAGGACCAGGCCATCCACTGCGAGAGCAGCACGATGTCCTCGTACGACGCTCCCAGGCTCACGCGTCCCGCGAGATGCCCGAAGCCTATGCCCGCGAACTGTTCGGTCGCTTCGTCGATCAGGCCCCGGCTCACCGCCCAGTCCGTGGCTTCGGTATTGGCCCGGTCCGCGCGGGGATCCTTCGCGTTCTCAAAGGGAAGGTGAAATTCCGGAATGGTGAAAGAGTCGAGATGGGGCATTGATCTCCCTCCAGAGGAAATCTCGGTCCGCCATTCCCCGCTCACGTGCCTTACGGCGTGCGACCGGGGTCAATACCGTGCTGTCGGGGTGCCGTCGGCACCCCGGTTTTCCGGGATCACTCCGGTCACAGAGCGGCTCGATTCCTCACCACCGTGAGAACGCGAAGCCGCACTCTGCACTCATTCGGGTCCATTAACCCGCAAGAACGAGCAAGCTGTCAATATAATCTGATCCCGCACAGCCGCAGGAAAACCGCAAATGCCGCGCGTATTTCATCAAGGCATATGCGCGCGGTGACACCGGGCCGCGCGCCCCCGTGCCGGGGCCGCGCGGGGGCGGCGCGGG
>NZ_JABWDV010000137.1 GCF_013362995.1 Streptomyces sp. TRM64462 | reverse complement strand
GGTCGGCGGGCTGCGGGATCACGGCCCGGATTCCTCGTCGGCGGAGATGGGTCCGGATGGCGCGGGACGAGTAGGCCTTGTCGGCCAGGACCACATCCGGTGTGGTTCTGGGTCGGCCGATGGCTCGGGGCACCCGTAAGCGGGCCATGACCTCGGGGAACGCGGGTGCGTCGCCGGCCTGGCCTGGCGTGAGGACGAACGCGAGCGGTCGGCATCGGCTGTCGGCGGCAAGGTGGATCTTGGTGGTCAGTCCGCCGCGGGACCGTCCGAGGGCATGGTCGTGCGGCTCGCCGACCGG
>NZ_JABWDV010000136.1 GCF_013362995.1 Streptomyces sp. TRM64462 | reverse complement strand
GGGGCGGGGCTCGGTCATGGCGTCCCCCTCGGGGTGGTGCCGGGTGCTCTCACGCAGCCTCTCGTGCTGCGCCTTCCCGCGCACGCCGGGGCCATGCCCCGCTGCGCCCGCCGGGGGACGGACGGCGTCATCGCAGTTCCGGACGTGCCTCCAGCTGGCGCTCCGCCTCGGCCACCAGCTCGGCGGGGGCCTCGGGCGCCTCGTCAGGGTGCTCTCCCGCCCACCGCGCCGCGTACGGGCAGATCGGGACCGCGGGGACGCCCGCCCGGGCCGCCATGCCGTAGAACGCGCGGGCGAGGATACTGCCGACGCCCTTGCCGCGGTGTGAGCGTTCGACGACCGTGTGCACGGCCACGAGGGCGTGCGGCGGCCCGTCCAGGACAAAGTAGGAGATGCCGCCGGCGTGCCGGCCGTCCTCGTACGCGTCGAGCCGGCCGTTCGCCCGGTCGTCGCGGATGTCCAGCGCTTCGGTCATGGGTGACGCGTACCCCGCCCGCCGCCGGACCAGCCGCCTGAGCCGCCGCTCCGGCCGCTTCAGCCCCGCGCGGCGGGCACCGCGTGCGGACTGCGCGCCGTGTCGGTGCCCGGCACGGGCGCGGAGGCGTCGGAGCCGAGCTCCACGATCCGGTTCGCGGCGTCGACGTGCACGACGCGCGGCACGAGCATGCGCGCCTCGGCGTCGTCGACCTGGGCGTAGCTGATGAGGATGACCAGGTCACCGGGGTGGACCAGATGGGCGGCGGCGCCGTTGATGCCGATGACGCCGGAGCCGCGCTCCCCCTCGATGACGTACGTCTCCAGGCGGGCGCCGTTGTCGATGTCGACGATGTGGACGAGCTCGCCGGGCAGCAGATCTGCGGCTTCCATCAGCTCGGCGTCGATGGTGACCGAGCCCACATAGTGGAGATCCGCCTGGGTCACCGTGGCCCGGTGGATCTTCGACTTGAACATCGTACGCAGCACTTTGGACTCCTGTATGACGGCTCCCTGCCTGCTTTGTCCAGGTCAAGGGCGGTCTCGACTGTACACCGGGCACGCCGGTCGAGGATTGTGACGAACATCGCTCCGCTCGGGCAAGACGCTTCACGTCTGGGCTTTCGCGCCACACCGGCGCCCGTTCAGGGAATCCTCGGGAAAGCTGGCGACTCATGCTGACCGGATGCTGACCTACCTCATGAGCGATCAAACCCGCGGTAGCCCCCTCTACACACACGGACAACGTGCGTCCACGCACCACCGACCTGTCGGGCACCGACATCACTCTGGGTCATGGAACACGCTCCCTTTCGCCATCAGCCGGTCGACGCTCGACCGCTCCGGAAGTCGACTCGCTGCCTGCCGCCCGCCCGAGGCCCCTCGGCAGCGTGGAACTCGCGAGCAAGGCGGAGCCAAGGCGCCGACGCCGGCCCGCCCGGGCCGAAGCGCAGGTCACGCGCCTCTGCGTACTTGCGTGCGCCGCTCCTCCCTGCCGTACGGTCCAACCGATGGCGACCGCCTTCGCACACAGGGGTGTGGCGATGACGCCGACGCCCCGGCCTTGCTCCTGCGCGGCGGTGATCAACTGATGGGCGTCTCCCGCGATGCCGGCGGCGCAGACGCCTCCGTACCCCTACTTGAGCACGGTCACGGTGCTGCCCCAACCGCTCCCCCGCGGTCACGACCCTGACCATAACGATTTTGAAATTCGCTGACCTGCCTGGTTGGCCGTCCGGGGAAGTCGCGGGCGGCCAACCAGATAGTGAGGTCTCGGGCGATGTCGTTGACGCTGGTCGCCGTGGTGATCTCGTGCTCCCCCATCGTTGCCTTCCCCTCCGTGTCGGCCCTGGTCGCGGTCAGCATGGCACGTGGATCCGACAGCTCAGGCCGGTCGCAGCCATTCTCCGATCGCGGCGATCAGGACGGTCGCCTCGGAGCGGACGGCGAGCTTGTTGTAGCGCGGGGCGACAGCACGGTGCCTCTTGAGGCGGTTGATCCCACACTCGACCGCATGGCGCTCGCGGTAGTCGGCCGGGTCGAAATGCGGCGGTCGGCCGTCGCGGGAGCCGAGCTTTCGGCGGTCGCGCGCGCCTGGTCGGCGTTGTCCGGGATGGTGCATCGGTCCCGCGGCGGCGCAGGTAGGCGCGGTTCTTGCGGGAACCGTACGCCTTGTCCGCCCGCACGCGATCGGGGCGGACGCGTGGCCGGCCCGGCCCGGCCCGGGGAGGGGCGGGGCGGGGCACGCGAGCCTTTGCCAGCGCGGGTTCGAACTGCGGTGAGTCTCCACGCTGTCGTGCCGTCACCACGATCGACATGGGCTTCCGACCTTGCTCATCTGCCAGGTGCGGCTTGATGGTGAACCCACCGAGCGACCTTCCCAGCCCGTGATCACGGGGCTCGGTGAAGATGCCGCCCGGTGGTTCCCTTTGCGCCCTGGCCTCCTTCGGCAACAACGGCTCCAGCACCGCCCACTGCTCGTCCGTGAGATCGCCCCGCCCCATGAACCGTGATCATTCACAGTCCCAGATCCACTTTCGGCGCACGACCTAGATCATTCCCTTCCTTGAGCAGCCAAATGACGCGGCAGGGAGCCGGACTTCTGGGTCCGGGTCCCTGCCGCGCAGAGTTACCCGGTGGCGCCCCGCGCCAGTTCTCGGGCCTTGCCGGCCCACTCCCCCATGCGCGTGATGGCGGAGGACATCGCCTGCACCGCGCTGGAGATGTCCTTCACCGGTTTGCGGAACTCTCGGCTCCAACGGACCAGGCCGTTCGCGGAGGTACCGAGGAATCCGAACTGTGACAGTCCCGTCCGGGCCGCCTCGTCCAAGTCGATGAGCTGCTCCAGGAACTCGTCCGTTCCTTCGCCACGCTCGTCGGGCGGTGTCATCTCGATCAGGCTCAACGCGGCTCTCACCCCGCTGTCCAGCGTCGTCATCCGCTCCGCGAAGGCCATGGCGACGGTCCTCATCGCCCCGGCAGGTACGCTCAGCGACTTCGCGTAACGGGTCGTCGCCGCGAGACGGGCGGTCGCGGGGGCACTCGCCTGGGTGAGGTCGAGCATCTCGCTGGTGCTCTGTTCGGTCAGCGTCCGGATCGTCTCCATCGCCTTCGTGATGGCCACCAGGTGAGCGGTCATCTCGTCCACCCCGCCTTCGATCGCGGCGAAGTCGTCCAGCAGACCGGGGGGATCCTCGTCGGCCGTGGTGTCCGCGTTCGTGCTCTCCATGGCGGACGACGGCTCCTCGACCGGTTGGAGCGCTCTCACGACCCGCGCCGGGGTGAGGATTTCGAACCCGTCCCTGAGTCCGGCTTCCAAGGCGGTCTCGATCTCCCGGCGCGCTCCGGCCAAGTGGCTGCGTGCCCGTTGGTACCGGATCGTTCTGATCGACGCGATGTCGAAGGGCAACTGTCCGGCCTCCCCGATGTGGATGGTCGGCTTGCCGGTGATGTGACGCAGCCCCAACTCGTACATCACGTTGGGGTTGCCACCGCTGACGTCCGCGATGACCAGGTCGCACTCGATGACATGCCGGCAGATCTGCTCGTTGATGTCACCGGCGTGCGCGATGCCGTCCGCGCGCACGGCGTCGATCTCGTACTTCGCGCAGGCCGGCGCGATCACCTGCTCGAAGATCCCGAGGTGGTGCTCGTAGGACTCGCGCTCGGGGGTGCCGTGAGCGGCGTACGCATCACCGATGGGGCCGATGACGAAGCACGTCCGGGGCCGTTCGGGCTCCTGCGGAAAGGTCGGCGACACGTTCATGAGGGATCCTCCGTCCCACGGATGTCGGTAGCGTCGAGCGTGGCCGCGTACGAGGCGCCGGCTTCCAGGTCAACGGCGTACACGGGACGCTCCTCAATGCCGAGCGAGCGCAACAGGTACGCGGTCGGGATGCGGTAGCGCCGCCCGACGCGCAGCACCGGGCAGGGGAAGGCGCCGCGGCGGATCAGTTTGTACGCCGTACCGGGGCAGACCCCGAACGCGCGGGCAGCGGTCCGCAGGTCGACGCTCAGGGGCAAGTCGAACGCCTCCGCGAAGCTCAACGGCGTTCCGGAGCGGGGGCTCATCGCCGGGCTCCCGCGGGGCGCAGCACGAGCCTGCCGACAAGGGCCGCTTCCTCATGACGCCGGGCCCGGAACACCACGTCGGGCAAGCCCGCCCAGTGCGCGAGCGCCCCGAGCCGCTCCCCTTCCCGCCGTGTGCGCGACTCGGCGAAGCGGAGCGTCGCGCACAGTCCGTCGGGACGGGGCGGGGGGACGAGGTGCAGTTCCCACTTCTCGGCCGACCGCTGCGGCTCCTCTCTCGGAGCCATGGCGATGCGGGCGTCCGCGAAGCGGGCGACGTCCACGACGGGCACCTCCCTCCTGATGCGGTCGGCGTAGGCCCACATCCCGTTCACCGCCTCCTTGATCAGACGTCCGCCCGTGTCCGGACCGTCCGGATCCGCGGTGTCGAGGGCGGCGAGTAGGGCCAGTACGGCCTCCGCCTCCAAGTCGGCGCGCTCGACCCTCAAGCGGCGCAGGATCCGGTACAGGTTGCGGTGCAAGCCGGGCATCGCCAGCCAGACCACCAGCAGTCTTCCCTCGGCGTCGCCACCCGGAGGCTCCTGCTGGGCCTCCGTCACGGCCTGTCGCCAGATCGCCGTCCGCAGACCCTCGTCGCGCCGCGGCCCGTACAGAGCGTTCCTGCAGTCCTCCGGAGACAGCCGTACAGGTCGGTGGCCGTCACTCACCACGAGGAGGCGCCGCACACCTCCGGGGGCCCTGAATAGCGTCGCTGTGATCAGGGCGAACACACCGTCGGGGTCAGTCCTGCTCATCGCTTCTCCTTTCCGGCCCCATCAGGCCCGGGTACGACAGCGCCTCGGCAGCCCGCTCGCAGGCGCTCGCAAGGGCGGTCAGCGCCGACCGCACGGCGACGAGGCGCTCGGCCGAGATCGGGCTCGCCGTTCCGGGCCGGAACCAGGACGGGTCGGCCGCAGGGGCGGGCGGGTGGATGCAGATGTCGCCGTACAGGTCGTTGCCGACGTTCACCCCGTAGTCCGCCCACTGGGTTCTGTCCCCTTCGAACCGGAACCCGGCTTTGTGGGAGGCCGTCACCGGGCGCGCCAGGGGCCGTCCGCCGTAGGCATCGCGGGCAGGCCGAGATTGAGGCCGCCGCGGACGTCCCGGCCTACGGCGACGCCGTGGTGAACGTGCTGTGAGAGGTTCGCCCGATCCACGACGGGAACGTTCGGCGAGGGCAGCGGCTCGTGCCCACCGTCGGCGGCCGCTCGCACGTCGTCCGGCTCATGGCCCGGCACGCGGATCCAGCCGTACCCTCCGAACTCCTTGACCTGTACGTGGGCGCGAACGTACTGCTCCGGCTCGAGACCGGGTTGTCCGAACCGTACGACGTCCTGATACAGCCGGTCCGACACGATGACGGCGAGATCCGCCGAGGTGAGGACGGCCAGCACGGCCTTCACCTGGGGCGCGTTCACGTAGCGCGCCACGGCGACGGGCGCGGGGCCGGCGTGGCCGAGGGCGGCATCCGGAGCGACACCGGTGTCGACGGCCAGCCGCAGCCTGATACGCGGGGCGGCGGAACGCGCGTTGAGGGCGCCGAGGCGGACCGCCAGATGGTGTACGAAAGCCCCCAGGACCGCTGCTTCCGGGGTGGCCTCGGGAAGGACGGCGAACTCCATGTCGCCCTGTGGCTGACGAGCCCAGGCCTCGCGGTCCAGTCCGGTCAGCGTCGCGGCTTCGTCCAGCGCCCGGACCAGGTCGGACTGCACGGCAGATTGGGTCCGGGTGTCGAGGAGGCTGTACTGCTCCATGTCCGCCGCGAGGCACAGCCGGCGGCGCGGGATGCTGTCCGGGGGCAGGGGAGAGAAGGGTTCACTCATGACAACTCGCCACCTTCCAGTGGTTGTCGGGTGTGCTGCACGCCAACTGTCCGAGGAAGGGGGGCCAGGGGCCAGAATCCCGCGCTTTTACGGATTTCTTGACAGGTCGCCTCGTGACGCCGGGCCGAGCCGAGCCGCCCGCCGCAGTCCGGCCATGTCACGTACGTAGGTCTGCCGTTCGCCCGTGGCGGAGATGAGTCCGTCGATCCGTAGCTGGGCAAGCGTCTTCTGCACGGTGTTCGTGGTGGATCCGACGAGGTCGGCGAGTTCAGACTGGGACAGCCTCACGTCGATGCGCACCGAGTTCCTGTCCGGCTTCCCGTGCGACTGCGCCAGCTCGACCAGCAGGCGCGCCAGCCGGACCGGGACCGGATGCCTGCCGTAGTTCAGTGGCCAGCGCTCGGACCGGCGGAGTCGGCGGCCGATCACCCGCTTGAGGGCCAGCTCTGCTTCGGGGTTGGCGCGGAGGAAGGGCAGCAGTTCGTGACTCGGGACGACGGTGGCGGTGACCTCGCGGTCGGCGGTGACCGTCGCCGACCTCGGCCCGAGGCCCATCGCCGCCACCTCGCCCACCACGTCCCCTTCGTTCTTCACGTCCATGAGCGCCGGCCGGTCCCCGTCCAGTCCACCGGTCACCTTCACCACCCCTCGGTGGAGCACCATCAGGTCCCGGGCGTGATCACCCTCATGAATCAGCACGTCTCCCACGGCGAAGCTGCACCGCGTCCCGAGCCGCGCGAAGGCCTTGCGGGCCCCCTCCGTCAGCGTGTCGAGAAACGGCGCGCGACCATCCATGTCCGAGCCACGAATCATGCGCACAGCACAGCACGCGCTCAGTGCGGCGGTCCGCGCTTTCCGCCCGGACAGCCGGTGCCACGAGTGCACTTCGGGGCGCACGACGGCGCACACCTGAAGCACCTACCGGCCTCTTCGCGGAGTGCCTCAGCCCCGGTCGGCGCTGCCGATCGCTTCGGCCACACCGTAGGCCCCACGGAGCAGCAGTTGGTCCAGCAGATCGAGGATCTCGGACCGGCGGGCAGCCGAGGCCGCCTGGGCATGGGCCCGGACCAGTAGCTCCCCGATGTGGTGGGCATCGGCAGCGGCGCGAGTGGACAGATCGGCCGAGGCGGCGCCGAACACGGTGAGGAACCGTCGTACGCAGGCGCGCACCAGCTCGTCGACCCGGTCGGGGGCCTCTTCAAGAGTGATCAGCAACTGCGGCAGGGCCGGCGCGAAGGCGTCGGAATCGATCAGTGCGGTCACCGTGCGGCGCACGGGCCCCAGACGTCGGCCCCTCAACGCGACGGCTACAGCGGCGGCGGCTTCTCGCACGCCTTCTTCCGGGTCGTGGAAGAACTGGACGAGCGCGTGATGCGCCAAGGCCTGGTCCCCGGTGTTCACGAGACGCTGGGCACACACGTCCGCGGCGCCCTGCCGCTGTGGTCCGTCTTTCCCGGCGAGCACCTCCGCCAGGAGGTCCGTCGTCTCCCACTCCATCGCCGCCAGCGCCGCCACCCGTCCACCGTTCCGGCGCACCGCCGGCGCCGGGGAACGCAGCATCCGTTCCATCACTGGTCTGCCCGCCACCGGATCCCCGTGGCACAGGGACACGAACAGGCGAAACACCGGCCGTGACGCCAGAAGCCGGTCAGGGGCCCGGACGAGCACGGTGAACGCATCGGCCACCGCAGGGCGGTCGTACCGCAGCGCCGCATGAAGCAGATGAGCCGCGCACGCCCGGACGGGAAGCGAAGGGTCGGCGGCGATTCTCCGTAAGTGAGGTACGACCAGGGCGGCCCGGGAGCCGTCCGCGGCATGGATGAGCAGGTCGCCCAGGATTTCGACGGCGCTGCCACGCACGGTGTTGATCCCTGCCGTGAGGAGGTCACGCTCCGCGTCCGGTTCGCTCCCCACGTCCCCCTCGCCCTCGCCGGTCACGTGACCGGCGTGGTCGAAGCCGAGGGCGCGATCCAGGAGCGTCTCCACGAGGTCGAGCGGCACTGAGGTGAGGTACTTCCGCATCGCCCAGCCGAGCCATCGGTCATGGGCCGGCCTGCACTGGCCCGAGAGGTGACGGATCGCCGCGAAGACGGTGTCCGGGTCGCCGTAGGGCTCCGCGTCTCCAAGGCCCAGAAGGAGCGATGCTCCGTAGGCGGGGTGCATCCCCGCGTCCATCCGTACGGCGAGTCGCGAGAAGCGGCCGGGCGCCGCCGCCGTCATGCCCCTTAGCACGTGGGACAGTTCCCGGGCCCCTCCGGTGGAGGTCTCCCAGTCGGTGCGGTCCCGACTGTGCTTCCTCATGGCGGCCAGCCACTGGTCGTCACTCATGCGCTGGGCCGCCTCCGCCGGAATGGGCGGCCCGATGAACCCGCCGGTCACCCCTTTGGGCTCGTCCGGTTCCCGCATGTCGCCGTGACGCCTGCGAAGTTCTCCGAGCCGGCGCACCGCCCGCTCGGACTGCCGGTTCTCGGGGAGCGCCGTCAGCAGCGTGAACTCATGCCAGGGCGAGAACTCGTCGTCCGGAGGAAGGCGCAAGTGGAGAAGCATGTCGGCCACCCGCCGGAGCATGTCGTCGGGCAGGGCATTCCCAACGGCACACAGAACCTCGCGGGCCCCCCACACGATGTTGGATCCATAGCCGGACAGGAGGCGGTGTCGGCCCTGCAGGAGGATCTCCGCAGACCAAGGAGCGAGAGTGGGCCCCGCCTCGATCAGGACCTGGTAGAGGAGCCACTGAGCCGCCTCGTACGGCAGGCTCGCGAGTCCTGTCACCAGACCACGCGCGCGGGCGGGGTCTTGGCTCGCCACGATCCGCAGTGCCTTGGCCGCGCCTTGGAACAAGGCGTCACCCAAGTCACTGGGCCGGTCGTCGGGATAGCGAAACGTGAAGTGCCTGTCGTAGACCGGGCAGCCCTCCTTCGGTGGGAGCGCGGTCGTAGCCATGGCGGCCAGGAGCAACGGCAGGACCCGAGCGCAGAATTCCTCCGGAGCACCCACCGCGGCAGCCGCGACGACACGCAGGGCCGAGTCGTCCCGGGTGAGCAGGGCGCCGACCCTGCCATCATCTTCGAGCCGGAGCGCGTCCGGGCGATCCAAGACCATCGCTCCGATCAACTCGACTGCCCAGGCAGGCCGTTTACCCGCAAGGTCCTGCACCGAGTTCCAGACGAGGTGCTCGCGGCCGGTGAGGAGCCCCGATCGCGCACCGTCGAGCAACAGGTCGAAGAGGTTCCTGCTGGCGGCGAGATCGGCGGAGCGGACGATCCGCTCCAACCAGGGTCCCAGCCGGGGATCCGAGGCATGCGGTTCCAGAAGGCGGGCCACCCGGTCGGGGAAGACACTGGCGCCGGCGGCCATCATCCGTACCGCCCACTCGTGTTCCCTTTCGTCGGCACTGGTCAGCCAGTCGTCGAGCGCTGCCTCGTCATCCGCGCGCCGGAACCACGCCCCGTTGCTGACGGCGTTCACGAGCTGGTCCCGGAAGAGGGGACGGGTGTCCAGTACACGCGCGACGGCCCCCCACTCGCCGGCGGTGGGGGTCTCCAGGCCGCGCAGCACGGCCAAGGTGACGTCTTGCAGGTGGTAGCGGATCTCCGGGCTGGTGAGCAGTCCCTCGACCTCTTGGGTGAACCGCTCCGGGTCCAGGTCCCGCAGATGGTCGAGGACCTGTCGTACCTGTCCCCGCCGGAAGAGCTCCTGGTCCCCGCTGGCGAGAAAGGTGACCAGACTCTCGTCCAGCCGATGCCAATCGCGCGCGAAAGCGTAGTCGAAGAAGCTCTCGTGGAAGAAGGCAAGTTGCCGGCCTTCGCGCACGAGGACGTGCTCCGACACCAGCACGTCCGCACTCGATGCGAGGGCGTCCGCGTCGAGCAGGCTGTCAGGAACGGAGAGTCTTTGCCGCGCGCTCATGGCCGCCACGACGGCCGAGATGGCCTCGTGGAAGCGTACGGAAGGCTGGCGACGTGCGCAGTCCTTTCGCTTGGTGTCCCAGAAGGCGTCAAAAAGCTGCCGAGTCGTGCGGAAGGAGAGGGCTGCCTCCTGGTCCGCGACCTCAGCCAGGAGCACCAGATGCAAGGGTGACCGCAGCAGAGCACGCTGCGACGGTGTGACGCGTGAGGCGGCCAGGCCCATGCTCGCGAGCGCGGCATCGACCTGGGCATCGGTAAGCGACCCGACCGCAGTGTGCGCACAGCGGTCTGACGCGGTGAGCCGACGGATCCGTGGATCGGCCTTGGCATCGAACTCCCGGCACACGAGGACGATGCGCATGGCCGGGTACGCCATCGCCTCGTCCATCAGGTCGGCCACCGCGTCGAAGGTTTCCGGGATGCGTCCCGACGCCATGCTGATCGCGTCGAGCTGGTCCACGATCAGCACACAGCGACGCCCTTTCGCCGCGGCTGCGAGCGCGCTGACCGGTGACCTGGTCAGCCCGATTCGCAGACCCAGCTCGTGGGTGGAGGCGAAGGGCGCCAACCGGTCGAGACGGAAGGCGAGCACCGGGGTGTCGAGCTTGGTGAGGGCGTCCAGGGCCTGGTGCAGCACCGCGCTCTTTCCGCCGCCGGCCGCACCCGTCAGGACGGTGACCTGCTGCGCGTCGCTCAAGACTTGTTCCACCAGCTGATCGGTTGTCTCTCGCGGGATGGCCGGGCGGAACAAAGCGCGTTCGACGCTCGATGCCCACCGACGCGTCGCCTCGCCGACCGCATCCGTCGCCTCGGCGCCGTCCGCCCGGCTGACCTGCCTCAGCCCGTACTCTCCCAGCCGGGCGCTGACGGCCGGTGCATCGAGCGTGGTCCCCAGGCTGTTCAGCAGGAGATCACCGAGTCCGAGAGCCGCCAGGCGCCCCGGGGCCCCTGCAAGGACCTGTTCGGCCAGGACCGCGTTGGTGTGCACGAGGTCCCGCTCGTTGTGCCACTCCACCCACAGTCCTCGCAGCATGCGCCAGGCCGTCGCGGCCGAGCCGAAGATGTCGGCCGCGGCAAGGGCGTCGAAGGGGCCCTGAAGTCCGTCGGTGAGCCACTGGGCCTCGAAGGCGGCAAGGGTGTCGGAGCGGCGAGCACGGTCGGCGAGCTCGTCGAGCGTCCGGGCGGGGACCAGAGAGACGAAGTGGAACGCGCGGCCCGCATCGACGTGGGACCGCAGGCTGCTCCACACGTCCTTGTCACGGAGGGAGGCGACGTTCCAGCTGTTCGCGTTCCGGTTCTGCCGCTTGACCTGGTGCACCTGGGTCCCACGGTCATGGCGGTAGACGAACTCGACGCCGTCCCCCAGCGGAGAGCTTGGCTCCAGGGTGATCGACGTTCCTGTGCCCAGCAGCACGTACAGGGCGTGTCTGATCGTCCAGGCCCCCTCGTAGCGGTTGCCGAACTTGTCCGTCTCGCCTCCTGGCCGCGGTGTCATCACTGCTCCCTACGGTCGGCCTGGCGACCACGTCAGCCGCGCGCCCGCGCGGACGGTGCCGCACATGCCAGGCGCAGCAAGGGCCGTTGCACGCGAACCTGCCTGCTCCACAGCTTGCCGCAACTCCGGCGCGATGACCGCCTCTCAGGCGTTCTCGTCATGGATCCGCGCACCCAGATCCTCCGCCCACTCCAGCGCCCACGCCTTGAGTTCTTCGATCTGCCGGGAGGTGAGCCCATACGCGGTGTAGTCCTCATCCTCGTACCAGTCCGCGCCGATCAGCCGGTCCCGGAGGTCTTCGAGGCTGAACTCGTCGTGGGCGCGACGGCGGCCCAGGGATTCTAGGTCGGCAGTGGAGCGGTGGCGGGAGGCAGCCTGGACGTCGATGAGGTCGCGGACGGTGCCGCGGTCAGCGAGGGCACGGACCTTGGTGCCGATCACGTCGTCGAGGGAAAGAACGGGGCCGTAGGGGGTCTGGGCAGGCGGAGCCCAGAACGCCTCCTTGAGGACGTCGACCTCGCATTCCTCGCCGGTGTCCGGATCGGTGACGAGGAACCGGCCGCTGAGCGGATCGGTCTGGACGTGCGTGGTCCGCCATCCGCGCGCGCTGAGGCCTGCTGTGAGTGAGGCGACGATCTCCTGCATCGGAGCGGGGTTCTCGGTGGCGACGTCGAGGTCACGGCTGAAGCGTTCGACCAGGCCGTGGGCCTGCACGGCGTATCCGCCAGTGAGAACCAGAGGGTAGGGGGATCCGAGGTCGAGGATGTCTGCGAGGAGACGCTCGTGGAGCGGAGTGAGCTTCACGCGGCGGTCGTGTCGGCCGGAGCGGTGCGGAGCAGCTCGGGGAAGGCGTCCTCCCAGACCTCGCGGATGTAGGGACTGATCAAGCGCCGCAGCACGGGCCACTGCTCGGTGAGCAGCTGGTGGTGCAGGAGGGCCACCAGGTCCTCGCTCAGTCCTTCGGCGAGGACGGTCCGGTAGAGCGTCATGCGGGACTTCGGACGGTCCAGGCTGTAGCTCGTCCGCCCGGACCAGACGATGTGGAGCGGCAGGTCCACAGTGCCCTCGACAGGACCGGCCAGCTCCTGCAAGCGCTCGGGCAATCGGCCACGGTAGCGGTCCCGCAGCACCTCGGCGCGGGGGGCGGTGATCGTCGTGTCCATGCATCCAGTATCGCTGCTGGGAGGCAGGGGCAGGGCGGATACGGAGGTCCCCCTGTCGTACGTACGGGTCGGGCGGCCGCCCGCCCTTCCCTCGGACACCCACCCAGTGGGCGCTTAGCGCTGCGGCTTCGGTGTCGGTGTCGGAAAGACGTCGGTGCCGAAGCCGAGGCCCGCCGGCGATTCTCATGACCACGGATCAGGCTGAGGCCGGCCTCAAGGAACCACCCGTAGCGTGTCGAGCCCGTCCTTATGGACACCTCGAATGGGCCGGTCGGGCTCGCCTTCGGCGTTTCCGCCGGCACCGCCCTGAGCGATCCGGCGGGGCGTCGTGGCCGCGCTGATCAGGCTCCCCGGTTTCTGGCCGGGGCCTTGTCGATCGCGGTCGCCCTCGGCGGGTTGCCGGTGGGGCCGCTCAGCCGGTGCGGGGGGCCGGGTGGGGGCGGAAGACGGGCAGCCCTTCGCCCAGCCGGGCCTGGAGCAGGCCGTAGTCGAACATCTCCTCGTCGTCCTCGTCCTCGTCGGCGGCGAAGACCTCGTCCACCAGGAGCTCGCGCAACTGCTCCTGGACGCCGTCGCCGTACCCCTGCTGGTACCCGAACGTGTCGAAGTGGAGGTCGGCTCGCACGCTCGCGATCGTCTCGTGCTCGTCCTCGATGACCAGGCGTGCGCGGATGGTGCCCGCCTGGAGCGTGTGGTCGTTGTCGTACCCATGGACGACCTCGGCCTCGATGTCGCCGCCGACGTACATCTCGCCGTCGGTGAACACCCCTCGGGCTGTCACCCCGCCACCGATCGCCACCACCGAATCCGGGCCGCAGTCGGCGAGCACGCCTTCGACCGTCAGCGAACCGGTGACCACGAAGGGCGCCACCACGTCCAGGGCGCCCTTCACCACCAGATCCCCGTGGTGGAAGAACGGCATGTCCACGTGGTGGTCGCCGGTGAGGGTGCGCGTCGTTCCGGTGTCGCCGAGAGCGGCGGCGCACAGGCGGGGCACCGACGGCAGCAGGTCGGGGTCGCAGTGGTGGCGCAGTTCGGAGGCCAGGTCCTGGTAGCTGGCGAGGTCCGGCTCGACCAGGCGCGCGAGCCGGCCGCTGTCGTCGGGAACTCCGGCGGCCTCGCACGCTGCGGCCCGCTTGGCACACATCACCGCGGCGGCCCGACGGACCGCGCCCATGTCGATGGGCAGTGGCCCGCCCCCCACCAGCGGATACCTCACATGTGCCGGGGCATCCGCCGCCCGCAGCAGGGACACGGTCTCGTGCCGTGCCTGCCGCTGCTCGACGCTGTTCTCCGGCAGGCGCAGCGCGATGCCGAGCGGGGTCTGGCCGAGGCCGTTGACGGCGGTCGTGTCGGCGTCGCGCTCCAGCAGGAGCCGTACCAGGCCCGGCCGCCCGGAGCGTACGGTCGCGTGCAGCGGGGTCTCGCCGCGCGCGTCGACCGCGTCGAGCGGTGCGCCGTGGTCGAGCAGAAAGGTGTACAGCGGCACGGCCGCGGTGCTGTGGTGGGCCGGGGAGCCCCCCGCGGCGAAGCCGTTCGGTCCGTCCAGCCGGGCACCGTGCTCCACGAGCAGCGCCAGCACCTCCAACGAGCGTTCCGCCCACGCCGCTGGATCGGAGTCGTTCGAGGCCACGGCCCACACACCGGGAGTGACGCCGTTGTCGTCGACGGCGTGCACGTCCGCGCCGCACTCCAGCAGCGCCCGTATCACCTCAACGGACGGCAGCGGGTCGTCCGCGCTGCACGGAGCCTTGACCGCCCGGTGCAAGGGGGTGGCACCGCTCCCGTCGCGCGCCGAGGTGTCCGCCCCGTCGGCGATCAGTGACCGGACCAGTGCGGCACGCTCGGCGGGATCACCGCCACACACCGGCGCGACAGCAGCAAAAATGGATTCGCTCATGACTCCGCTCATGGTGAAAACTCTAGGGCCGCCCGCTGACAGCGGGCCGCAGCGAGCCGGCCGCCGGACCTCTGCAACGTAGACCAGACGACCCGGCCCGTAGGCCGTGAGCAGGCATGATTCCGTAGTTCTACTGACCGCTCCCGCCGGCTTTACGCACAACGGAAAGGTGGCGGCATGCCCAGGTGGGCCCGAGTCCTGGGCCCAATACCGTTGAAGCAGCTCCGGCGCGCGGGACGGGAAACCGCTCCTCCCGCCGGGCCGGTCACGGAAGAGGCGGCGCCTTTCGCGCCGTACCGGCGTGGCGGGCCAGCAGCGTGGCCAGGGCGGCGCGGGACGGTACGCCCGTCTTGCGGTACACGCGGGCGACGTGGCTCTCGACCGTGCGCGGGCTGAGGCAGAGCCGGGAGGCCACGGCCTGATTGGTGAGGCCCTCGGCGACCAGGTGGGCGATCTCCCGCTCCCGTGCGGTCAGCAGGGACAGTTTGCCGGCCGGCACTTCCGCTGGCCCTGTCGCGTCCCCGTGCCCGTGTACGGCAGGGCCCGTCCGGTCGACCAGGGCGACCAGCAGCAGTGCCCCGCCCTGCTCGGCCAGGCGGCGCCCGCGGCGCCACATCCCGGTGGCGCGGGCGCCGTCTCCGCCGGCCTTCATCAGGGGGGCGCCGAGCAGCAGGCTCTGTGCCTCCCGCAGGGTCGCGCCGGCTCGCGCGCTCTCCCGAGCGGCTTCGGCGAAGGCCCGTGCCGCCTCGGCCTGGTGCCCGCTGCCGGCCTCCACCTGGCCGAGGGCGCGGAGCGCTGCCGCCCGCCGGGTCGCCGGGCCGAGCCGTTCGGCCTCCTTGAGGGCACGCTCGGCCCAGTGTTCCGCTTCCTCCACCTCGCCCACGGCCAGTGCGGAGGCGACGAGGAGTTCCAGGTACTCGGGGCGCAGCGAGGGCTGCAGCAGGGGCAGATCCTTGCCGCCGCCCGCGTCCAGCAGCACGTCCCGGGCGCGGTGCGGGTCGCCGGCGCCCAGCGCGGCGAAGGCGAGCAGGGACCGCGACAACGTGGACCACCAGCTCCGCCCGGTGCCCTCCACCGCCGCCGCGGCTTCCTCGGCGGCGGCCAGCACGGCCGGGTCGCCGGGCGGGCGGGCCTGTTGGAGGACGAGGGCTCTGACCGCGAGGGTGAAGCCGAGGAGTTCGCCGCTGCCCAGGGCCCGGGCTATGGCCGCGGCCTCGTCGGCGAGTTCCAGGGCCGTGGTGATCCTGCACGTCAGGAAGTGGGCGTACGCCTTGCTCAGCAGAAGCTGGGAGAGCATGTAGAGGCGGCCGGTCCGGCGGGCTATGCCGGCGCCGCGGTCGCTGTGCCGTTCGGCGTCGGCGAAGGCGTCGAGCATCACCTCCGTCCAGCCCAGTCTGACCAGGGGTTCGCCCTCACTCGCCCTCACTGCCGTCGGCCACGACCGTGGTGCGGGCAGTGCCGCCGGAGGAACGACGTGAGCTCCGGGTTGACGGCCGCCGGGTCCTGCTCGGCCGGATAGTGGCCGGACTGTGCGATCTGGAGGTCCTGCACGTCTGTGGCGACCCGTGCGAGGCACCGCGTCACCGCCGTCCCCATGCCGTACCGCCCGCCGATCGCCAGCACGGGCACGTCCAGCAGGTGGTGCGAGCGGGCCCGGACCGCTGCCGCGTCCGTCTCCGCCGTCCGGTAGTAGCCCAGGCCCGCCGCGAGGGTGCCTGGCCGCCGGTAGGCGTCGAGGTAGACGCGTTCCGCGTCGCCGGACAGGGACAGCGGTGCGGGGCCCGCGCTCTGGCGCAGGAACGTTCCGTAGTAGGCGTACTCGCGCCCAAGTACGAGGGTTTCCGCCAGGCCCGCCCGGCGGTTGAACGGGCCGTGCCAGTCCGGGTAGTGGCCGCGTCCGGGCTCCGGGATCTCCACATCGATGCCCGGGAGGACCTCTTCCTCGACGGCCAGTGCCCACACCCGCCGCGGGTGGGCGGCCGCGGCGAGGTAGCCGACCGTGCCTCCCCAGTCGTGCCCCACGACGGCGAAGCGGGGCACACCGAGGCGGTCGGCCAGTGCGATGACGTCACCGGCCAGCGACTCCTTGTCGAACCGTCCGCTGCCCGCCGTGGAGTTCCCGAGCCCCCGCAGATCGGCCGTCACGGCCCGGAAGCCGGCCTCGGCGAGGGCCGGGACGGTCAGGCGCCAGTGGTACGACGTCACAGGCCAGCCGTGCAGCAGCAGGACCACGGGCCCGTCACCGCCGCTGTCCGTCACCGCCAGCCGGACCCCGTCCCCCACGTCCACCCCCACGACCGCGGCAGCGCCGGGCCTCACCTGGGGCCGCCGATGGGCTGCGCCCTGCCGGTGACCCGTACCCGGGGATCCGCCGGGTCGACGCCCACGAGGAGTTCGCTCGGGCGGCCCATGTCCTCGCCCTGCCGGACAGCAATCGTCACCGGCTCCGGTACCAGGCCGAGGGCACGCAGATAGCCGCCGAGGGCGGCCGCGGCGGCGCCCGTCGCCGGGTCCTCCACCACGCCGCCGACCGGGAACGGGTCGCGGGCGTGGAACCGGTCGGCCGACTCGCGCCACACCAGTTGGACGGTGGTCCAGCCGTGGCGTCGCATCACCTCGGCGAGGCCGTCGAAGTCGTACGCGAGATCCGCGAGCCTGGCCCGGGTGGCGGCGGCCAGGACCAGGTGGTCGTTCCCGCCGAAGGCGACGTGCGGGGGCAGTTCCGGGTCGAGGTCGTCGCTCTCCCAGCGCAGCGCGGCGAGCGCGGCGTCGAGCTCCTCCGGTGTGGCCGGCCGGGAGCGGGTGGGCACGCTGGTGAGCGTGGCCCGTACCGCGCCGTCCGCGTCGGCGGCCGTCGACACCGGGATCTCCCCCGCCGGGGTGTCGAAGACGAACTCGCCCGGGCCGATCCGCTCGGCGAGCGCCACCGCTGTGGCGACGGTGGCGTGCCCGCAGAACGGGACCTCGGCGAGCGGGCTGAAGTAGCGGACCCGGAAGCGGCCGCGGGAGTCGTCCCGGGCTGTGACGAACGCCGACTCCGAGTAGCCCAGTTCGGCGGCGACGGACAGCATCGCCGCGTCGTCGAGCGCGGAGGCGTCCAGGAGGACGCCGGCCGGATTGCCGCCCTCGGAGACGGTCGTGCCGGGGGTGAAGGCGGAATAGTGCAGGACGTCCAGGCTGGTGTCGAGGTTCATGGCCCTTACGCTGCCATGCCGCAGCCATGCACGGAAATGATGATCCTTGAAGATCGCGATCGAGGAATCCGATCGCTTCGGCTACGGTCGTCCCGTGGACACCCGGCTCCTGCGCACCTTCGCCGCACTCGCCCGCACCGGCAACTTCACCGCGACCGCCGCCGAACTGCACCTGGCCCAGTCCACGGTCACCGTCCACGTCCGGACGCTGGAGAAGGACCTCGGGACCCGCCTCTTCGACCGGCTGCCGCGCAGCACGGTGCTCACCGACGCCGGGCGGCGTCTGCTCACGGACGCCGAGGCCGTTCTGGAGGCGGAGGAACGGCTGCGGGCCACCGCCGCGGCGAGCAGCGGCGGACCGGTCACCGGCCGGGTGGTGCTCGGCGCCGGCGAGACGCTGTGCTCGGCGCGGCTGCCCGGGGTGATCGCCGCCCTGCGCCGCTCCCATCCCGAGGTCGAGATCCACCTCCACCCCACGGGCACCGCGGACGCCGTCGAGGGGCTGCGCTCCGGCCGGCTGGACCTCGCCCTGCTGCTGGAGGAGCAGGCCGAGTACGCCGACCTCGCCACGGAACGCCTGGCCGCCGAGCCCCTGGTCCTCGTCGCCGCCCCCGGCCACCCGCTGGCCGGGGACGACGGCTCCGGCATCGGCTGGGAGGAACTCTCCCGCGAGCACTTCTTCCTGCACGAACAGGGCTGTTCCTACAGCGACCGCCTCGCCCGGGACCTTCTCGCGGTGCCGGGGGCGCGGCCGCGGCTGACCCGGTTCGGCAGCATCGAGGCCGCCCGCTCGTGCGTCGCGGCCGGCCTGGGCCTCACCCTTCTCCCCCGCGTCACCGTCGAAGGCGCGCTGCGCGAAGGCCGCCTGGCGGAGGTGGCGGGCCCCCGCTTCCCGGACGTCCCGGTGCAGCTCGTACGGCTGGGCAGGCGCTGGCTCTCTCCCGCCGTGCGCGCGGTCGTCGCCGAACTCGGCCGGCACTTCTCCGGCGCCTGACGGCGGCACGCCCGCCTGCCGGCCCGCCGGCCACCCTGACGCCGGCTGGCCCTCGACGCACCTACGTGGTCCTGCGCCCGCCCGCCGGGGCCGATTCCACCAAGACGGCCACGGCCCGGGTGGCCCTGGTCGTCGCTGAAGATGTCACCGATCGCGTCGCCCATCCGCCGGTACTCGCGCCGTCGTACCGGCCGGCTGCCGGGGGGATCCGTGGAAGTACCCGCTCCGGTACGGAACCTCCGGCATGGAGGCCGGCGGCCGGCGGCCGACGGCCAACGGCGGCCAGCGGCCGTATGAGCGTCCGTCACGGCCGTTGAGCATGGTCGTTCATCGGCTCGGTCCGCACGCGTGCCTCCGGACCGTCATCGGGTGCCCGGTTCCCGCCACATGGCGTGGAGGACGGGCCCATCGGGAAGGGGCAGTTCGCCGATGGTGCGGAACCCGTGGCGGGCGTACAGGGACTCGTTGCGTGCGCTGGTGGCTTCGAGGTAGGCGGGCAGGGTGTCTCGGTCGCATTGCGCCAGGACCGTGTCGAGGAGCGCCGAGCCGATGCCGTGGCCCTGGTGTTCGGGGCGTGTGGCCATGATGGGCAGGTAGTGGTGCGGTTCGTGCGGATGGTTGTCGTCGAGCAGGGTGAGCAGCTCCATGACCGCGGGGGCGCATTCGCGCGCCGCGCGTTCGATGTCGGTGGCGAACGCCTCGGCGTTGTCGTCGAACGCCTGTTGGACGTGCGGCGGCATCCACAGGGCGGCGCCGGCGAGGTCGTGCGTCGTGTAGACCTCGTCGTACTCCATGCATCCGGCGACCCAGAGCGCGAAGAAGTCGGGGAGGATCTCCCGGCGCCGTCGGGGCTCCGGCCAGGCCCAGCCGATCACGGGGTCGGCGAAGAACCCCGCCGCGAGCGTTTCGGCGACGGCTCGGGTCTCCTCCGTCGTCGCCTTCCGGGTGTGGATGCCCGGCCGGAGCGGCTCCTTCAGTGACATGACACGCCTCCTTGTCAGGCTGCGCGGAAGCGGACCGCGACGTCGGCGGGGCGCTGGAGCGCCAGATAGACGGGGCAGCGCTCCTGCCAGACGCGCGCGACTTCGGCGACGGCCTCCTCGCCGTCCGGGCAGTCCACGGTGATGTCGACCGCCAGATCGCGAAGGCCGGGCTCCGCGCCGTCCATGCCCAGCAGCCCGCGGGCGTCCGCGGCGCATCGCGCGGTCGCCGCCACGCCGTCGATCCGCACGCCGAGCTGGGGGCCGAGCGTGTCGTACACGAAGGCGACGGCGCAGCCGGCGAGGGAACTGAGCAGCAGGGCGGTCGGGCTGGGCGCCTGGTTGGTGCCGCCGAGGGGCGCGGGCAGATCGGCGCGCAGCGCGAAGGGGCCCGCCTGGATGACGGCCTGGCCGTCCTTCATGCTCGCGGTCGCGGCCGGCGTGCTGCGTGCCCGGTCCGGGTCCCGCGTCCACGCCGCGACGGTGCCTTCGAGGGTGGTCGTCCTGGTCTCCATGTCCCTCACACCTCCTCTTCACGCACCGAACCTACGGAGGAGGCAGGGCGGCAGGAACGGCAGAATTGCCGTATTCGCCGGACGGTCAGGGCACGGTCGACACGGTTTCTCCGGTGAGGACGGCCAGTTGCTCAGCTCTGTGCACCGCTTCTGTACGGGTGTGGCAGCCGAGCTTCGTCAGCAGGTTGCGGACGTGCATGTCGACGGTCCGGGTGCTCAGGAAGAGCCGGGCGGCGATCTCGCTGTTGGTGAGCCCGGCCGCGACGAGGCGCAGAACCTCGCCCTCGCGTCGCGTGAGGCCGACCGTGTCCGTCTGCCGGGCGGCTCCGGGGCCCAGCCGGCGGCGGACGTCCTCACCGAGGGCCTCCAGCTCACGGGCCGCCGCGGCGGCCAGCGGGCGAGCTCGGAGGGAGCGTGCCGTGTGATAGGCGCCGACGAGGCGTTCGACCGCCTTGGTCCTGTCGCCGGCTGCGGCCAGGGCGGTGCCTGCCCTGGCCTGTGTCTCGGCGGTTTCGGGCGGCAGTGCGACGGCGGCCAGGAGTGCGAGCGCGCGTTCGAACCGGTCGGCGGCCCGGTGGGCATCGCCCTCCAGCAGGGCGGCCTCGGCCAGGGCGTGCGCGAGAGCGGCGGTCGCCTCCGCGGTGCCCGTGGCGGCGGCGATCCGGGCCAGGGCGTCCGTGCACGCGCCGAGGTCGCCGCGGAGCTCGTGCCGGGCGAAGTACGTCGCGGCCCAGCGCAGCGCGGCGACGGAGTAGTGGTGCTCCTCGCGGGACAGGCAGCGGGCGGTGAGTTCCCGCAGCCGGGTCGTGGCGCTGTCGTCGTGGCCGTCGAGCGCGTCGGTCCGGGCCAGACCCCAGCCGGCGTCGATTTCCAGTGCGAACAGCTCATGGACCCGTGCGTACGCCGCGGCACGAGCGAGGTGGCGGCGTGCCGACGGCGTCGTCCCTCGGTTGGCGAGGATGAGCCCGATCTCCCCGGCGGCCACCATGCGCGCCACGCCGGGGGCGTCGTCCCGGGCGAGGACCTCCTGTCCCGCCTGGAGCGCACGGTCCCACTGGCCGGTGTGCCGCAGCGCCGGAGTCAGGCAGGCCAGGCAGACATGGGCGTCGGCGTCCAGGCCGCGGGTGCGGCAGAAGGACAGAGCGTCGGTCCAGGCGTCGAGCGCGGCGGGATAGTCCGTGCGCTGTTCGAGCGCGTCGGCGTACAGGTAGTAGATGTCGGCGGCCAGAGAGTCGGGCCCGGAGCCGAGGGCGAGGTCGAGAGCCCTGCGCGTCAGATCTATGCCGACCGCGCCCTGGCCGAGTTTGGTCCTCACCAGCCCCTCTGTGCCCATGGCGCGTGCCCGGAGCTCGGCCGCACCGTCGGGCCCCGCGGCGTCGATGTCCTGCCACGCCTCCCGTATGAGCCGCATCGCGCCGGTGAGATCACCGGCGGAGTGCAGGTGCGAGGCCGCTGCGAGCCGTTCCGCCGCCGCCTCGGCCCGGCGGCCCGTCCGGGCGTACTTCTCGGCGGCGACGTACCGGGCCGCGAGCGCACGCGGCCAGTCGTCCGCCAGCTCGTAGACGCCGGCCAGGCACCGTGCGATCCGGGCATGGGCGGCGTCGTCCCCCGAGGCCTGGCATGCGAGGGCGACCTGCTCCCAGGCGCGTGCGGCCTCATCCGTCTCACCGCAACGGGCAGCGCACTCGCCCAGCCGGTCGAGCGCACGCAGCCGGGCGGCGTCGTCCGCTCCCGTGGGCCAGAGTGCCAGGACACGCTGGATCGCGTCCATCGCGTCGCGGTAGGCGTGCACCCGGCACGCGGCCTCAGCGGCCTCCAGCAGCAGCGGGCAGGCGCGCTCCGGCTCGTGGGCCTTCTCCCAGTGCGCCGCCACGAGCGCGGGCGCTTCACCCCGTACCCCCATGGCCTGCGCCAGCGCGGCGTGGAGCCGACGACGACGTGCCCAGGGGATGGCGGCGTACAGCGCCTCCCCTATCAGGGCGTGACGAAAGACGGCCTCGCCCGCTCCCGGTCCGGGTCCTGGACCGGGTCCTGGGCCGGCTCCGGCTCCGGCTCCGGCTCCGGCTCCCGGAAACTGCAGCAGCACACCGGCATCGAACAGCTCCTCGATCCCCGTCTCCTGCGCGCCGAACTCGGCCAGTACGTCGAGCCGGACCGCCCCGCTCACGGCGACCACCTGGGCGACGGCCCGCGCTGCCTCCGAGAGACGGGCCACGCGTTGCAGCACGGCGTCCGTGACCGACTCGGGCACCACCGCGGTGTCCCCGGTCTCGGCGACCGCCGAGGCGAGCTCCTCCAGGTAGAAGGGCAGACCGCGAGCACGGCGTACAACGGTGTCCACGACGTCGTGCGTGGCGGTGTCCCCCAGCACGCGCCGCACGAGCAGAGCGCTGTCCCCCGGGCCCAGGGGCGCCAGCCGGACGTGCCTCTCCTTGCCTCCAGCGGCCTGCCGCAGCCGTGACCGCAGCTCGCGCACCGGGTGCCCGCGCGGCAGCTCGTCGCTGCGAAACGCCCCGACGACCAGGAGGGGAAGCCCGGACGAAGGCACCGCCCAGCCGTCGAGGACGGCCAGCGTCGCAGCGTCCGCCCACTGCAGGTCGTCGAGGAAGAGCACAGTGGGGCGCTCCCGCGCCAGGCGCTCGAAGGTCTCCCGCAGCACCGTCGGTACGTCACCCTCGGCTTCTGCCGCTCCCGGCCAGTGACCGCCGAGCGCAGCCCTGAGCGGTCCGTACGGGACGCCCCTCCCAGGGCCGCCACCTCGCATCACGCGCAGCTCCGGAGGAAGAACGGACTCGACCAGCGTCGTCTTACCGGCTCCCGCGTCCCCCTCGACGAGCCACAGGCCACCCTCGCCGCCCCGCAACCGGGCGAGCGCCTCACGCAGCCGGGCTTGCTCGCGCCACCGGCCCAGCAGCCTCCCGGCCTCGGGCTTCTCAGCGGGTCGCCTCATCCCAGAACACCCACACCGCTCGGGCCCATCGCTTCATCCCATGCTAGGTCGTGTCCGGGCGTCCGGTCGGCATACCGTCCGCCGCGACGGCTACCCGGCAGGCGGACACGGGCGTACGGAGCGGGCGAACGCGCGGAGGGAGATGCCGGTGATGATCCCAGAACCCGCCGCAGCCGAGGAGCGGCCGCGATGACGGCGCCGGCGGCCGGCGCGCGGCAGCACGTCGCCGGCATCCGCGGCAGCGCCCTCCCCCTCACCGGGCCGGAGTCGCTGGATCCCCTGATGGAACGGATCGGCGACGCCCGTTACGTCCTGCTGGGCGAGGCGTCCCACGGCACCGCCGAGTACTACCGGTGGCGTGCCGTGCTGACCCGCCGGCTGATCGAGGAGAAGGGCTTCTCTTTCGTCGCCGTGGAGGGCGACTGGCCCGACTGCCAGGCGGTGCACTCCTCCGTCACGGCCGCGCCGGACGCACCGGACGACCCGGTGGAGGCGCTGAGGGGCTTCGACCGGTGGCCGACATGGATGTGGGCCAACACCGACGTCGCCGACTTCGGCCGCCGGCTGCGCCGGCACAATCTCGCGCTGGCGCCGAACCGGCGGGTGGGATTCTTCGGGCTGGACGTCTACTCGCTGTGGGAGTCGCTGCACGCGGTGCTCGGCTACCTGAGCCGGCACGCACCACAGCACGTCGATCACGCGCTGGAGGCCTACCGCTGCTTCGAGCCGTACGCGGAGGACGTGCAGTCCTACGCGCTGTCCACCGAGCTCGTCCCGTCCGGCTGCGAGCGGGAGGTCCTCGCCCTTCTGGTGCGGCTGCGCCGTGACGCGGAGGAAGCGGCGGCCGTCGACGACAGCCTGGCGCGGTTCGCCGTCCGGCAGAACGCGGAGGTCCTGGCAGGAGCCGAGCGGTACTACCGCGCGATGGTGCGCGGCGGCCCGGAGTCGTGGAACATCCGGGACCATCACATGGCCGACACACTCGACCGGCTCATGGAGCACCACGGCCCGCACGCGAAGGCGGTGGTGTGGGAGCACAACACCCACATCGGCGACGCGCGGGCCACGGACATGGCCGATGCCGGCATGGTCAACGTCGGCCAGCTCGTGCGGGAGCGCCACGGCGAGGAGGGGGTGGTCCTGGTCGGCTTCGGCTCGTACGAGGGCACGGTGATCGCTTCGGACCGCTGGGGAGGGCGCCCGCGCGCCCTGCGCGTGCCGCCTGCCCGCCCGGGCAGCCTCGAAGACCTGATGCACCGGGCACTGCCCGACGGCGCCGGCCTGTTCGTCTTCCCCGTCCCGGACGCCCGCCATCGGCCCCGGCGGGATCGGCCCCGGCCGGATCAGCCCCGGCCGGATCGGCCCCCGCCGGCCGAGGACCGCACCGGCTGGCTGCGGGAGGAGCGCGACCACCGGGCCATCGGCGTCGTCTACCGCCCGCAGCACGAGCGGTGGGGGAACTATGTGCCCACCGTTCTCGGCGACCGGTACGACGCGTTCTGCTTCCTCGACCGCACCACGGCCCTCACCCCGCTCCGTACCGCCCCGGCGGACACCAGGGAGGAGGAGACCTGGCCCACCGGCGTCTGACACGGCCGGCCATCGGCACGAACCTGCGGAAGGAGCAGCGCCCATGCGCTTCCACGACCACCGACAAGCGGGGCAGGAACTCGCCCTCAGACTCCTCGAATGGGCGGGCGACCGGGACTTCACCGACACCCTCGTCCTCGCCCTGCCGCGCGGCGGGGTCCCCGTCGCGGCCGAGGTGGCCCGAGCCCTGAAGGTGCCGCTGGACGTACTGGTCGCCCGCAGGATCGGTGCACCCGGCCGTCCGGAAGCCGGCATCGGGGCGATCGCCGGCGACGACCCGCCCGTGTACGACCAGCGGTCCCTCGCCCTCCTCGGCCTCACCGAGGACCGGCTCGCCGCGGACGTCTCCCGTGAGCGGGCGGAGCTGCACCGGCGCGAGGACCTGTACCGCGGCGGACGCCCGGCACCGCGTGTCGACGGCAGGACCGTCATCGTCGTCGACGACGGCCTCGCCACCGGTGTCACCGCGCGCGCCGCCCTGCGCCATCTGCGCCGGCAGGAGCCGGTCCGCCTGATCCTGGCCGTGCCGGTCTGCTCGCCGCAGGCGGCCGCCACGATGCGCGAGGAGGCCGATGACCTCATCTGCCTCCACCAACCGCGCTCTTTCCGGGCGGTCGGGGAGTGGTACGAGGAGTTCGCGCAGGTCTCCGACGAGGAGGTGATCAGCACGCTGCGCGCCTCCGAGGCCTCGGCACCGGCACGATCGGCGCCGTCGGCACAGCGAGGCCCGGCGCACCCGGGCCGGGCGCACGGGAGCCCGGCCCACCGGAGCCAGGCGCACGGGAGTGAAGGCACCGCCCGCTGACACAGCGCCCGGCCGTCGAGCGCCGAGGGACCTCACGTGGCGGACGCCGGAGGTGCCGTACCCGCGTGTTCGTCCTTGCCGGGCGGGTACTCGGCGGACGCCACGACCTGGTCGGCGGACAACGCGCAGGAAGGGGGTGCCGACCACCATGGAGCGAGGCAGCAACCCGGCGAGTCCCCGCAAGGACGACGAGAAGAAGCACGAGCTGGAGGGCTACCTCCGGTCCGGGCAGCACACGCATGTCGAGGAGGCACACGACCCGGAGCCGGTCGCGGAGGACGATGTCCGCGTCGACCCGGGCGGGCCCGTGCCGCCGGCCGGCCTCGAGCGCGACCAGGCCGAGGAGCGGGCGGCGTACGAGGCGATGCGCCTGGAGCTGGCACGTGCCCTGGACCGGCAGGACTACCCCGCGGACCGCGATGCGCTGGTGCGGGCGCTGTTGGACAGGCACGCGCCGGACACCGTGGTGACAGCCGTACAGGACCTGCCGGAGGGCGGCAGCTACCACACCACCGACGAGGTGGCGCAGGCCCTGAGGCCGGCCCGTTGAAGCGGGCACCGGTACCCGCACAGGTCTGCGGGCACATTGCGTCCGGCGGCTGACGACATGGGCGTTTCTGCATCACAGCACCGGTGGGGAACTGGATTATCGGATCCTGACGCGCACAGCACCCCGCTGCCGCTTTCATGAAGGAGCAAGGACATGGCAACCGGCACCGTCAAATGGTTCAACCCGGACAAGGGATTCGGCTTCATCCAGCAGGACGGCGGCGGCCCGGACGTGTTCGTCCACTACTCGGCCATCGCCACGTCGGGTTTCCGTGAACTCCACGAAGGCCAGAAGGTGAGCTTCGACATCACGCAGGGGCCGAAGGGCCCGCAGGCCGAAAACGTCACACCCGCCGCCTGAAGCTGCGGCCGTCGCTGCCCCGGCCCGCCCGCCCTTCGGTCCACGTCACCCGGGTGGCCGCCGCCGATCGCACGGTTCGGGGCACTGCGGGCGTGTGTGCGGGATTTTGCCCGGCTACCCGGTTAGCTGGTCGCCAGGGCGTCGGCGAAAGGGAGCGGTGGGCGCGCGTGGCACACGACGGCAAGAAGGAAACCTCGTACAAGGGCTCGTCGGCGAAGGCGATCCTTCATCATTACGACTACCTGGGGGACTTCTACCGGCTGATCCTCGGGGAAGACCTGGTCTACTCCTACGGCATGTGGGAGGACGGCGACACACTGGAGTCCGCCCAGGTGCGCAAGCTCGACCACCTCGCCGTGGCGGCGGGCGCCGTCGGCGCGGAGCGGGTCCTGGACGTCGGCTGCGGGTACGGCACCCTCGTCCGGCGCCTGGTGGAGGTCCACCAGGTCGACCACGCCGTCGGGATCACCATGAGCCCCGTCCAGGCGGGCTGGGCCCGCGAACAGGGCTGGCCGGGGGTCGACGTACGGGTGGAGAACTGGTTCGACCACCGGCCGGACGGCCCGTACGACGCGATCATCGCGATCGAGGCGATCGAGCACTTCGCGGGCAGCACCATGTGGCGGGCCAAGCGGGTCGCCCGCTACCGGGAGTTCTTCCGGCGCAGCCACTCCTGGCTGCGCCCGGGAGGGCGGCTGGCTCTGCAGGCCAACGCGTGGAACGACCGCGGGTGGCTCGCCTCGCTGGTGCTGCCTCCCGAGATGCTGCCCGCGCGCCGGCAGGACGGGACGCCGGCGGCCGGCCGGTCGCGCCGCCTCGGCCCGAAGGAGCTGGCCCACGGGGTCAGGAACCTGCGTGAGGGCCTGCACGCGTCCCGGAAGGTGTTCCCGGAGTGCTTCCTGCCGACCCGGGCCGAACTGACCGACGCGAGCCGCGGCCTGTTCCGGCTGGTGGAGTCGCGCAGCGCCCCCGGGGACGGCATCCGCACCGTGGCGGCCTGGCTGGAGCGGTCGGAGGCCAACCGGGCGCGCGGTGCCGAACTCATCGGCGAGAAAGCGGTGTCGGACATCATCAGGGAGCAGCGGGCCGCCCTCGGGTTCCTGAGAGAGGGCCGCTTCACCAGCGTCCGCATGGTCTTCGAGAGACTCTGAGGACTCTGACCCGACAGCCGCCCGCGTACGGCCTCTTCAGCGGCCGGAGGGCAGCAGGATGCGCTCCAGGTCGCGGAGGTCCTTGCGGATCGACGAGCGGACCTTCCACGCCAGTACCGGTCCAGCCGCCCGGTACTGGCCGGCGGTGTCGCCGCGTACCCGGATCCGGGCCAGGGTGCCGCGCGGGTGAGGGGCGAAGGTGTACGTGACGTGCATCGGCATCGGTCCGGCGACGGACACCATGTCGAGCAGCCGGCCGGGCTCGTACGCCGCCACGCGCAGCACGTAGTCGATGCGCCTGCCGAGGAAGTACGCGGTACGGGTCACCTCCGCGCCGACGCCGAAGCCACCCGCGTCGGCCTCGCGGGTGAGGGTGGCCTCGCGGATGCCCTGCGTCCAGGCGGCGTCGTTCCGCCAGTCCATGGCGTACCCGGCCACCTGTTCGCAGTCCAGCGGGATGACCCGCTCCGCCGTCTCGTCGATCGCCATGCCGTGCCCCGTCCAGAGGTCGTCGCCCGCACGTACCGCGGACCGGTTCGCCCCCGCTCCCCCGACCGATACCGGCGCCCCGGGCACTCCGCAACCGGCGGGCACCTGGACGCGGCGTACCGGGCAGCCGTGGACCGGGTACCGGTGTGCGGGCTCCCTCCTGCCGTACCGCGCAGGCCGCGTCGCGCGGGGCGTGCGCTACATTTTGCGTCGCCTTGACCGCGATCACTCACGATCGCACTTCGCTTTCCAGGGGGAGCCGGCTCAATGATCGACATCGTCAACGGACTCGGCCGCGCGGCGGCTTACGGCGGCCTCGGGCTGGTCCTGCTGATTCTCGGGATAGTCCTGGTCGACGTCCTGACGCCGGGCAATCTCCGCCGGCTGATCTGGGAGGAGCGCAACCGGAACGGCGCGCTCCTGCTGAGTTCGGCGCTGCTGGGCATCGGCGGCATCGTGTTCACCTCCATCTGGTCGACGTACGACGACTTCCTCAAGGGTCTGGCGTCCACCGCGGCGTTCGGTCTGCTGGGCCTCGTGATGCTGGCCGTGGCGTTTCTCGTGGTGGACGTCATCACACCGGGCCGGCTGGGCGCGCACCTGGTCCAGCCGGAGCCGCACCCGGCCGTGTGGGTGACGGCGTCCTGCAACATCGCGGTGTCGGCCATCGTCTCGGCCTCCATCGCCTAGGGGTTCCAGGGCAGGTTCTTCGAGGTTCTTCCTGCCCGGCTTCGCACCGGGGCTACTGGCCGGCGCTGAGGGGCTCCACCTCCAGGAAGCGGCGTCTGCGGGGCCCGCGGTACAGCAGCGTCTCCCAGCCGAGGCGGTCCAGGGCGCGGGCGCACCGGGCCAGGGCCTGCTCCTCGTCCTGCGCGGCGCCGCCGCCCGGTGGGCCGAGCCACTCCACCCGTACCGTGTCGGGCCGTTCGCCGGGCCCGACGCGGTACCCGGTGGCGGTGCGCCGCCCGTCGGCGGCGCACGCCGACGGTGGTATGCCGGCCGCCTCCAGGGCGAGGGCGACTGCGCGGGCAGGCTGATTGCGCTCCCAGGCCGCGGGCACGGCCCCCGGGTCGCCGCCCGCCGTGTTGGTGAGCCGTCTGATCTGGAGCAGACCCTCGTACGCGACGCGCACTTCCGCGGCGCGCCGCTCGGACGCCGCCGCGTCCGGCGGTGCGGGCCCGTCTCCCGTGGCTGCCTCGAACGCGCTGGTGGTCATGACGCACCCCTTCCCCCACAAGGTTCCGCGGCCCGGTCCCACGGCTGGGTCCCGCGCGAGCCCCGACTTCTTCCTCAAACGTAGGCGCGGCCACTGACAACCGGCCCCGCGCCCGCTCCCGTACGGCGTACGGAGCACTCCGGCGGGCGGGGTCGCGGTCCGGTGGCGACGATGGTCGCGAGGGTACGGCCGTCGTACCGCACGGACACGGAGTCGTACCGCACAGCTACGGAGTCGTACCGCACGGGCACGGAAGGGACGGAGCGGCCGCGCGGCGGACCGGCGCAGCGGCGAGAACGGTGGAGCGGCGCGGAGGAGGCGTGGATCATGCGTCTCCCCTCCACGCGCCGTGGCCGCACCGCCGCCTCCCTGGCGGTGCTCGTCGTCCTGTCCGGTGCCTCGCTCGTGCTCGGGCCTTCGTCGGCGCCGCGCCACCCGGACGCGTCGGAGCGCGCCCGTACGAGCCGGCCCCACGCCGTACGGCACCAGGGCGCGCGCCCGGAGATCGTGTCGCGCGCGGCGTGGCAGGCCGAGTCGGTGTCGACGGCGCCCGCCGCACGGTACGCGCCGGTGGTGAAGGCCGCCGTCATCCACCACACGAGCACCCCGAACGGCTACGACTGCGCGAGCGTGCCGCGCACGCTGCGCGGCCTGTACGCCGGTCACGCGTACGGCAGGGACTGGGACGACATCGGCTACAACTTCCTCGTCGACGCGTGCGGCACGATCTACGAGGGCCGGGCCGGGGGCGTGGACCGCGCGGTCGTCGGCGCGCATACGAAAGGCTTCAACGAGGGCACGGTCGGGATCGCCGCGATCGGCACGTTCACGGAGGGCGAAGCCGTTCCGGAGCCGATGCTCGACGCGATCGCGCGGCTCGTCGCCTGGAAGCTCGACCCGTACGGGCCTGATCCGCGCGGCACGGTCGCGCTGGTCTCGACGAACGACGAGTCCCGGTTCCCCGAGGGCACGACGGCCCGGCTGCCGATCGTGGGCGGGCACACGGACGGCTACCCGACGCGCTGCCCGGGCTCCGCGCTGTACGCCCGGCTTCCGGAGGTCAGCGCGCGGGTCGCGCGGCTGCAACGGCGGTGATCCAGGCGTCCGCGAGGAGCTGGTTGCCCGCGTGCGTGGGGTGCACGCCGTCGTGGATCCAGTGCGCGGCCGGGGCGCGGCGCGCGGCCTCGTCGAAGACCGGCTGGAGACGTACGAGTTCGGCGCGGTGCTCGGCGGCGAGTTCGGCGACGGCCTTCTGGCGGAGGAGCACCTGGGCGGCCAGGGCGTCGTCGAAGTCGGGGCTCGGGCCGCCGGGCAGCGAGAACGGTTCGCACAGGACGATCCGCAGCCGGGGCAGGGGCTCGCGGGTACGGGTGAGGAGCGCGTCGTACGTGGTGCGGAATCGGTCGGCGTCGAGGTCGTCCGAGTCGCCTTCGACCACGCGCCAGGCGTCGTTGACGCCGACGAGAACGGACAGGACGTCCGGTCGCTCGTCCAGCGTGTCGGTCCGCCAGCGTGCGGCCAGGTCGGTGACCTTGTCGCCGCCGACCCCGCGGTTGGTGAACCGCCAGCGGTGGCCGGGCGACTGGGCGGCGGCGCGGGCGGCGACCAGGTAGACGTAGCTGTGGCCGAGCGCGGCGTTGGGCTCGCGGGGGCCGCCGGTGTCGAGGTGGCGGCCGCGGTCGCGGCCGCCGTCCGTGATGGAGTCGCCCTGGAACAGGACGTGCGATCCGGCGGGGAAGTGCAGGTGCATGGCGGCTCCGGTGCAGACTCCTGAGGCGGGCGGCCGTGGTGGGGCGGGCGGGTGCGTGGGCGGGTGTGTCGTGAACCTAAGTTCGGCGCCGGGTGATCGGCAAGGTCCGGCAGGGACTGCCGGCGCTTCGAAAGTTTCGGTACCCGCCGGGGCGGTGCGAACGCACGTGTGGTCCGATGGGGCGGTTTTTGTGTTGTCGGCGGCGCGCCGGCAGGTCTCCCGACGACAGGACCGTACGGAGACGACGCGGAACGGGGCGGCAGGCAGACGATGCAGAGGCAGAGGCACGCGCAGACGCAGACGCAGACGCACAAGCAGGTGCATGAGTACAGGGACGCGGAGAGGCACACGGACGGCGAGCACGTTCCGGAGCTGGTGTGCGCGGCACGGGCGGGCGACGGCCGCGCACGCGAGCGGCTCGTGGCGGACTATCTACCGCTGGTCTACAACGTGGTGGGGCGGGCGCTGGACGGTCACGCGGACGTGGACGACGTCGTCCAGGACACCATGTTCCGGGCGCTCGACGGGCTGGGCGGGCTGCGGGAGCCGTCCCGGTTCCGGTCGTGGCTGGTCGCGATCGCGATGAACCAGATACGGAGGCGCTGGACGGACCGTCAGCAGGCGTCGGCGGCCTCCCTGGAGCGGGTCGCGGAACGGCCCGATCCCGCGGCCGACTTCGTGGAGCTGACCATCCTGCGGCTCGGCCTGTCCGGGCAGCGCCGGGAGGTGGCCGAGGCCACGCGCTGGCTGGACGAGGACGACCGTGCGCTGCTGTCCCTGTGGTGGCAGGAGGCGGCCGGTGAACTGACGCGCGCGGAACTGGCCGAGGCGCTGGGCGTTCCCGCGCGGCACGCGGCGGTGCGCGTCCAGCGGATGAAGGCGCAGCTGGAGACGGGGCGCGTGGTCGTGCGGGCGCTCGCGGCCGAGCCGCGCTGCCCGGAGCTGGCGCGGGTGACGGAGGACTGGGACGGCCGCCCGTCGTCGGTGTGGCGCAAGCGGATCGCCCGCCATGCCCGTGCCTGCGCCTCCTGCGGCGACCACCGCTCGGGGCTCGTCCCCGCGGAGGCCCTGCTGGCGGGCCTGGCGCTGGTGGTACCGGTGGCGGGGTACCCGGCTGTGCCTGTGGCGGAGCCGGCGGGGGCTGCGTGGGACGCGGGTGACGTGGGGGCGGTGCGGGGCATGCGGGGCCCGCTGCGCCTGCTGGGCCTGCTGGGCCTGCTGGGCCTGCTGGGCCTGCGGCGGGTGGTGCGGGGTCTGCGGCGGCTGGTGCGGGTGGCGGTGCGCCTGGCTCCGGTGGCGGGCGGTGGAAGGCGCCCGTCGCCGCGGGAGCTGCCGTTGTGGGGGCCTTGTTGCTGGCCGTGCTCTGGCCGGCCGGGCCCGGGAGCTCCGTACCGTCGTCTCCAGAGGAGGCGTCGCCTGAGGCCCGCGCCGGGGGTGCCG
>NZ_JABWDV010000135.1 GCF_013362995.1 Streptomyces sp. TRM64462 | reverse complement strand
GGTCCAGGCCGAGCGCGCGCCGCACGGGGGAGTGGAGCCCGTCCGCGGCGACGAGCCACCGCGCCCGGAGCCCCGCCGCCTCCACGCCGTCCCGTCCCTGCCGTACGTCGCCGACCCGGCCCGCCACGACCCGTACGCCCAGCTCCGCCGCCCGCCTGTCCAGCGCGGCGCTCAGCTCCGTACGCCGCACCCCGAGGCCCGTGCCGGCACGGAACGCGGCCTGCGCGCGGTGCGGGCCGTCCACGTACCGGATGCCGTGCAGCGGGTGACCGGCCGGGGCGGCACCGAGCGCGTGCAGCGACCGCACACCGCCCGGCATGACGCCCTCGCCGCACGCCTTGTCCACCGGGTGCGGTCGCGGCTCCACCACCACGGCCTCCATCCCGGCCAGCGCCGCCCGGATCGCCGTGGCGAGCCCCGCAGGACCGCCGCCCGCCACCAGGACATCGATCACCGCGCCCCGCCCCTGGCCGCCGGCGGGGCCTCGTCCACGAGCGCCTCCCCAGCCCCGGACCCGGACCCGGACCCGGACCCGGCCCCAGCCCCGGACCCGGACCCGTCCCCGGTCCCGGCCCCAGCCCCGGACCCGGTCCCGGACCCGGGCGCGCCCGCCGGGCGGCCGAGCGCGGCGTCCTCGCACCGCACCCGCACCGTCAGCAGCACCGCGTTGCACACCGTGAACAGCAGCGCCGTCACCCACGCCCCGTGGACCAGCGGCAGCGCGAGCCCCTCGGCCACCACCGCCACGTAGTTCGGATGGCGCAGCCACCGGTACGGCCCTCCCGCCACCAGCGGCAGACCGGGCACCACGAGTACCCTCGTGTTCCAGCGCGGCCCCAGCGTCACCACGCACCACCAGCGCAGCGCCTGCGCCGCCACGACCACCGCCAGCATCGTCCAGCCGAGCGGCGGGACGAACGGCCGCCCCGCCAGACCCACCTCGGCGAGACAGCCGACGAGGAGGCCCGTGTGCAGGACCACCATCACCGGGTAGTGGCGCCACCCGTACTCGACGGCGCCGCGCGCCCGGCTCCAGCGGGCGTTCCGCCGGGCGACCACCAGTTCGGCGCCGCGCTCCACGCCGATCGCCAGCACCAGCAGGGCGTACCAGTCCACGTCTCTCCTTCCCTTGTCATCGACTACCAGCGCAACAGCACCAGTTCGGTGCAGAAGCCCGGCCCCATCGCGAGCAGCAGCCCCGGCGTCCCGGCCGGCGGTCTCCGGCCGGCCGCCAGCGTGTCGCGCAGCACGTGCAGCACCGAAGCGGACGACAGATTGCCGACGTCCGCGAGCGAACGCCGGCTCACCTCCAGCGCCCCGTCCGGCAGATCGAGCGCCTCCGCGACCGCGTCCAGGACCTTCGGCCCGCCCGCGTGGCTCACCCACGCCGTCACATCGCCCCGTCCGAGGCCGTGCTCGGCGAGGAAACCGTCCACGTCGTCCGCGAGGTTCTTGCGGACGACGTCCGGCACGGACGGATCCAGCACGACACGGAACCCCGTCGCGGTGACGTCCCAGCCCAGCAGCCGCTCGGTGTCCGGATACAGCGTGCTCCTGCTCGCCACCACCGTCGGACCCGCGGACTCCGCGTGTCGCCGGGCCCCGCACGCCACCACGGCCGCCGCCCCGTCCCCGAACAGCGCCGTCGCCACCAGATTGGCCGGCGACGGGTCCGACCGCTGGAACGTCAGCGAGCACAGCTCCACCGACAGCAGCACCGCCACATGGTCCGGCCAGCCCCGCAGATAGTCGTGCACCCGGCCGAGACCCGCCGCCCCCGCCACGCACCCCAGCCCGAACACCGGCAGCCGCCGCACGTCCGGCCGGAACCCGAGCCGCCCGGCCAGGCGTGCGTCCACGGACGGCGCCGCGATCCCCGTCACCGACGTGAACACCACCAGGTCCACGTCCCGCGCCGACAGCCCCGCCTCCCGCAGCGCCCCGGACACCGCGTCGGCACCCAGCTCCACGGCGCCCTCGATGAACGCGTCGTTCACGGTGCCGAAGTCGTCGAGCCCGCCGTACCGGTCGAGCGGCAGCGCCGTATGGCGGCACCGCACCCGCGCGCCCTCGTGCACCCGGTCGAGCACCCGCCGGTCCGCGCCCTCGGGCAGACAGTTCCGGGCCACCATGTCGGTGAGGTCGCGCTGTCGGTGCCGGTGGGGCGCCAGGACTCCGTGCACGGCTGCGATCCGGGTCATCAGAGCTCCATATCGGGGACAACGTGACCGCATGTGTGCCCTGACACCGTGTCGTCGTACCACCGGGTCGCCCGTTGAGCGCCTACGATCGCCGCGTGGACGCCACAGACCGGGCCGCCACGGTGCCGCACCGCACCGGCGCGCCGGCCCCCGCCACGACGCCACCCGCCACGACGCCACCCGCCACGACTCCCTCCGTACGGAACCGACACCCCCTCCGCGGGCTGATGACGGCCTGTCACCCAGGACCGGCGGCCGCCGTCACCCTGCTCACCACCGCCCTCGCCGCCGCCGCGGGACAGGACGTCCCCGGCTGTCTGCTGATCGCCGCGGCGGT
>NZ_JABWDV010000134.1 GCF_013362995.1 Streptomyces sp. TRM64462 | reverse complement strand
TGTTTCTCTGTGGAGGAGTCCATGACGAAAGATGAACTGATTGCCCGTCTCCGCTCGCTGGGTGAACAACTGAACCGTGATGTCAGCCTGACGGGGACGAAAGAAGAACTGGCGCTCCGTGTGGCAGAGCTGAAAGAGGAGCTTGATGACACGGATGAAACTGCCGGTCAGGACACCCCTCTCAGCCGGGAAAATGTGCTGACCGGACATGAAAATGAGGTGGGATCAGCGCAGCC
>NZ_JABWDV010000133.1 GCF_013362995.1 Streptomyces sp. TRM64462 | reverse complement strand
CGCCCCGTGCGCCGGCTCGGCGGAACCGTCCTGGTGCACGGCGGTGACGCCTACCGCGAGGCCCTGACGCGCGTGCCGCTCGACCGGACGGCAGCCGGTACCACCGGGGGTGCCGCGCGGGAACTCTCCGACGGCGGGCTGCTGTTCGACCAGGACGGCGCCTCTCACCGCGGCACGCGCCGTGCCGTCGCCGACGGCCTCGGCGCGGCCGGTACGTCCCGGCTGCGGCCCGTGTGGCAGGAGGTGCTCACCCGCCGGCTGGCCCCGCTCGGCGCCGGGCGCGGCGTCGATCTCGTCGTGCTGGCCCGGGAGATGGCC
>NZ_JABWDV010000011.1 GCF_013362995.1 Streptomyces sp. TRM64462 | reverse complement strand
GCCGGGGAACCGGTCCGGGACGCGGGGGCGTCGCGCCCGGAGCGGCCGCACACCGCCGGACTGATCCCGGGGCAGACCTCCCGCGCCGCCCTCGCCGCCCGTGGCGAGCACACCCACAGCGAACCCCCGCCCCCGCCTCCGGTGGGCGTCCCCGCACCCCGTGCGGTGCAGCGGCACTCCGTGCGCGGCCAGGTCCTGGACGCCCTGCGCACCGCGCTCCTCGCCGGCGACCTGGTCCCCGGCGAGGTCTACTCGGCGCCCGCGCTCGGCCTGCGCCTCGGTGTCTCCGCGACCCCCGTACGGGAGGCCATGCAGCAGCTCGCCGTCGAAGGCGCCGTCGAGGTCGTCCCGAACCGCGGCTTCCGCGTCGTCGAGCGCACGGCCCGCGAACTCGCCGAACTCGCGGAGGTGCGGGCCCTGTTGGAGGTTCCGGTCATGCTGCGCCTCGCCCGCACCGTGCCCGCCGCCCGCTGGGCGGAGCTGCGGCCGCTCGCCGAGGCCACGGCGGCCGCAGCCGTGCGCGGCGACCTCGCGACGTACGGAGAGTCCGACCGCGCCTTCCACCGCGCCCTCCTCGGCCTGGCCGGCAACGAGCAGCTCGTCGCCGTCGCGGACGACCTGCACCGCCGCTCCCAGTGGCCGCTCCTCAGCCGCCCCGCGACGCGCCGCGCGGACCTCGTCGCGGACGCCGCCGAACACGGCGCCCTGCTGGACGCGCTGGCCGCCGGGGACCTGGCGGTGGTCGAATCCCTGATACGGGAACACTTCACGGGCGCACAGCCCTGACACGACCCGACCGGAGCGCGGCCGCGCCATCGGCCCGGGACCTCGCCGCCGGCGCGGATCTCGCCGCCCGGCACGGACGTCGCCGCCCGGCACGGACCTCGCGACCAGCACGGACCAGAGGAGAACGGACCTGCGCGCCACCGTGTGGGAGGCCGCCAACCAGTTGGGTGTGGCGGCCGGAACCCCCGCAGAACTGCTGACCGCCCTGCTGTCCGCGCCGCGCCGCGGGGCCCGCGTGGAGCTGTCCGGCGACGACCCGGAGACGGCGGAGCTCGCCCGGGACCTGCGCACACTCCTCCACCTGGAGGTGACCCTCCACCCCCTGCCCGCCCCGGAACCCGGGGACATCGACCTGTCGGACCCTGAGGCCGTCTGCGCGGCCGATCCGGTACGGGTCACCCGGGCGTACGAGGCGTCGCCGGGCGACCACGGGGGCCTGCGGGAGGCCTGGCTGCGGGCGGGTCAGGCGCTGGTACGGCACGGACAGCACCCGGCGGGCCGCGCCCTGGCCCTGCTGGCCGCGCTGCCGGAGGGCGCCGACCCGCGGCTCGCCCCCGCGCTCGCCGCGCGGGCCGAGGCCGAGGGCACGCCCTGGGAGGTGACCGGCACCCGCCGGGCCTCCGCCTCCGTGCTCACCACGTGCGGCGACCGGCTCGTCGTGGACGAGGACCCGCGCGTCAGGGCCGTGGCGTGCCTGGCGGACGGGGACACGGAACTGCGCCTCGACGAGCGGGGCCGCCTGCGGCCCACGGGGCCGGTGCCGCGGCTGGTGCGGGCGGTGGCGGCCACGCTGGCCACGCACCCGGCGAGTGCGCTGGCCGCGGCCGGGGACACGGTCGTCACGGGGGACCGGATGGGTTCCCTGCACGCGTTCAGCCTCGCGGGCCTGCACCAGAGCGCGGCGCACTCCGGGCGGGTCACCGCCCTCGCGGCGGCCGGGCCGGGGCCGCGCGTGTACAGCGGCGGTGTGGACGGGACGGTACGCACCTGGGATCCGCCCCGGGGCGCCCCGGCGGGCCGGCCCCTGGTGCGGCGCGGCTGCCCGGTGGTCGCCGTCCACGCCGGGCCCGGGGGCGTGGCCGTGGCCTGGGCGGACGGCCTGGCCGAACTCCACCGCCCGGGCGCCGCCGAGCCGCTCACGTTCCGCCCGGGACCCCCGCTCCGGGCGCTCGCCCTCCACCCGGACGGCACCCTGACGGTCGCCACCCCGGAGACGTTGATCCACCTGCGTCCCGCGTGACGCTATCGCTCACGGGCCTGCCTGGTCCGGGAGCGGTTCTCCTTACGCAGCGCGTCGACCAGTTCGGGCTTGGACATCTGCGACCTGCCCTCGATGCCCATGCGCTTGGCCATGTCGTACAGGTGCTGCTTCGACGCGTTCTCGTCCACACCCTCACCACTGCGTGCGGGCCTCTCGCGCGGGGTCGCGGCCCGCGGGTCGGAGGGGCCCTTGGCGCCCTTCTCCTTCTCCTCCCAGTGGTCCCCGACCTTCTCGTACGCGTGCTTCAGCGCGCTGTACGCGACCCGGTGCGCCCGCCGGCCCTCGCCGTACTGCTCGACAGCCGAGTCGTGCGCCTTGATCCAGGTCCGCTGGGCCTTCTTGGACGACCGTTCCAGCGTCGACGGCAGTTCTTCACGTCCGGGCATGACACATCACCTCGCTGCCGGGCGGGTGCCCCGGGCACGGTCGGACATGCGCGGGGAACGCGGCCCGGGAACCGCGACTGCGGTGACAGTGCTCCGCGTTGCTCCGAGGGGGGCGAAGCCGGCCGGTGAGGACTCGGGGTGAGCGCCGCCGCCGCGGACGGGTGGACGGGCTCCGGTGTGCCTGACCACTTCGGCCGGCTCTGCTTCGCGCGGAACGAGGGCGGCGGCGGCCTCATGCTCGTCGTCTTCGACACGGTCCACGGGCCGGTGTCGGACTACAACGTCGGGGTGTCGGCCACCGCCGACGGCGCGGACGTCGTCTGCTGAACCAGGGCGTCCAGGCCCGCCTCCAGGTAGCGGACGAACGTCCTGTTGTGCAGCGCCCACGGCGAGCGGCGGAGGCGGACGAGGGCGACCGCGTCGGCGGCGGTGAGGTCCGCGAGGGCGCGGACGGCCTGGGCGGTGACCAGGCCCGAGCGGTTGTAGCCGGCGAAGCAGCGTACGAGGGTGGTGCGCCCCGCCTGTACCGCGTCGGTCACGAGGGCGGCGGCCCGGCCGGCGTGGCCCAGTTCGGGTGCCGTGAGCGGGCCGTCCGGGATCTCCCGTACCGCGTGTTCGACGCCCGCGCCCGGCCCGTGTCCCGGAGCCGTGTACAGGCTGACGACCAGCGAGAACTCGTCCTCCACGACCACCCGGCGCAGCTCGCCGTACGGGTCGGCCCAGATGTGGCCGCCCATCCAGAGGCCCGGGACGATCTCGTTCCACGGGCTCTCCGGGGGCGGCACCCCGGGATCGGACTGGCGGACTCTCGGCATGGCGGCCTCCCGTGACCCATCGTCCCGCCCCCGGCCGGGCCGGTCCACCGGGACGCCGTGACGTCAGACGGCGGGGCTGGGCGTGAGGTGGGACGCCAGCCACGTCGGTACGCCGCCCAGCAGGCGGAACAGCCGCTGGGCCTCGGCCCGCAGGCGGCTCGCCTCCGGTTCCGGTTCGGCGTCCGCGAGGGCGGCGAGCGCCGGGGCCGTGCCCACCAGGTAGCCGAGCTCCTCGCGGAGCCGCAGCGACTCGGCGAAGCCGTGCCGGGCCTCCGCCACCTCGCCGTCCCGCAGCGCGAGCCCGGCCAGGTGCCGCCACGTGAACGACAGCAGGAGCGTGTCTCCTTGCGCGGTCGCCCCCGCGTGGGCGCGCCGGTACGCGGCCAGCGCGGCCTGCGGCGTGTCCGCCAGGTACTGGGCGAGCAGCCCGCGGCGGAAGTCCAGCAGCGGGCGTCCCGCCGACGCCGGGGCCAGCAGGGCCGCGGCCCGGCCGAGCGCCGCCCGCGCCTCGTCCGCCCGGTCCCGTACGCCGTGCAGGGTCGCCGCGTACGCGAGGTAGCCGCGCTCGCAGGCGGCGGCGCCGCGTTCCTCGTCCGCCTGGGCGACGGCCTCGGCGGCGCGCAGCGCGTCCTCCGCGTCGGGCCAGCCCCGCTCCGTGTACAGGCACCGCTCGATCAGCAGCGCGGCGCGCTGGACCGCGACGAGGGGCTGGTCCGCGGTGGGGGAGAGCAGGGCGGCCGCGTCGGTCCAGCAGCCGCGTGAGCGCAGCCGCCATACCGCGGTCTGGAGGGGATCGTCACCTTCGGTCGTTCCGGAACCAGACATGGCGGTATGCGCCACGTTGCCCTCCCCGAGCACGCCATCGAGCCGTTGGGTCTGACGCATCTCAGCACGGATGGGCGCACCCGGCCAAGAGGGCCAGGTGAATTGATTCACAATCAGCGGGCGTCCGCGAAACCTCAGCGGCCCACCGGGTCCGCCTCCGCCCCGTCGCCCGGCGTGATCAACGCCAGGTGGCCGCCCTCGTCGAGGGGGCGGGACCGTCGGCGCGGCCAAGGGCCGCGTTCCGTCGAAAAGGTGAATCTCTCCCCGGCCGCCCCGGGTGACGGCGATCAACGGCCCGCCGGGCGACGCGGCGACGGCCGGCCGCTGCACCCCGTCCCATGGCGTGCCGCACGCGCGCGTAGGCGCCACCGCGCGTACCTGGCTGGTCCTGATGCCGGCGTCCGAGTGCGTCCGGCCCGTACGGGACTGTCCCGCGCATGGCGCGTCGGCTACCTGGGCGTCTCGGCGGCGGACGGCATCGCGGAACTCCGTACGGCACGCCCGGCCCTCCCCGATGGGGACCACGGGCCCCACCCGCCACGGCGCGTCAGCGGGACGTGGCCGTGGCCGAGGCGCCGGTCCTGGCGGGGGCCGGGGCGTTCAGGACGTGCAGAAGGCGGGTGACCTCGTGCGCGGTCGCCGTGCGGGCGGGGGCGAGGTAGCGGCGGGTGTCGGACAGGGCGGGGTCGGAGGCCAGGGCTTCGCGGGCGGCGGCGGTGAAGACACGGTTGAGGTGTGTGGCGATGTTGACCTTCGTCATGCCGTGGCCGACCGCGGCGGTCAGGTCGTCGTCCGCGACGCCCGACGAGCCGTGCAGGACGAGGGGGACAGGGACGGCCGTGCGCAGCGCGGCGATCAGCGGGAAGTCCAGGGCCGCGGTACGGGTCGCCATGGCGTGCGACGTGCCGACGGCCACCGCTAGGGCGTCCACGCCCGTCGCCGCGACGAACGCGGCCGCCTCCCCGGGGTCGGTGCGGGCCCCCGGGGCGTGGACGCCGTCCTTGCCGCCGACCTCGCCCAGTTCGGCCTCCACCCACACGCCCGCCGCGTGGCAGTACTCCCTGACGGCCTCAGTGGCGCGGACGTTGTCGGCGTACGGGAGCGTCGACGCGTCGTACATGACGGACGTGAAGCCCAGCTCCACCGCCTCCCGTACCAGGTCCGCGGAGGTCGCGTGGTCGAGGTGCACGGCCACCGGGACCGCGGCGGCACGGGCGACGGCCAGGGTGGCCGTGCCGACGGCCGTGAGACCGCCGTGGTAGCCGGCGGCGTTCTCGCTGATCTGGAGGATCACGGGCGCGCCCGCGGCTTCCGCGCCGGCCACGACGGCCTGGGCGTGTTCGAGCTGGATGACGTTGAACGCGCCGACGCCGTGGCCGGTGCGTGCGGCGGGGGTGACGATGTCACCCGTTCCAACGAGGGGCATGGCGTTCCTTGGACGAGTTGACGAGTGTGAGGGATCGGCGAGTGTGCGGGATCAGGGCGTGACGGTGCGGATGTCCACCCGGTCGCGGAGGCGGCGGTGGACTGCCGGGTCGAACGAGCCCGCCAGGGGTGCGGCGACGGCGGCGGCCGACAGGGCGACCGCTTCGCCGAGCCGCTCCGGCCAGGCCGCGTCGGTGACCAGGCCGAGGGCGAGTGCGGCGACGGTGGCGTCCCCGGCCCCGGTCGGATTGCCCCGCAGCCGCTCGGGCGGCCTGGCCCGCCAGGCGCCCCGCGGGGTGACGGCGAGGAGGCCGTCCGGGCCGAGGGAGGCGACGACCGCATCGGCTCCCGCGGCGCGCAGGGCCTCCGCGCCCGGGTAGGGGTCCGACCGGCCGGTGGCCTCGGCCAGTTCGCCGGCGTTGGGTTTGACCAGCGTGGGGCCGGCGGGCAGCGCTGCGCGGAGTGCCGGACCGCTGGTGTCCAGCACGGTGGGCAGGTGCCGGGTGCGGGCGGCCCGGACGAGGGTGGCGTACGCGTCGTCCGGCACACCGGGCGGCAGGCTGCCGGAGAGGACGACGGCCGTGGCCCGGCCCAGCAGCGCGTCGAACGTGCCGAGGAAGGCCCTCCACTCGTCGGCGCGTACGTCGGGGCCCGGTTCGAGCAGCGTGGTCGTGTCACCGGTGTGCGCGTCGGCGACCGCCACGGTGCGGCGCGTCTCGCCGCTGACGGGGACCAGCCGTTCCGGGATGCCCGCGCGGGCGAGTTCGCCGCGTACGGTCGCTCCGGTCGTGCCCCCGTACAGGCCCGTGACGAGTGTGGGGCGGCCCAGGGCGTGCAGGACGCGTGAGACGTTGACGCCCTTTCCGCCCGCGCGGGCGGAGACGCCGTGGACGCGGTGCGCGGTGTGGGGGCGGAGCCGGTCGACGTGGTGGGTGATGTCCAGGGCGGTGTTGAGGGTGACGGTGAGGATCACGGTGCCACCGCCTCGCCGGGGGCGCGCCGCGCCGGCCGGTCCAGGAGGTCGCGGTCCAGGAGGTCGAGGGCCAGGAGCGCGGCTCCCGTGCAGCCCGCCCGGTCGCCGAGCCGCGCCTCGACGACGTCCGGCACGGTCTGGAACGTGAGGCGTGCCGCGAGGGCCGTCCGCAGGGGGCCGAGGTACGCCTCGCCGGCGCGGGACAGGCCGCCGCCGACGACGACGCGTTCCGGGTCGTGGAGGGTGATCGTGGCGGCCAGGCCGTCGGCCATCGCCTCGATCGCCTCCCGCCACACGGCGGCGGCTGCCGCGTCGCCCGCCTCCGCGCGCCGCCGGACGTCCTGGGCGGTGATGCCGTGCCAGCCGGTGGCGCGGGAGTAGCGGCGGGCGATGGCGGCGGCCGATGCGACGGTCTCCAGGCATCCGCGGGCGCCGCAGCGGCAGCGGTCGCCGCCGGGCCGTACGACCACGTGGCCGAGTTCGCCGGCGCCGCCGTGGGCGCCGGTCAGGGCCCGGCCCCGGTGGAACAGGGCCGCCGCGATTCCCGTGCCGACCGGTACGAAGAGGAAGTCGGCGCAGCCCCGGCCGGCGCCCGCGCGTGCCTCGGCGAGGCCGCCGGCGCGGACGTCGTGGCCGAACGCGACGGGCAGGCCGAGGTGTTCGGCGAGCCAGTCCTGGACGGGCACACCCCGCCAGCCGAGGTTCTCGGCGAGTACGGAGAGGCCGGACTCCTCGTCGACGATGCCCGGTACGGCGATACCGGCCGCCGCCACCCGCGGGTGGCGCTCGGCGAGTTCGGCGGCGCAGGCGAGGACGGTCTCCAGGACCGCCTCCGGGCCGCGGTCGGCGCGCGTGTACCAGCGTTCGGTGTGCTCCAGGCCGGCGCCGTCGCCGCGGAGCGTGCCGCCCTTGATGTAGGTGCCGCCGACGTCCAGAGCGATGACGGTGCCCAAGGCGGTGCCGAAGGCGGTGCCCGCGGTCATGATCCGGTCAGGATGATCGAGCGCGTCAGGTGGCGCGGGCGGTCCGGGTCGAGGCCGCGGCGGCCGGCGAGGGCGACGGCGAGGCGCTGGGCGCGGATCAGGTCGGCGAGCGGGTCGCCCGGGGAGACCTCGGCGCGCGCACCGGTCGCCAGGACCTGGTCGAGCAGCCCTGCGGGCGGTTCGCCGAAGAACCAGACGACGCTGCCGTGCCCGGTGACGCTGATCGGGCCGTGCCGGTACTCCATGGCCGGGTACGACTCGGTCCACGCACCTGCCGCCTCCCGCAGCTTGAGCGCGGCCTCGTGGGCCAGGCCGGTCGTCCAGCCGGTGCCGAGGAACGTGAACTGCCGCGCGTCCAGCAGCTCGTCGTGCAGCCGGGCCGCGAGCGCGTACTCGGCCTGCCGCAGCAGGTCCGGGGGCACGGGACCCAGGGTCGCGCGCAGCAGGACGAGCGCGGTGGTGGCGAACCGGGTCTGCACGACGGACCGCTCGTCGGCGAAGGACAGGTCCACGACCGTGTCGGCGGCGTCCCGTACGGGCGTGTCGGGGTCGCCGGTGACCGCGACCGTCGGGATGCCCGTGGCGGCGGCGCGCCGCAGGGCGGTGAGGACCTCCGTCGTGGTGCCGGAGCGGGTGAGGGCGAGGACCCGGTCGTAGTGGCGGGCCGCCGGGAACGTGGAGGCGGCGAAGGCGTCGGTCTCGCCGAGGCCGGCCGACTCGCGCAGAGCGGCGTAGGCCTGCGCGATGTAGAGCGATGTGCCGCAGCCGACGACGGCGACGCGCTCACCGGCCTGCGGCAGTCCGGCCGGGCGGGCCTCCAGCGCCCGGCGCCAGCACGCGGGCTGACCGGTGATTTCGAGGTCGACATGACTCACGGGTGCCTCCCAGGGGCGTGCGGCGCAGAACCGCTCGCATGATTGAAGATGACTTCTTTATACGGGTTACGCTCATGTTTGAGCAATGCCGTGCAGGATTGATCAGGCGGGAGCGTGGTGCGGGTTACGCTCGGCTCCCGAAGGTCCCGAGGTGAGGAGAACGGTGATGGGCACGCACGAGCGGTGGACACGGCTGCTCGACGCTCTGGGTGAGAAGGGCAGCATCGAGGTCGGCGAGGCCGCCGAGCTGCTCGCCGTCTCCCCCGCCACGGTCCGCCGCGATCTGGAGGAGCTGGCCCGCCAGCAGTTGCTCACCCGCACCCGCGGCGGCGCCGTCCTGTCGGGCGTCACGTACGACCTGCCGCTGCGCTACAAGACCGCGCGCAGGGCCGACGAGAAGCAGCGCATCGCCAGGGCCGCCGCCGCCCTCGTCCCGCCGGGCTCCGTCGTCGGGCTGAACGGCGGGACGACGACCTCCGAGGTGGCCCGCGAACTGGCCACCCGGTCCGACCTCGCCGAGCACGCGGGGACGACGGCCCTGACGATCGTCACGAACGCCGTGAACATCGCCAACGAGCTGGCCGTCCGCCCGTACGTGAAGACCGTGGTGACGGGCGGTGTCGCCCGCCCCCAGTCGTACGAGCTGACCGGCCCGCTCGCCGCCGCCGTGCTCCAGGGGCTGTCGCTGGACTTCGCCGTCCTCGGCGTCAACGCCGTGGACCCGCGCTTCGGCGCGGCCACCCACGACGAGGGCGAGGCGAGTGCCAACCGGGCCATGGCGGAGCGCGCCGACAAGGTCGTCGTGGTCGCCGACTCCAGCAAGCTCGGGCAGCGTGCCTTCGCCAGGGTCTGCACGATCCCCGAGATCGACGTCCTGATCACCGACCACGACGCCCCCGACGACGTCGTCGAGCAGCTCACCAGCCAGGGCGTGGACGTCCACTGCGTCTGAACGTCCGGCGTTGCCGACGCGTCATTTGACGGAGCCCGCCGTGAGGCCCGAGACCACATGGCGCTCGATGACGGCGAACAGGACCACCACCGGCACGATGGCGACCAGCGACGCCGCGAAGACCTGGTTCCACTGCACGCTGTAGGCGCCGATCATGTTGTTGATGCCGACGGTCAGGGGCTGGCGTTCGGGCGAGGTGGTGAGCGTCAGGCCCATGATGAACTCGTTCCACGCCGCGATGAATGTGAAGATCACGGCGGTGACGATGCCGGGCATCGCCAGCGGCAGGGTCACCCGGAAGAGGGCGCCGGCCCGGCTGCTGCCGTCCGTCATCGCGGCCTCCTCCAGCTCCACGGGGATCGAGCCGATGTAGGCGCTGATGATCCACACCGCGAAGGCCAGGTTGAACGCCGCGTTGGCGACCATCAGCACCGTGACGGTGTCGAGCAGCCCGAGGGCGTGGAACTCCCGGTAGAGGCCCACCTGAAGGGCCGTCGGCTGGAACATCTGCGTGACCAGGACCAGCAGCAGGAAGGCGCCGCGCCCCCGGAAGCGCATCCGTGCGGTGCAGTAGGCGGCGGGCAGTGCCACCAGCAGCACCAGGAGCGTCGAACCGGCCGCGATCAGCAGGGTGTTGGACAGGTTCTGGCCGAGCGTGGTGTCCGTCCACACCCGGGTGAACGCGGACCAGTCGAAGCGGGACGGCAGATAGCCGTTGTCCCGCAGTTCGCCGGCCGGGCGTGCGGCGGTGATCACCATCTGGGCGTACGGCAGGAGGAAGAGCGCGGCCAGCGCCCACGCCGTCGCGGTGAGCAGAACGGTCCTGGTGCGCGGCCGGGGCCGGGGCCGCGCGGTCGGGGCGGTACTCATCGGTTCACGTCCTCCTTCCAGCCGCTGACCTTCAGGAAGACCAGCACCATCGCGATGACGGCCGCGAAGTTGACCACCGACAGGGCGGCCGACTCGGCCACGTCGTGGCTGCGCAGCATGTACATGAAGACCGTGGTGGTGGCGGTGTCGGCGTTGGGACCGCCCTGGGTCATGCCCCAGATCACGGGGAACGAGTTGAAGACGTTGATCAGGTTGATCACCAGGGCGACCAGGAACGCCGGCCGCAGCAGCGGCAGGGTGATCAGCAGATACGTCTGGAGGCGCGAGGCACCGTCCACGCGGGCCGCCTCGTACACCTCCGCCGGGACGGTCTGGAGCCCGGCGAGGAGGGTGTACGTGGTGAAGGGGAGCGACACGAAGACGGCGACGGCCACGAGCCAGGGCTTGGCGTGGGCGGCGTCCCCGGTCCACGCCTGGGCCGAGTCGATGAGGCCGAGGTCGAGGAGCAGCCGGTTGAGGACGCCCGCGACCTGGTCGAGCATCCAGCGGAAGCCGATCGCGGTCATCAGGACGGAGGCCGCCCAGGGGGCGATGAGCGCCCAGCGCGTGACGCGGCGGCCGGGGAAGCTCTGGTTGAAGAGCTGGGCCAGCGCCAGCGAGATCAGCATGGTGAGCGCCACCACGGCGACCGTCCACAGGGCCGTCCAGGTCAGGACGTCGGGGAGGCGGGGGTCGGCGAACAGCTTGCGGTACTTGCCGAGTCCGGCGGGCCCCTGGTCGATGCCGGAGGTGTCGATCCTCCGCAGCGAGGTGCGGACCATCTCGACGACCGGCCAGACGACGACGCCCAGGATGAGCAGGACGGCGGGGGAGATCCACGGCAGGGCGCCGAGACGCGGCAGCCGGGAGCCGGATCGGGGACGCGGACGGGAACGCGGACGCGGAAGGGAACGCGGACCGGAACGGGGACGCGGACGCGGACGCGGGCGGGGCCCGGCCGACCGGGTGGGCCGGGACGGCCGGCCGGGCCGGTTCGCGGCGTCGGCGGTCGGAGTGGTGCTGCTGGACACGGTGAGCTCTCGTTTCGGGCTACGGCCGCCGGCCGTCACTGTCCTGCCTGCTGCGCGGCCTGCTGGAGCGCGTCCAGGGTCTTCTGCGGTTCGCTGACGGCGCTGCCGATCTGCGTCTTGATCTGTGCGGAGACACCGGGCCAGGTCGGGTCGCTGAGCGGGTAGAAGGTCGCGGTCGGCAGGATGTCGAGGAACGGCTTGAGCGCCTTCTGGGCGGGGTCGTCCTGGAGTGCCGTGCGCGCGGACTGGGTCACGGGCAGCAGGTTGTAGGTCTTGGCGAACCGAACCGTGTGCTCCTTCTGGTAGGCGAAGTCCAGGAACGCCTTGATCTCCTTCTTGTGGCCGCCTTTCTTGAAGGCCATGACCCAGTCGGCGACGCCGAGTGTGGTGGGGCTCTGCTCGTTCCTGCCGGGCATGGCGGTCCAGGTGACGTCCATGCCCTTGAGCTCGGAGAGCTGGCCCGGGAAGCCGTTGAGCATGCCGACCTTGCCGGACGCGAAGTTCTTCGTCAGGTCGGTGCGGTTGACGGACGCGGGGCTCTGCTGGGTGAGGCCCGCGTCGACCCAGCTCTTGAGCTGGGTGAACGTCTCCACGTTGGCGGTGGAGTTGAGGGTGTACGCGCCACCGGAGTCCTGGTAGCCGCCGCGGTTGCCCATCATCCAGATGAACGCCTCGGCCTGGGCCTCCTCCTTGCCGAGCGGGATGCCGAGGGGCACTTCCACGCCGGCCTTCTTGAGGGCGGTCGCCGCGGCCGTGACCTCGGCCCAGGTCTTCGGCGGCTTCTCCGGGTCCAGGCCGGCCTTGCGGAACAGCTCGTTGTTGATCAGGAACATCCGCGCACTGGAGACGAACGGGATGCCGTAGGCGGTGCCGTCCTGGCGGCCGGCGTCGGCCATGGCGGGGATGAGGTCCCCTTCGGTGGCCACCGAGAGCACCTCCGGGACGGAGTACAGCAAGCCGCTCTCGGCGAAGTCCGCGTAGCCCCCGGTCTGGAGGACGTCCGGCTGGTCACCGTTCTGGACCATGGTCTTGACCTGGGCGTCGATGTCGTTCCAGTTGATGACCTGGAGGTCCACCTTGATCGTGGGGTTCTTCTTCTCGAACGCCTCGATCACGCCCTGCCAGTACGCCTGGCTGGGATTGTCGCCGTTGGAGCCGTAGTCGGCCGCGACGAACTTGATCGTGGTGACCCCGTCGGCCGAGGCGCCGGACCCGCCGCTCCCGCACGCCGACAGCGAGAGGGCGAGCGCACCGGCGACTCCGGCGGCGGACAGGGCGAAGAGACGTCGCTTCATGGCAACTACCGCCTTTTGGTACACGAGGACCGGCTCTCGGACCCGGCCTGCGAAGAAGAGAACGAATGCGCGCGAAGCTGAGCAGGTATGGCGCGTAGCGCTCAACTTAGAGCAGACATGCTGGGGGCTGTCACCCGCGTACCGAGGTGAGTTATGGAGTTGTGACCGCCCCGGAGCCCCAAGGCTCCCCATGAGCGGCGATGCGCGTTTTTGCGCGGAGGAGTGGCGTATCAATCACTTGACGTCATTCGGAGGGGCTGTTCTCATGACGCGCAGTACTCGGCACGTGGAGTCCGCGAGCACCGCCGGAGGCGGCGCCCGCATGGCCGGAAAGGCGGCTGCGATGCAACGAAGTTCCATAAGAACCCCGCGTCCACGGGGAGGAGTCCGGGCCCGCGGCAGACGCCCGGCGATCCTGGGCCTGGTGGCGGCCATGGTGGCGGCCGTCCTCTCCGTCGCCGGCCCGGCGACCCCCGCGGCCGCGGCGAGCGCGGGAGACGCCACCGGGGTCAGCCGGTCCGGGAACACCTTCACCGTCAGCACCTCGACGGCGGCGAAGGCCCGCGTGGTGATCGCCCGGTCGGACATCTTCCGGATCTGGCTGTCGCCCGACGGCGGCTTCACCGACGACCCGGCGGGCAACGCCCTCGCCGTCGACACCGACTTCGGGCCGGTGACGGCGAGCGTCACGGACGCCGGCACCTACTACCGGATCAGCACCCCGTCCCTGAACATCCGGGTCCACAAGTCCCCGCTGCGCTTCTCCCTGTACCGCGCCGACAACACCACGCTCGTCTGGGCGGAGTCCCAGCCCCTGTCCTGGACCGGCAGCCAGGCCACCCAGTACCTCACGCAGGGCGCCGACGAGCAGTTCTACGGCACGGGCCTGCGGCTGGGTGAATGGGCACTGCGCGGCAAGACCGTCCCGGTGTCGGTGGCCAACACCTGGAAGGAGAACACCAACGCCAGCCCGGCGCCCTTCTACATGTCGACCAACGGCTACGGCGTGATGCGCAACACCTGGGCGCCCGGCACGTACACCTTCGGCGCGCCCGGCACGTTCACGCACAACGAGAGCCGCTTCGACGCCTGGTACTTCGTCGGCGACTCCCTCAAGGGCGTGCTGGACGCGTACACGGACGTCAGCGGCAAGCCGTTCCTGGCGCCGATGTGGGGCTTCGAGCTCGGCAACGCCGACTGCTGGAACGCCTCCAACCCCGACTACCAGGGCGACCACGACCGGCTGCGCCACCAGACCACCAAGGACGTCCTCGGCTACGCGGCCGACGCCCGCGCCGCCGACATGCCGTCCGGCTGGTTCCTGCCCAACGACGGCTACGGCTGCGGCTACACCGACCTCAAGGCGACCGTCGACGGCCTGAAGGCGAAGGGATTCCAGACGGGTCTGTGGACCTCCACCGGCCTGGCGGACATCGACACCGAGGTCGGCACCGCCGGCAGCCGCGGTGTGAAGACGGACGTGGCGTGGATCGGCCCCGGCTACAAGTACGCGTTCGACGGGGTGCAGCAGGCCGTGGACGGCATCGAGCGCAACTCCGACGCCCGCCGCTACGTGTGGACCGTCGACGGCTGGGCCGGCACCCAGCGCAACGCGGTCGTGTGGACCGGCGACACCCCCGGCACCTGGGACGCCATGCGCTGGCACGTCCCCGCCATCGCCGGCGCGGGCCTGTCCGCACTCAACTACGCCGCGGGCGACGTCGACGGCATCTTCCAGGGCAGCCCCAAGACGTACGTCCGCGACCTGCAGTGGAAGGCGTTCACCCCGGCGTTCATGACGATGTCCGGCTGGGGCGCCACCAACCCCTCCACCGGCTACCAGGACAAGCAGCCGTGGCGGTTCTCCGACCCGTACCTGTCCATCAACCGCAAGTACCTCAAGCTGAAGATGCGGCTGATGCCGTACCTGTACTCGGCGAGCCGCGTCGCCACCGAGACCGGCACGCCCACCGTCCGCGCCATGGTCCTCGAATACCCCGACGACCCCGTGGCACGCGGCAACCAGACGAGCGGCCAGTTCATGTCCGGCGACTCGCTGCTGGTGGCGCCCGTCGTCACCGACACCACCACCCGCGACGGCATCTACCTGCCCGCCGGGACGTGGACCGACTACTGGACGGGCAGGACGTACGCCGGTCCGGGCTGGCTCAACGGCTACTCCGCCCCGCTCGACACCCTTCCGCTGTTCGTGAAGGGCGGCGGCATCGTGCCGATGTGGCCGCAGATGAACTACACCGGTGAGAAGCCGGTCGACACGCTCACCTACGACATCTACCCGCGCGGCTCCTCGACCTTCACCCTGTACGAGGACGACGGCATCACCCGCCAGTACAAGAACGGCGCGTACGCCGAGCAGAAGGTCGACGTCACCGCCCCCGCCTCCGGCACCGGCGACGTCCGCATCGCCGTCGGCGCCGCCACCGGCACGTACGCCGGCAAGCCCGCGTCGCGCGGCTACGAGTTCACCGTCCACGCGGCCGCCGCCCCCAGCGGCGTCACCGTCGACGGCACCGCCCTGCCGGCGCTGACGTCGAAGGCCGCGTACGACTCCGCCGCCACCGGCTGGTACTTCGACGCCGCCGACCGCTCCGGCACCCTGTGGGTCAAGACGGGCGGCAAGTCGGGCGCGTTCACCGTCACCGCGTCCGGGGTGACGCTGCCGCCGGCCACGGAGGTGCCCAGCACGGGCGCGCCGATCTCCAAGGCCGCCTGGAAGGTCGCGTACGCCGACAGCCAGGAGACATCGGCCGAGAACGGCGCCGCCGCCAACGCCATCGACGGCGACCCGGCGACCACGTGGCACACCGCCTACTCCGGCGGCACCGCCGCGCAGCTCCCGCACGAGATCCAGATCGACCTCGGGGCGCGGTACGACGTCGACAGCCTGTCCTACCTGCCGCGCCAGGACGGTGGCAGCAACGGCAACATCGGGTCCTACGAGGTGTACGTCTCCGACACGACGGCGGCCTGGGGCAGTCCCGTCGCCACGGGCGCCTTCGCGGACACCGCGGCCGAGAAGAAGGTCACCTTCGCGCCGAAGACCGGGCGCTACCTACGCCTCAAGGCCCTCACCGAGGCGGGCGACAGCGGCCCGTGGACCAGCGCGGCGGAGATCTCCGCGACCGGCCGCGCCACACCGCTGCCGTCGAACGCGACGCTGGTCAACGCCGCGTCCTCGTCCTGCGCCGACCTCCCGTACGGCGCGACGACGGCAGGCACCGAGCCCACGCTCTACACCTGCCACGGCGGCACCAACCAGCGCTGGACGTTCACGTCCGGCGGCACGCTCACCGGCAAGGACGGTGTCTGCCTCGACGGCTCCGGCACGACGGTCACCGTCCGGTCGTGCGACGGCTCGGCGGGCCAGAAGTGGCAGCTCGGCGCCGAGTCGAGCGTGACCAGCGGCGGCCGCTGCCTCGCCCCCGTCCGCTCGGGCACCGCCAACGGCACCAAGCTGGAACTCGCCACCTGCTCGGCCTCGGCGGCCCAGCGGTGGACCCCCACCGGCTGACCGGGCCCTGAGCGAGCCCTGACCGAGCCCTGACCTGCGCCTCCGGCCGTGCGGCCCACAGCCGGAGGCGCACCGGCTTTGAAAGCCTAGACATCCAAGGTTTTCGAACCTACCGCGGAACAACCGGGCGATTCTCCCCCGCCGCCCACCGCGCCCCGTCCCCCAGGCGCAAAGGAGCCCCCCATGTTCACGGCCGCCATGTCCACCGCCTCACAACCGGACGCACGCCCGCGCGGGATCCACCGGGCCGGGTGCGTCATGCCCGCGACCGTCGAGGCGGTGCCCCTGCTGCGGCGCTTCGCCCTGGACACGGCCCACCGCTGGGGGGTCGGCGAACAGTCCGGCGAGGGCCTCGCCGTCATCGTGACCGAGCTCGTCACCAACGTCGTACGGCACAGCGGCAGCCTCGACGTGGCCGTGCTGCTGACGACCACCGGACGATCCGTCACCCTCCACGTCCAGGACACCGGCCGGTGGCGGCCCCGGCGGCCCCGCCTGCCGGGCGACGACACCGAGGCGTGCTGCGGCCGCGGTCTGCGGCTGGTGCGCGCGTACGCCGTGGACTGCCGCATCGTGCGGTCGGCGCGTGGCACGCGCGTGACGGCGACCCTGGCGCCGGGGGACGAGACCGCGCCGGAAGCACCGGGCGCGTACTAGGGCCCCGCGTGACCGGAGCGCCCCTGGTCGCCGTCCTGGTCGCCGGCAGGGTCGCCGCCCTGGGCCCCGTCCCGCGCGCCGGCCTCGCCATCGGCCCGCTCCCGCTCCACGGCGTCCAGCAGGACATCGCGCAGCCGCCCGATGTCCTCGGCCATGTCGATCGACGGCTCCAGCAGCCACTGGAGCTGCAGACCGTCGGTCGCGGCCAGCAGGACCCGGGCCGCCCAGTCGGCGTCACAGCCCGACACCGGCCCGGCCTCCCTCAGCCCCGGCGGAGGACCGGCGAGCAGCAGCGCCGCGATCTGCCGCCGCAGCGACCGGTACCGCTCCGTGAAGAACACATGACCCGGGTGGTCCGGGTCGGCGGAGGCCGCCGCGATGTCGAGGAACAGCTTCACCAGACCCGGCGTGGCGGCGTTCTGGGCCAGCAGCTCCGTGCGCCAGAGCACGGTCTCCGGCGTGTATACCTCGGCGGCGGCCGTGTCACGGGCTTCGATCACGGCCGTGAGCAGAGCCTCCCGGCTGCCGAAGTGGTGCAGTACACCGGCGTCGGTCATTCCCACCCGCTGGGCGATGTCCCGGACGGACACGCCCCGGCTGCCCGCCTCGGCGTAGGCGGCGAGGGCGGCGTCGAGGATCTGCTGCCGCCTGGCGGCGGTCTTGGCGTACGGGCCGCGGGATCCATGAGTGCTCATCCGAGGAATGTAGCCACCTCACGACATCCGCAGGGCCAGGAAGAAGTCCAGCTTGTCCTCCAGCCGGGACAGGTCACGGCCCGTCAGCTGTTCGATGCGGCCCACCCGGTAGCGCAGCGTGTTCACGTGGAGGTGGAGCCGGCTCGCGCAGCGGGTCCAGGAGCCGTCGGAGTCCAGGAACGCCTCCAGGGTGGGGATCAGCTCCGCGCGGTGCCGCCGGTCGTAGTCGCGCAGCGGGTCCAGGAGGCGGGCCGTGAACGCGCGTCGTACGTCGTCCGGGACGAACGGCAGCAGCAGGACGTGCGACGCCAGTTCGTGGTGGCCCGCCGCGCAGACCCGGCCGGGGCGCGCCGCGGCGACGCGGCGGGCGTGCCGGGCCTCCTCCAGGGCGCCGCGCAGGCCGTCCGCCGAGTGCACGGCGGCGCTGACGCCGAGGGTGAGCCGCCCGTCGCCGTCGAGCCCCGCCGACAGGGGGGCGCGCACGGCGGCCAGCAGCGTCTCGGCGTGCAGCCCCGGGGCGCCGGACACCGCGTCGGCCCCGCCCGTGCCCGTACCGTCCGGGCTCTCGGCGTCCGTCGCGTCCGCGGCCTCCGCCGACGCCGCACCGCCCGCGCCCGCAGCAACCGTGCCCGCAGCAACCGTGCCCGCGCCGCCCGAGCCCGCACCGGCCTGCGGTACCGCGGGCAGCGGTACGAGGGCGATCGCCTCGTCGCCCGTGTGGGCCACCGCGATGCGGTCCGCCGAGTCCGGGCCCGTCGTCGCCGGGTCGACCAGGACCTCCTCCAGGAGCGCCTGCGCGACCGGGCCCGCCTCGACGGCGCCGTCCTCGCCCCATTCGACGCGCGCCACGACGACCTGCCAGTGCGGGGCGGTGCCCAGGCCCGGCAGCAGCACCGGGGCCGCGACGCGCAGCCGGGCGGCGATCTCGGCCGGGGCCGCGCCGGTCTGCACCAGCTCCAGCACCTCCTGCGCCAGGCGGCGGCGCACCGTACGGGCCGCGTCCCTGCGGTCCCGTTCCACGGCGATCAACTGGGTGACGCCCTGGAGCAGATCCAGCCGCGCGGCCGGCCAGTCGCCCGCGTCCGCCTCGACCGCGAGGAGCCAGTCGGACAGCACCGTCTCGCGGACGTCCCTGGCCGCCGGGGTCGCCCCACGGCCGGTGTTACGGATCGGGAAGAGTGAGTAGGTGGTTCCGCCGACGACCGCGCGGTGCGGGCCGCGCCGCCCGGTGCGGGTCGCGGCCAGGTGCTCACCGGCCAGCACCGCCCCGACCTCGGTCGGCAGCGGTGCGCCGGCCCCCGCGATCTGCCGTCCCGTCGGGGACAGCACCCAGGCGTGAAGGTCCAGGTCGGAGCCGAGAAGGTCCAGGACGACCTCCGGGCCGCCGCCCGTGGGACCCGAGGTCATCAGCCGCCTGTGGCGATCCACCACAGCCGCGAGATCGCCCGCACGCTCACCCGAGACCTGTCGAACGACATACTCAGTGATCGTTGCGAATGCAACGGATTCGTTCACTGCGAAGAGCGGGAGCCGGTGGCGCAAACACGCCTCGACGAGATCGTCCGGGATGTCGCCGAGCTCCGCCTCGCCCGCCGCAAGCCCCGCGACGCCCGCCGACGCCAGGATCCGGACGAACGGCTCCGAGTCCGCCGACGTCCGCCGCCACGCCAGGCCGGTGAGCACCAGCTCGCCGCCCGACAGGTACCGGCTCGGGTCCCTCAGGTCCGTCGTCATCACGCCGCGCACGGTGCGGTCGAGCTCGTCTTCTCCGCCGAGCAGCCGCAACCCCAGCGCGTCGGTCTCCAGCAGTGCGCGCAGCCGCATGTCGTCGCCGCCGATCCTTCTCGTGGTGTCTCGTTGTCGTCGGTGACCTGTGGCCACCGTTTCCGGGGGGAAACGGAGAGGTTACTGGTCCTCGCCTTTCGTTCGAATCTACAAGACGAGGAGGGAGACCAGCCAACTCCTTCATGGTTTCGGTGACTGCCTCGGGTGGAGCACCGGTGGGTGTACTGGCTCCACAACGCGTGAACACCAGATGAACACCTTGTCCAGGGCCGGCCGTCCCCGCGCCCCAGCTGAAGAGCCCGATCGCACAGATCACGCCGAACCGGCGTCTCACCGGCCCCTGAGTCAGGGTCCGGCGGGAGAATCCGGCAAAAGGCGTGGATCACGTCATCACGAATGAAGAGAGCCACTCATGGACTTCCTTCGCCCCGCAAGCTGGGAGGAGGCGCTCGCCGCCAAGGCCGAGCACCCCACGGCTGTGCCCATCGCGGGTGGCACCGATGTCATGGTCGAGATCAACTTCGACCACCGGCGGCCCGAGTACCTCCTCGACCTCAACCGCATCGAGCTGCTCCGTGAGTGGGAGGTCGGCGAGGAGAACGTCCAGCTGGGCGCCTCCGTCCCGTACACCCGGATCATGGAGCACCTCCGGGCCGAGCTGCCCGGTCTCGCCCTCGCCTCCCACACCGTCGCGTCCCCGCAGATCCGCAACCGCGGCGGCGTCGGCGGCAACCTCGGCACCGCGTCCCCCGCCGGCGACGCCCACCCGGCCCTGCTGGCCGCGGGCGCCGAGGTCGAGGTCGAGTCGGTGCGCGGCACCCGGTTCATCCCCATCGACGAGTTCTACACGGGCGTCAAGCGCAACGCGCTCCAGCCCGATGAGCTGATCAAGACCGTCCACATCAAGAAGGCCGGCGGCCCGCAGCAGTACTCCAAGGTGGGCACCCGCAACGCCATGGTCATCGCGGTCTGCGCCTTCGGTCTCGCCCTGCACCCCGAGACCCGCACCGTACGGACCGGCATCGGCTCCGCCGCCCCCACCCCGGTCCGCGCCAAGGAGGCCGAGGACTTCCTGAACGCCGCGCTGGAAGAGGGCGGCTTCTGGGACAACGGCAAGATCATCACCCCGTCGATCGCCAAGCAGTTCGCGGAGCTGGCCTCCGGCGCCTGCAACCCGATCGACGACGTACGAGGCACCGCCAAGTACCGCCGGCACGCCGTCGGCATCATGGCCCGCCGCACCCTCGGCTGGACCTGGGAGCAGTACCGCGGCAGCGCCCGCACGCTTGAAGGAGCTGCATAACCATGCGTGTCAATTTCACGGTCAACGGACGCCCCCAGCAGGCCGACGACGTGTGGGAGGGCGAGTCGCTCCTCTACGTCCTGCGTGAGCGCCTGGGCCTGCCCGGCTCCAAGAACGCCTGCGAGCAGGGCGAGTGCGGCTCCTGCACGGTCCGCCTCGACGGCGTGCCGGTCTGTTCCTGCCTGGTCGCCGCCGGCCAGGTCGAGGGCCGCGAGGTCGTCACCGTCGAGGGCCTCGCCGACTACGCCAGGCAGCGCGCCGAGAACGGCGGCGGCTGCGCCACCGGCGCCTGCGGTTCGGCCGGCGCGTCCGGCACCTCGCTCGACGAGGCGAAGCAGTGGTCCGCCAAGGGCACCGACTCCCAGACCGGCGAGGGCGCCGAGCTCTCGCCGATCCAGCAGGCCTTCATCGACGCCGGCGCCGTCCAGTGCGGCTTCTGCACCCCGGGCCTGCTCGTCGCGGCCGACGAGATGCTGGAGAACAACCCGTCCCCGACGGACGAGGACATCCGCGAGGCGCTCTCCGGCAACCTCTGCCGCTGCACCGGTTACGAGAAGATCCTCGACGCGGTCCGCCTGGCGGCCGCCCGCCAGGGGGAGGCAGTCTGATGGTTCAGCACACCCGGGTCGCGTCCGCCCCGGCGGGCACCCCCACCAAGGTCACTCAGAGCTCCCAGGGCACCAAGGGCGGCATCGGCGAGTCCACGCTCCGCCCCGACGGCACCCTGAAGGTCACCGGCGAGTTCGCCTACTCCTCGGACATGTGGCACGAGGACATGCTGTGGGGCCAGATCCTCCGCTCCACCGTCGCCCACGCCGAGATCGTCTCCATCGACACCTCCGAGGCCCTCGCCCAGGCCGGTGTGTACGCCGTCCTCACGTACGACGACCTGCCCACCGACGTGAAGAACTACGGCCTGGAGATCCAGGACACCCCGGTCCTCGCCAACGGCGTCGTACGCCACCACGGCGAGCCCGTCGCCCTCGTCGCCGCCGACCACCCGGAGACCGCGCGGCGCGCAGCCGCCAAGATCAAGGTCGAGTACAGGGAGCTGCCCGTCGTCACCGACGAGGCCTCCGCGACCGCCCCCGACGCGCCCCTGCTCCACCCGGGCCGCGACGACCACCACGCCGGACACGTCCCGCACCCGAACATCGTGCACCGCCAGCCGATCGTCCGCGGCGACGTGGCGGAGGCCCGCAAGCGGGCCGACGTGATCGTCGAGGGCGAGTACACCTTCGGCATGCAGGACCAGGCGTTCCTCGGCCCCGAGTCCGGTCTCGCCGTGCCGTCCGAGGACGGCGGGGTCGACCTGTACGTCGCCACCCAGTGGCTGCACTCCGACCTGCGCCAGATCGCCCCCGTCCTCGGCCTGCCCGAGGAGAAGGTCCGGATGACGCTCTCCGGCGTCGGCGGCGCCTTCGGCGGCCGCGAGGACCTGTCCATGCAGATCCACGCCTGCCTGCTGGCGCTGCGCACCGGCAAGCCCGTCAAGATCGTCTACAACCGCTTCGAGTCGTTCTTCGGGCACGTCCACCGGCACCCGGCGAAGCTCTACTACGAGCACGGCGCCACCAAGGACGGCAAGCTCACCCACATGAAGTGCCGGATCGTCCTGGACGGCGGCGCCTACGCCTCCGCGTCCCCGGCCGTCGTCGGCAACGCCTCCTCGCTGAGCGTCGGCCCGTACGTCGTCGACGACGTCGACATCGAGGCGATCGCCCTCTACACCAACAACCCGCCCTGCGGCGCCATGCGCGGCTTCGGCGCGGTCCAGGCGTGCTTCGCGTACGAGGCGCAGATGGACAAGCTCGCCAAGAAGCTCGGCATGGACCCGGTCGAGTTCCGGCAGCTCAACGCCATGGAGCAGGGCACGATCATGCCGACCGGGCAGCCGGTCGACTCCCCGGCCCCGGTCGCGGAGCTGCTGCGCCGCGTCAAGGCCCGCCCGCTGCCGCCGGAGCGCCAGTGGGAGACCACGGAGGGCGCCGACGTACGCGCGCTGCCCGGCGGCCTGTCCAACACCACGCACGGCGAGGGCGTCGTCCGCGGTGTCGGCTACGCGGTCGGCATCAAGAACGTCGGCTTCTCCGAGGGCTTCGACGACTACTCCACCGCCAAGGTGCGCATGGAGGTCATCAACGGCGAGGCCGTGGCCACCGTGCACACCGCGATGGCCGAGGTCGGCCAGGGCGGCGTCACCGTGCACGCCCAGATCGCCCGCACGGAGCTGGGCGTTACCCAGGTGACCATCCACCCGGCCGACACCCAGGTCGGCTCCGCCGGCTCCACCTCCGCGTCCCGCCAGACGTACGTCACCGGCGGCGCCGTGAAGAACTCCTGCGAGCTGGTCCGCGAGAAGGTCCTGGAGCTGGGCCGCCGCAAGTTCGGCACCTACCACCCGGCCTGGGCCACCGCCGAGCTGCTCCTGGAGGGCGGCAAGGTCGTCACCGACGGCGGCGAGGTCCTCGCCGACCTGACGGACGTCCTGGAGAACGAGGTCGTCGAGATCGAGGCCGAGTGGCGGCACCGCCCCACCGAGGCGTTCGACCTGCGCACCGGCCAGGGCAACGGCCACGTCCAGTACTCGTTCGCCGCGCACCGCGCCGTCGTCGAGGTGGACACCGAGCTCGGCCTGGTCAAGGTCATCGAGCTGGCCTGCGCCCAGGACGTCGGCAAGGCGCTCAACCCGCTGTCCGTCATCGGCCAGATCCAGGGCGGTACGACCCAGGGCCTGGGCGTGGCGGTCATGGAGGAGATCGTCGTCGACCCGAAGACCGCGAAGGTGCGCAACCCGTCCTTCACGGACTACCTCATCCCCACGATCCTCGACACGCCGACCATCCCGGTCGACGTGCTCGAACTCGCCGACGAGCACGCCCCGTACGGGCTGCGCGGCATCGGCGAGGCCCCGACCCTGTCGTCCACGCCGGCCGTCCTCGCGGCGATCCGGAACGCGACGGGGCTGGAACTCGACAGGACGCCGGTGCGCCCCGAGCACCTCACCGGCACGAACTAGGTCCCCGGGGGGCTTCGTCCCCCGGGACCCCGAACCCTCCGGGCGGGAGCGTGCCTCCCAGGAACGTCACAAGTCCGCGGCCCGCCCCCGCCCGGAGCAACCCCCCCACATCCCCCACAGCCCCACCCCCCACAGGCAGTACCCGGCAGTACCAGCAGTACCAGCAGTACCCAGTTCGTCTCGGGCCGTCCCCCGGGTCGTGCAGCCAAGCACCATCCCAAATCCCGCACACAAGACCCGGAACCGGAGTCCGCGGGTGCCCCTTTGAACCTTGGGAGTAGGCACCATGACCCAGTCGTCAGTGGAGCCGAAGACCGTCTCGGAAGACGCGGGCGAAGGCACGCGCATCCCCGCCGGACGATCTTGGCTCGATCGGTACTTTCACATCACGCACAGAGGATCCACCATCTCCCGCGAGGTGCGTGGCGGCATCACCACCTTCATGGCGATGGCGTACATCCTCCTGCTCAACCCGCTGCTGCTCGGGGGAGAGGACGCGCTCGGAGACAAGCTGAGCCAGCCCGCCCTCATCACCGCCACGGCCCTCGCGGCGGCGGTCACCACCCTGGCGATGGGCATCATCGGCAAGGTCCCGCTCGCGCTGGCGGCGGGCCTCAGCGTCGCGGGCGTCCTGTCCACACAGGTCGCCCCCAACATGACGTGGCCGCAGGCCATGGGCATGTGTGTCATCTACGGCGCGGTGATCTGCCTCCTGGTGGTCACCGGCGTCCGTGAAGTCATCATGAACGCGATCCCGCTGGCCCTGAAGCACGGCATCACGATCGGCATCGGCCTGTTCATCGCGATGATCGGCTTCGTCAACGCCGGCTTCGTCGGCAAGAGCGAGGGCGGCGGACCCGTCACGCTCGGTGTCGGCGGCTCGCTCACCGGCTGGCCGGTCGTCCTCTTCACCGTCACCCTGCTGCTGATCTTCATGCTCCAGGCACGCAAGGTGCCCGGCGCCATCCTCCTCGGCATCATCGCCGGCACGGTCATCTCCGTGATCGCCACCGCCGCCGGCTGGATCAAGGAAGAGGCCTGGGGCGGCAGCGCGCCCATCCTGCACGGCAGCGTCGTGTCCATGCCCGACTTCTCGCTCTTCGGGCAGGTCGAGTTCGGCGGCTGGGAGAAGCTCGGCTACGCCGCCGTCGGCATGATCGTCTTCACGCTGGTCCTCGCCGGCTTCTTCGACGCGATGGCCACCATCATCGCCGTCGGCCAGGAGGCCAAGCTGGCCGACGGGGCCGGCCGGATGCCCGGACTCAACAAGGCGCTGTTCATCGACGGCGCGGGCGGCGCGATAGGCGGCGCCACGAGCGCCTCCGGCCAGACCGTCTTCATCGAGTCCGCCACGGGCGTCGGCGAAGGCGCCCGTACGGGCCTGTCGGCATCGGTCACCGGCCTGTTCTTCGCCGCGTGCCTGTTCTTCACGCCGCTCACCCAGCTCGTACCGGGCCAGGTGGCGTCCGCCGCCCTCGTCGTGATCGGCGCGATGATGCTGCAGAACGCCCGCCACGTCGACTGGAGCGACTGGTCCGTCGCCGTGCCGGTCTTCCTGACGGTCGTGCTGATGCCGTTCACCTACACCATCACCACGGGTGTCGGCGCCGGTGTCATCGCCTTCTGCGCCATCAAGGCGGCACAGGGCAAGTGGCGGGAGCCGAGCGTCCTCATGTGGATCCTCTCGGCGGTGTTCGTCTTCTACTTCGCCACCGGCACCGGACACTGACGGCTCCACCACGCCACAACGGAACCCCTCCGCACATCCACGAGAAGCCCCAAGGAGGCCGACATGCTGGACATCGCCGAAGAGCTCGGCCGGTGGGTCGAGCAGGGGCGTGACTTCGCCGTCGCCACCGTCGTGGCGGTCAGCGGCAGCGCGCCCCGCCAGCCGGGGGCCGCGCTCGCCGTCGACCGCGACGGCACGGCGATCGGCTCGGTCTCCGGCGGATGTGTGGAGGGGGCCGTGTACGAACTGTGCCAGCAGGCGATCGAGGACGGTCTGACCGTACGCGAACGCTTCGGCTACAGCGACGAGGACGCCTTCGCCGTCGGCCTCACCTGCGGCGGCGTCATCGACGTCCTCGTCACCCCGGTCCGCGGCGGGGTCTACCCCGCCGCCCTGGCGGCCGCCGCCGGAGGGGAGGCGGCGGCCCTCGCCAGGCTCACCGACGGCCCTGCAGACCTGATGGGCACCGCCCTCCTCGTCCACGCCGACGGCTCGTACGAGGGCGGGCTCGGCGGCCACCCGGAGCTGGACCGCACCGCCGCCGCCGAGGCCCGCGCCCTGCTGGACGCCGGCCGCACCGGCACGGTCACCATCGGCGAGGACGGCTCCCGCTGCGGGCAGCCGCTGACGCTGCTGGTCGAGTCCAGCGTCCCGCCCCCGCGCATGATCGTCTTCGGCGCCATCGACTTCGCGTCGGCCCTGGTACGGGTCGGCAGGTTCCTCGGCTACCACGTCACGGTCTGCGACGCGCGGCCCGTGTTCGCGACCGCCGCCCGCTTCCCGGACGCCGACGAGATCGTCGTCGGCTGGCCCCACGAGTACCTGGAGTCGACGCGGGTCGACGCCCGTACGGTGCTGTGCGTCCTGACGCACGACGCCAAGTTCGACGTACCGCTCCTCCAGCGGGCCCTGCGCCTCCCCGTGGCGTACGTCGGCGCGATGGGCTCCCGCCGCACCCACGAGGACCGCAACCGCCGGCTGCGCGAGGTCGGCGTCACCGAGCTCGAACTCGCCCGGCTCCGCTCGCCCATCGGCCTCGACCTGGGCGCCCGCACCCCGGAGGAGACCGCCCTCTCCATCGCCGCAGAGATCGTCGCCGACCGCCGCGGCGGCACCGGCGTCTCGCTGACCGGCGCCCACACCCCCATCCACCACGACGGCCCGGACGCCCCGGCCGGCCCCGTGGAGTCGGTCGCCTGAACCGGGTGCCCCGGGCCTGTGGCGGGGGTCAGTCCAGCGTCTGGGTCAGCTCCTGCCGTGTCGCCGTGCGCACGACGCGGGCGCGTGCGCCGTTGACGAGCGGCATGTACGGCGGCACGTGGCCGCACTCGACGTCCGCGACGATGGGCACGCCCAGCGGTCCGAGGGCGTCCAGGACCGCCTCGTGCTGCGACAGCGACGGCCGCCCGGGCGCCGACGTACGGCCGACGAGAACCGCGTTAGCGGCGTCGAAGAACCCGGCGAGGCGCATGCCGTGCAGGGCGCGGCAGACGGCGAACGCGTCGGCCTCCGCCGCCTCGACGTACACCAGCAGCGCCTCGGGCGCGTGCGTACGGGCGAAGGCGGAGACGTCCCCGTACGGGCTCCCCACCACGTGGCTCAGCGTCTCGACGCAGCCGCCGACGAGCCGCCCCTCGACGTCCACGTCCCCCTCGCCGTCCAGGCGCGTCCACGTGCCGGGCGTGTCCAGCGTCCAGGTGTCCACCTCCGGGTGGGCGCGGTAGTCGTCCCAGCCGGAGGAGCGGTGGCGTCCTGGCGGGGTCTGCGTGAAGCCGGCGCCGCGCGGCAGCGCGACGACGTCCAGCCACGAGAGCAGGCCGTCCGGCACCGCGTACGGCGTGTCCATGAGGTTGTTGCCGTGCAGCGTCGCCGTGCCGGTGAGCAGCGTCAGGGGCGTGAGGAGCGTCGACAGGTCCGAGTAGCCGACGAGCCAGGTGGGTTCGGCGGCCCGCAGCCGGTCCCAGTCGAGCAGCGGGATCAGGTCGATCGCCGTCTCGCCGCTCCACGGCGGGACCACGGCCCGGATGTCCGGGTCGGTCAGCATCGCCGTCAGCTCCGCCGCACGGTCGGCGGCGGGCGCGCTGACATGGCCGCTGCCGTCCATGCAGGCGCCGACGACGACGTCGTAACCACGCGCCTCGACGGTGCGTACGGCCACGTCGAGGCGGGCGCGCAGCTCCTTGTCGACGCCGCTGGACGGGGAGGTGACGGCGACGCGGTCGCCGGGACGCAGGGGGCGGGGGTATCGCAGGGTCATGCGGAGGGAGTCTGCCACGCGGCCTGCCGGGCCCTCCTGGGGATTTACCGCTGGTCGGGCCGGTGCGGCGGCGGGGGAGGAGGGGCGGCGCCGCACGGCGGAGGCGTCAGGGAGCGGAGGGCCGGGGCCGCGGGCGGCGCGGGCGGCGGGAACTCGCCAGATACCGGCGGGGGGCCTCCGGGGCGGTGCGCGGGGCGGCCGGACCAGGGATGATGGTGCGTCCAGAAGTCCCGTTCCGTGCCGCTCAGTTCAGATCAGTTCCGATCCGTCAGCAAGTCCGGCAGTTCCGTCAGTTGTCCCTTCAGGATGTGACCGGAAAGGCGGGTTCTTTTGCGCAGCGTAGGAGTGGAGGAGGAACTCCTCCTCGTGGACCCGCGGACGGGGGAGCCACGCGCGCTCTCCGCAGCCGTACTGGCCATCGCGGCCAAGCAGAGCCAGGGCAGGCCGCACGCCTTCACGAAGGAGTTGCAGAGCCAGCAGCTGGAGTTCGGGACCTGTCCCCGCACCGCGATGGGCGAGCTCGCCGCCGAGATCGAGCGCTGCCGCGCGGAGGCCGGGCAGCTCGCCGAGGAGGCGGGCGCCGCCGTCGTCGCGCTCGCGACGTCGCCGCTCCCGGTGGGGCCCGCGCTCAACGACGGCAAACGCTACCGGTGGATCCAGGAGCACTTCGGGCTCACCGCGCTCGAACAGCTCACCTGCGGATGCCACGTCCATGTGTCGGTCACATCGGACGAGGAAGGAGTCGCCGTACTCGACCGGATCCGGCCGTGGCTGTCGGTGCTGCTCGCACTGAGCGCCAACTCGCCCTTCTGGCAAGGGCACGACAGCGGCTACCACAGCTACCGCAGCCGGGTGTGGGGCCGCTGGCCCTCGGCCGGGCCCGTAGAGCTGTTCGGCTCCGCCGACCGCTACCACGCCCAGGTCCGCGACCTGGTGGACACCGGGGTCGTCCAGGACGAGGGCATGATCTACTTCGACGCCCGGCTGTCGAGCCGCTACCCGACGGTCGAGATCCGCGCCGCCGACGTCTGCCTGGACGCCTCCACGACGGTCCTCGTCGCGACCCTCGCCCGCGCCCTCGTCGACACCGCCGCCCGCGAATGGCGGGAGGGCAGGCCCCCGGCCGGCCACGGCATCGGCGTCCTGCGCGCCGCGGCCTGGCGGGCGGGACGCTCGGGCCTGGAGGCCGACCTCCTGCACCCCCTCACGATGCGCCCCACCGCCGCGGAACGCGTCGTCCAGGCCCTCTTCCACCACGTCGAGGACGCCCTCGACGAGAACGGCGACCTCGCCCATGCCCGCAAGGCCCTCGACGACCTCCTGAGCAGCGGCAACGGCGCCCACGTCCAGCGCCGTCTGCTCCGCCGCCACGGCAGCCTCGCGGCGGTGGTGGCGGAGTGCGTCCGCCGCACCCAGGAGGGAGTCCGCTGAGCCCAGGAGGGAGTCCGCTGAGCCCCGCCGGCCCGACGTGATCCGGAACACTGCGGGGAATCCGTATGGAATCCATGGTTCCGGGCAGACGCCGGTGCGCGACCCGTCCCCCTCCCGTACAGCGCACCAAGGAGCACCCGTATGACCGCTCGTCCCCAGAGCCCCGCGTCCCCGATCTACGACCAGCTCGTCGAGGAGCACGGCGACGTCCTCAACGAGGCGAGGCGGCTGGCCGAGATAACCCACCAGCAGGCCGACCGGATGCTGAGCTGGGACACGCCCGGGCTCATGCCCGAGTACGCCGAGCCCTCCTGACCCCGGCCTGAGAGGCCGCTCCCGAGCACCCCGCCGTCGCCCGCTTGCACGGCGCCCGGGGTGCCGGGAGGTGTGACCTGGCCCAGGCTGGATACGCGGGCAGCGAAGCGAGCCGCGGCGTACAGAGGCGGACGAAGCAGCACACCGGGAGCCGGCCATGGGTACCGAAGAGACGATGGGCGACGAGGTCTACCAGCCCGACCGCACCGACGACCGCGAGGTCCGGGAGGACCACGGCGTACTCGATCCGGAGGACACCCTCGTGGACCGGGCCGCCAACCCGTACGACGAGGGATACTCGCCCCCCGAACGGCCGCTGGGCGCCGAACACGTCGGCACCACGGCCCGCGAGCAGCGGGAGGGCGAGACGCTCGACCAGCGGCTCGGCGAGGAGGTACCCGATCCGTCCCAGAGCCCGGACGGCCCCGACCCGGACGCCAACGGCATCGGCGACCTGCCCGGCGGCATGGGCGAGCCGTACGACGACCAGGTGGGCCGCCGCCGCTCCGGCCGGCTCGTCGCCCCCGACGAAGGCGTCCGCGAGGACAGCGAGAAGGACGTCGTCGGCCGGGACGTCGGCGTCGACGGCGGCGCCGCGTCCGCCGAGGAGGCAGCCGTCCACGAGGTCCCGCCCGACGGCGAATACACCCAGTGACGGCCGCGCCCCCTGTGACAGCCGCCGGCCCTGTGACGGCCGCCCACCTGACAGCCGCCCCGACGCCGCGCCGACGCCGCGCCGACGCCGCGCCGACGCCGCGCCGACGCCGCCCCGAACGCCGTCCCGAACGCCGCCCCCACCCGCCGTACCGGAAGGCCAGGCTCCCGTGCAGCCCACCCCCCAGCCCCCGCCGCAGGACCCGTACCACTCGCCCGTCACGCTCCGGGTGAACGGCACCGCCCGGTCCCTCACCGTCGACCACCGCGCCACGCTCCTCGACGTGCTGCGGGAGCGGCTGGACCTCACCGGCGCCAAGAAGGGCTGCGACCACGGCCAGTGCGGCGCCTGCACCGTCCTCGTCGACGGGCGCCGCGCCAACAGCTGCCTGCTCCTCGCCGTCGCCCTCGACGGGTCCGACGTCACCACCGTCGAAGGGCTCGCAACGGACGACGCCCTGCACCCGCTCCAGCAGGCCTTCCTCGACCGCGACGCCTTCCAGTGCGGCTACTGCACCCCCGGCCAGCTCTGCTCGGCCGTCGGCGTCCTCGCCGAAGCCGCCGCCGGGCACCCGTCCCTCGCCACCGAGGCCGGCGCGCCACCCGCCCAGGGCCCCGTCCCGCTGACGCCCGACGAGATCCGCGAACGCATGAGCGGCAACCTGTGCCGCTGCGGCGCCTACCCCCACATCGTCCAGGCCGTCGAGGACGTGATCCGGTGAAGCCCTTCACGTACGTACGCGCCCGCACCGTCGACGAGGCCACCGCCGCCCACGCCGGCCGCCCCGGCGCCCGCTACCTCGCCGGCGGCACCAACCTGGTCGACCTCATGAAGCTCGGCGTCGAGACCCCGGACGTCCTCGTCGACGTCACCCGGCTGCCCCTCGACGACATCCAGGAGCTCCCCGACGGCGGCCTGCGCGTCGGCGCCACCGTCCGCAACAGCGACCTCGCCGCACACCCCCTGGTCCGCGCCCGGTACGCCGCCGTGTCCCGGGCGCTGCTGTCCGGCGCGTCCGGCCAGCTCCGCAACACCGCCACCACCGGCGGCAACCTCCTCCAGCGCACCCGCTGCCCCTACTTCCAGGACCTGTCCAAGCCCTGCAACAAACGCGCCCCCGGCACCGGCTGCGGCGCCCGCGACGGCATCCACCGCGACCACGCCGTGCTCGGCGCCTCCCTCCACTGCATCGCCACGCACCCCTCCGACCTCGCCGTCGCCCTCGCCGCCCTCGACGCCGACGTCGAACTCCACGGCCCGGACGGGCCCCGCACCGTGCCCGTGGCCGAGTTCCACCGGCTGCCCGGCGACCGGCCCGAACTCGACACCGTCATCCGGCCCGGCGAGCTGATCACCGGCGTCACACTGCCCGCCGCCACCGCCGGACTGCCCTCCGCCTTCCGCAAGGCCCGCGACCGCGCCTCGTACGCCTTCGCGCTCGCCTCTGCGGCCGCCGTCCTCGCCCTCGACGACCACGGCTCCGTACGGCACGTGGCGCTCGCGTTCGGCGGCCTCGCCCACCGGCCCTGGCGGGCCCGCGGCGCCGAAGCGGCCCTGCTCGGCGCCGCCCCGACCCCGGCGAACATCTCGCGCGCGCTGGGCGATGAGCTGGACGCCGCCGAGCCGCTCCGCGACAACGCGTACAAGACCGAACTCGCCCGGCGGCTCGCCGCGGCCGTCCTCACCGGCCTCGCCGCCGCCCCGCACCAGCCCTGACCGGAGAGAGGACCCCATGGCCGCCCGCCCGAACGCCGTACTAGGCGCACCCGCCGAGCGCATCGAAGGCCGCGACAAGGTCACCGGCTCCGCCCGCTACGCCGCCGAGCACACCCCGCCCGGCTGCGCCTACGCCTGGCCCGTCCCCGCAGGCGTCACCTGCGGCCGGATCACCTCCGTCGACACCGCGGCCGCCCTCGCCGTGCCGGGCGTCCACACCGTCCTCACCCCGTTCGACGCGCCCCGCTTCGCCGTGCCCCCCGACGACCCGGAGCTCGACGTCCTCCAGTACGACACCGTCCCGCACCGCGGCTGGTACATCGCCCTCGCCGTCGCGGACACCCTGGAGAACGCCCGCGCCGCCGCGGCAGCCGTCCGCGTCACCTGCGCCGACCACGGCGACGAACCCGAGCCACACGACGTCGTACTCGCCGAGGACCACCCCGACACGTACACGCCCGAGGAGGCCAACGGCGGCTACCCCGCCCACCGCGAGCGCGGCGACGCGGACGCCGCCTTCGCCGCGGCCCCCGTGCGCGTCGACACCGCCTACCGCGTGCCGCCCCTGCACAACCACCCCATGGAGCCGCACGCCGCCACCGCCCACTTCGCCGGCGGCCGGCTCACCGTCTACGACTCCAGCCAGGGCAGCACCTACGTACGCGCCGTACTCGCCGCCCTCTTCGGCCTCCCCGAGGACCGCGTCACCGTCGTCTCCGAGCACGTCGGCGGCGGCTTCGGCTGCAAGGGCACCCCGCGCCCGCACGTCGTGCTCGCCGCCATGGCCGCCATCCACACCGGCCGCCCCGTCAAACTCGCCCTGCCCCGCCGCCACCTCCCCGCCGTCACCGGGCACCGCGCCCCCACCCTCCACCGGCTGCGGCTCGGCGCCGAACACGACGGCACCCTCATCTCCGTCAGCCACGAGGTCACCACGCACACCTCCCGCATCACCGAGTTCGTCGAGCAGGCCGCCGTCCCCGCCCGCGTCATGTACGCGTCCCCGCACAGCCTCACCACCCACCGCGTCGTCCCCCTCGACGTGCCCAGCCCGTCCTGGATGCGCGCCCCCGGCGAGACCCCCGGCATGTACGTACTCGAATCGGCCATGGACGAACTGGCCGACGCCGTCGGCATGGACCCGGTCGAACTGCGCGTCCGCAACGAACCCGCCGCCGAACCCGACAGCGGCCGCCCCTTCAGCAGCCGCCACCTCGTCGACTGCCTCCGCGAGGGCGCCCGCCGCTTCGGCTGGCACCACCGCGACCCGCGCCCCGGGGCCCACCGCGACGGCCCCCTCCTCGTCGGCACCGGCGTCGCAGCCGCCACCTACCCCGCGTACGTGTCGCCCTCCACGGCGACCGCCACCGCGTACCCCGACGGCACGTACACCGTCCGCGTCAACGCCACCGACATCGGCACCGGCGCCCGCACCGTGCTCGCCCAGATCGCCGCCCAGGCACTGGAGGTGCCCCTCGACGCCGTACGCATCGAGATCGGCAGCACCCGGCTGCCGCGCGCCCCGCTCGCCGGCGGCTCGTCCGGCACCGCGTCCTGGGGCTGGGCCGTCCACCAGGCCTGCACCGACCTGACGACCGCCGTCGCCAAGCACGAGGGCCCCCTCCCGGACGACGGGCTCACGGCCGCCGCCGACACCACCGACGAGGCCCGCCGCACACCCCCGTACGCCCGGCACGCCTTCGGCGCCCAGTTCGCGGAGGTCCAGGTCGACACGGTCACCGGCGAAGTGCGGGTCCGGCGCATGCTCGGTGTGTTCGCCGCCGGGCACATCCTGAACCCGCGCACCGCGCGCTCCCAGCTCACCGGCGGCATGATCATGGGCCTCGGCATGGCCCTCACCGAGGACGGCCCCATGGACGCCGCCCACGGCGACTTCGCGGCGAGCGACCTCGCCTCCTACCACGTGCCCGTCCACGCCGACGTGCCCGCCGTCGAGGCGCACTGGATCGACGAGCACGACAGCCTCCTCAACCCCATGGGCAGCAAGGGCATCGGCGAGCTCGGCATCGTCGGCGCGGCCGCGGCGGTCGGCAACGCCGTCCACCACGCCACGGGCGTCCGCTTCCGCGAGCTGCCCCTCACCCCGGACCGGGTCCTGCCCGCCCTGTAGGACACCGGGGGCGGAGCCCCCACGCGGGTGCGCGCAGCGTGCACAATGGGGGCGTTCGAACGCACCATCGCACACGACGGAGTGAGCACGCCCGTGGCCGCCGCCTTCCAGTCCGTACTCGACCAGATCGCGGCCGACATCGCCGCCCGCCCGGGCCGGGGCCGCCCCGCCGACTACATCCCGGCGCTCGCGGAAGCCGACCCGCGCAGCTTCGGCATGGCCGTCGCGGAGCTCGACGGCACGGTCTACGGCGTGGGCGACTGGCGGCAGCCGTTCTCGGCGCAGTCCATCACCAAGGCGTTCACGCTGGCCCTCGCACTCTCCCTGGAGGGCGACGCCCTGTGGGAGCACGTGGGCCGGGAGCCCTCGGGCAACCCGTTCAACTCCCTGGTGCAGCTCGAGTACGAGAACGGCATCCCCCGCAACCCGTTCATCAACGCGGGCGCCCTCGTCGTCACCGACCGGCTCCACACCCTGACCGGTGACGCGTCGGGTGCGCTGCGCGAGTTCCTGCGCGCCGAGAGCGGCAACCCCGGCCTGGACTTCGACGAGAAGGTCGCCGCGTCCGAGGCCGCGCACGGGGACCGCAACGCCGCCCTGGGCTACTTCATGGCCTCGTACCGGAACATCGGCAACGCCGTGCCGGACCTCCTCGACCAGTACTTCCGGCAGTGCTCCCTGGAGGCGTCCTGCGCGGACCTGGCCCTCGCGGCCGGGTTCCTCGCCCGGCACGGCATCCGCGCCGACGGCTCGTCGCTGCTCACGCGCAGCCAGGCCAAGCAGGTCAACGCCGTCATGCTGACGTGCGGGACGTACGACGCGGCCGGCGACTTCGCGTACCGCGTCGGGCTGCCCGGCAAGAGCGGCGTCGGCGGCGGCATCATCGCGGTCGTCCCCGGCCACTGCACCCTGTGCGTGTGGAGCCCCGGCCTGGACGAGCGCGGCAACTCGGTGGCGGGAGTCGCCGCGCTCGACCGCTTCACGACCCTGACGGGCCTGTCCGTGTTCTGAGTCCGATGTCCGGCGGCCGGTCGGCTCCGGTGGCCGCGGCGCAGCTGTACGCCCCACAGTGCCCAGCCGGCGAGGCGCTGATCTCGATACTCATGTCAGCGGGTTGGGGAGGGTGCCGTTCGGGGTCACCACCTGCCGGTCGGACCGGTCGGCATAGCGGGTGACGACCAGCCGGTCGGTGTTGAGCCCGTAGCGCGGGAACTCCGGTGCGAGCATGTCGTACTCCGCGAACCTCTCCTTCTTCTCCGGGAACCGGTTCTGGTACGACAGGACCGCCTGCCGCACCAGGCGCCAGAACCGCACCTCCGGCACGCCGAGCTGCTCGGCGGCCAGCGGCGCCAGATAGCGGAAGTGGCCCACGAGCAACGCGTCGACGACGTGCTGGCGGATGACCACCGGGTGCTTGCGGAGCAGCACGTGGTCGTGGCCGTCGGGCTCGGGCTCGCGCTCGGGCACAGGGGTGTGCGACATGCACGCGTCGTCCACGAAGTCCTTGAGGAACAGCCTGCGGGGCACGTCGTGCTCGTCGTATCCGATGAGCGTGTTCTCGCCGTGCGGGTTGAAGGTGATGCCGTACGTGTACATCACGTGCAGCACCGGGTGCATGACCGTCTCGAACAGCCGCGACAGCCACTCCTCGGCGGACAGCCCGGAGGTGCGGGCGAGTTCGGCCACGAAGGACCTGCCGCGCTCGTCGACGTGCAGCAGCGACGCGAACGTGCGGACCCGCTCACCCGGGTCCTTCCGCGACGACACCGACTCGCGCCAGATGCAGCCGAGCGTCTCCAGATGCTGGTACGGCATCTCCGACACGCGATCCAGCAGAGGGTGACGGACCGTCACGGAGGCGATCTCGCCCAGGAACACGGTGCGCAGCTCGTCCCGCAGGAGCGGGTCCCGGCCCAGCAGGCCCGTCAGCCACTGGGTGGTGAGCGGGGCACCCTCGGTGCAGTGCGGCGGGATGCCGCGCCAGATCAGCGTGTTGACGATCTTCAAGGGGAGCTTGACGTCGTACCGGTCGCGCACGGAGACGTTCGTCATGGTCCGTACGGACTGCTGCGGCGAGTACGCGTCGGCGCTCCGCCCGAGCGGGATGATCCGCCGCCGGGCGATCTCGCCCGCGAACATCACCTGCACCGAGTGGTCCCACTGCCAGGGGTGGACCGGCAGCCACACGTACGCGTCCGGGTCACCGCCCGCCTCTTCGACGCGCGCCCGGAAGGCGGCTCGCGCCCCGGCGTCCAGCTCGTGCTCCAGCATCGCCTGTTCGCTCAGGGAGGGGGTTCCCCGGAACTCCGCGAGGCCCCGGTGCACGGCCACCCACTGGAGGGTGACCGGCTGGTGCGACTCCGGTGCGTACGCCCGTACGTCGGCCGGGGAGAAGCCCATACGGCCCTTGTTGGCGACCAGGGTGGGGTGACCGGTCATGGCGCACTCCAGCTCGGCGTGGCCCAGCTCGCGCAGTGCGGCAGCGCTCGGCCCGCCGTGCTCGATGCGGGCGGCGTCGGCGGCGAGGGTCGCGGACAGCTCGGTGAGGTACATGCCGAGGGTGGGCGCGTCGGTGCCGATCGTGCCGGCGCAGTCCACCATGAACTGCTGGGCGTCCCAGGCGGGGCTCGCGATCTCGTCGCCGGGCTGCCCGGTCGCGCCCCGGGTGACGGACTCCCGGTCGACCCGCCACGAGCCGAACGCGCCCCGGTCGGCGGAGAAGACGTAGGAGACCCCGCTGTCGAGGTCGACCCGGTACCGTCCGTCCTCCCGGCCCAGAGGCTCCGGTATGAGCAGCGCCTCGAACGCGAACTCGGAGAGCGCCTTGGCGAGGACCCGGCGGTTGGCCTCCCGCCAGGACTCGGGGGACAGGTCGGCGAGGGCGGGGAGGGGATGACGCTCGTCAGTCATACGGGCGACGCCTTTCTGGAGAGCGGGAGCAGGTGCCGTGCGTGTGGTGTTCGCGGTGCTGGTCGTCGTGGTGGTGTTCGTGGTGCCGGTCATGGTCGTCGTGCCGGTCGTGGCGCCCTGATGCTGCTCACTCGCCCGGATTTTCACGCGGCGGCACCGGGCGTCCGTGCGTCCCCGTCGTCGTGTCGCGCACGCGCACCATCAACGCGGCCTGCTTCACCGGCAGGTCGAGCTGCCGGACCAGCCGGAACCCGGCCCGCTCGAACGCCCGCACCGAGCGGACGTTGCGCACGTCCGGCTCCGCCACGACACGCCGCGCGTACGGGTCGGCGCGCATCTGCCAGTCCGACACGGCACGCAGCAGCCGCGCCCCGAGCCCCCGCCCCCGGTACGCGGACGGGCCGAGCAGCAGGTGCACGCCCGCGTCCCGGGGCAGGGCCGGGTAGTGGTGCCGCAGCGGGTCCAGGTCGGCGCGGTACAGCTCCCAGTAGCTCATCGGCGTGCCGTCGACACAGCCGACGTACGGCGTGGAGTGCGCGCTCGCGATCTGCTCCCGCAGGTAGGCGGCGATCCGCTCCACCGGCTGGGCGAGCTCCCAGTACTCGGCGACCTCGGGGTCGTTCATCCACCCGTGCACCAGCTTCGCGTCACCGTCCGGGTCGACCGCGCGCAGCGCGAACGTCCCCACATCCAGGTGTGTCTCGGCCACCACCGCGGGCCGAGCGGGAAACACAGCCGACAGGGGAGCATCGCCCGTCACTTGCGCACCTCCGCGATCGGGTTGGCGATGTCCACGTACACCGACTGCGCCTCCAGCGGTCCCCTCAGCTCGTCCATGCCCCGCACCCGCGTCAGCAGGTTCGCCTTGCAGCGCAGGACCGGCTCGTCCCGCAGCAGCGCGGCCACCCGCAGCCGGTCGCCGTGCTCGGCGGCGAGCCGCGCCAGAAACCCGTCCGCGTGCCGCAGCAGCCGCGTCTCGTCCGCCAGGCCCTGCGAGCCGAGCGCACCGGCCACGCCCAGCAGGTTGTTGATGCCGACGTAGTAGACGAGCCGCTCGTCGATGACCTCGTCCGCGACGTACGTGCCCAGGTCCCGGCCGACGCCCGGCACCCAGCCGTACAGGGCCCCGCTGCGGGCGGGCGAGAAGTAGTAGCCCTGGTTGTCGCGGTACCGCCCGCCGGCCGGCCGTCCGTCCGCGTCGAGCACGACGAGCGTGTTCTGCTGGTGCGCCTCCAGACCGAGCCCGTACGTCGCGTACAGCCACAGCACCGGCGCGACCACCTGCTCCGCGTACCGCGCGAACCACTCCTCGCCGGCCTCCGCGACCGGCCGCCCGGTGCGCTCGGCGAGCCCGTGCACCAGCCGCGCCAGATGCGAGCGGCCGCCCGGCAGGTCGGGGCGCGGCGCGACGAGCCCGGCCACGCACACGGCCTGCGTCACGGCGCCCGCCCCGAACGGGTTGGCGCGCACGACCACGTCCAGGCCGCTGTCGCAGCTTTCGCCGCTGCCGCTGCCGCTGCCGTCGCCGTCGCCGCCGCCGTCGGGCGACGCGTCGACCGCCAGCCACGCCGGGTCCCGCACCACGGCGAACCCCGGGTGCGCGGCGTGCAGCGCCCGGCCCAGGCCCGCCGTCAGCAGCCGGTCCACGGCCAGGCCCCGGTGCAGCTCGGACCGCGTGTTCTCGCGCCGCGAGTTGGTGATCCGCAGGCCCAGCGAGAACTTCAGCATCACCGGCGCGTCCGCCCGGTACAGCGTCCGCACCGACGACGTCGGCGACCAGTCGGGGCCCCCGGGGCCCAGGTCGTGCAGCAGCCCCGCGTCCAGCAGCGCCCGCACGGCCGGCCGGTGGACGGCGTCCCGCGCCTGCCAGGGGTGCGCCGGCACCAGGACCGTGCCGGGCGGCGGCTGCACCGCGTCGCCCGCGAACGACGCGATGAGGTCCTGCGCCGGCCGGTCGAGCGACGAGTCGGCCTGGACGACGGACGGGTCGGCGGCGAACCAGTGCAGCGGGAAGCCGCCGCGCGTCTCGGGCGAGTAGCGGGCCGCCTCGGTCTCGGTCAGGCCCTCGCGGCTCTTCGGCGTCGGGTGCAGCGGATGCCCGGTGATCAGGGCCTGCTCGGCGGCCAGGAACGCGGTCGTGCCCTCCGGGTCCTCGGGCGCGGCGGAACGCGCCCGTACGAACTCCGCGACCCGCCGTACGGAGTCGGTGACCCGCGCGGTCAGGTCCGCGACCGACTCCGGGTCGCCGTCGGCCGCCTCCACGCCGAGCAGCGCGGCGACCACCGTCGCGGACGCCGGCGCCCCGGAGCGCAGCCGGGCGGGCCCGAAGCGGTGCCAGCCGACCGGCGACCAGTACAGGACGGGCGCCTCGATCCCCGTACCGGACGAGGGAAGCTCCAGGCGCAGCACCCCGTCGGCGGGGCGCTCCACCCCGGTCTCCCGCACCCAGCAGCGCAGCAGGTTGTCGACGGCGGCACGATCGGCGACCGCGAGGGGCGGTTCCGGTTCCTGGGTCATGCTCATGCGGTCTTCCTTCTTCGTAGGCGTGAGCGGCGTACGGAGCGGTGGGGCAGCGGGGCTCGACCGGAGACTCGGCGGGGCTCAGCGGGGTGTGTCCGCCAGGCCGAAGGTCGTGAAGGCGGTGCGGCCGGGCAGCGGGTAGGGCTCCCGGCCGGTGAGCGCGTTGAGGATCACCGCCGATCGCCAGGCCGCGAGCCCGAGGTCCGGGGTGCCCACGCCGTGGGTGTGGCGCTCGGCGTTCTGCACGAACACCGAGCCGCCGACCTTCTCGTCCAGGGCGAGCCGCTGGTCCCGGTCGACCAGGGGACGGCCCGCCGCGTCACGGGCGAGGTGCTCGCTCAGCGGCTCCAGCAGCGCGTCGACCGGCCGCTCGGCGTACCCGGTGGCGAGGACCACCGCGTCGGTGCGCAGCCGGGCCGTGGAACCCTCCTCGGTGTGCTCAAGGGCCAGCGCGAGGCGCCCGTCGCGGCGCTCCGCCCCGGTGACCGCGACACCGGGCGTGAGCGTGACGTCGGGCCAGCCGCCGGGCAGGACCCGCCGGTACAGCTCGTCGTGGATCTCGCCGAGCGTGTCCGCGCTGATGCCCTTGTAGAGCTGCCACTGCCCCGGCAGCAGCCGGTCGCGGGCGTCCTCCGGCAGGTCGTGGAAGTAGCGCGTGTAGTCGGGAGTGAAGTGCTCCAGGCCCAGCTTGCTGTACTCCATGGGCGCGAACGCCGGGCTGCGGGCGAGCCACGTCAGCCCCTCGCGCCCCTGGGGCCGCGCCCGCAGCAGGTCGAGCAGCACCTCGGCGCCCGACTGGCCGGCGCCGACGACCGTGACGTGCCCGGCCGTCAGCAGCCGCTCCCGGTGGGTGAGGTAGTCGGCGGAGTGCAGCACCGGCACGTCCGGGTCGTCCGTCAGGGCGCGCAGCGGCTCCGGAACGTACGGGGCCGTGCCGAGGCCCAGGGCGAGGTGCCGGGCCAGGACGCGGCCCGGGGCGACGGCGGTGCCGTGCTCGTCGACGCGGCTGAACTCCACCTCGTACGCCTGGTGGACCTCGTCCCAGTGGACGGTGTCGACGCGGTGGCCGAACCGGCAGGACGGCAGCTCCTCGCTGACCCAGCGGCAGTACGCGTCGTACTCGGCGCGCGGGATGTGGAACCGCTCCGCGAAGTAGAACGGGAACAGCCGCTCCTGGGACCGGATGTAGTTGAGGAACGACCAGCGGCTGGTCGGGTCGACGAGGCTCACCAGGTCGGCCAGGAACGGCACTTGGAGCGTCGCCCCGTCGATGAGGAGGCCCGGGTGCCAGCGGAACGCGGCGCGCTGCTCCAGGAAGACGGCGTCGAGCCCGGGCACGCCGTCCGCGAGGGCGGCGAGGGACAGGTTGAACGGGCCGATGCCCACGCCGAGCAGATCGACGATCGGGGTCGCGTTCTGCGGGTCCTCGGCGGTGTGGTCGGTCATCGTGGTCCTTCCGGGTCGCTCGCGGTGCGTATGAGGGGCGGCGGTACCGGCGCCGGTGCGGCCGCCGTGGGAGCCGTGACCGCCGTGGGCGCCGCCGCGTCGGCGGTGGCCCGGGCGGCCAGGTCGAGCAGTGCGGCCAGGTCGGCGGCCGCCGCCCCGGGGTGCAGCAGGGTGGCCTTGAGCCAGAGCCGCCGGGTGCCGTCGGCGTCCTCAGCGGCGGCCCGGCCGACGACCGCTTCGCCGGTGGTGAGCAGCCGGCGCCGCACGTCCGCGACGAGGGCGTCGCCGTCGCCGGGCGGGAGCGCGTCGGCGGCCAGGGGCCGGAACAGCACGGTGCTGATGCCGGGTTCGCCGGGGCGGCGGCGCAGCGCCGGGTGGGCGTCGACGAGCGCGGCGAACTCCTTGGCGGTGTCCACACAGTGCTCGACGAGGGCGCCGATGCCGGTGCGGCCGAGGGCGCGCAGGGTCGCGGCGATCTTGAGCACGTCGGGGCGGCGGGTCGTACGGAGGGAGCGGCCGAGCAGGTCGGGCAGGCCCGCCTCGGTGTCGTCGTCGGCGTTCAGGTAGTCGGCGCGGAGGGCGAGCGGGGCGAGGAGGGAGCTGTCGGGGACGGCGAGGAGTCCGGCGGCGACCGGCTGCCAGCCGAGCTTGTGCAGGTCGAGGGTGACGGAGACGGCACGTGACAGCCCGTCGAGCCGGGGGGCGAGGCGGTCGCTGAAGAGGAGGGGCCCGCCGTAGGCGGCGTCGACGTGGAGTGCGGCGCCGTGGCGGTCGGCCACGTCCGCGAGGGCGGGGAGCGGGTCGACGGCGCCCTCGTCGGTGGTGCCCGCCGTGGCGACGACCAGGGCCGGGGCGGCGACGCCGGCCAGGGCCCTGTCCAGGGCGTCCGGGTCCATGCGGCCGTCCCGGCACGGGACGGTGACGGGGGCCGGGAGCCCCAGCACCCAGGCGGCGCGGCGGACGCTGTGGTGGGCGTTGTCGCCGCAGACGACCTGCACGGTGGCGGCCCCGGCGGCGCGGGCCCGCTCGCGGGCCAGCAGCAGCGCGACGAGGTTCGACTCGGTCCCACCGGTGGTGACGAGCGCGTCCGCCGTCCCGGCTGTGGGCAGGCGTTCCGCTGGGCCGATGGGGGTGCCCCCTGCTCGAGCGGAGTCGAGAGCTTGGGGGAGGGTGGGCACAGCCGGGACGGCCACCCGGCCCGAGGGCTCTGCACCGGGCGCCCCGGGCGCGTCGGAGGGAACGGCGGAGCGGGTGGCGGTCCAGGACGGGAACACCAGCGCCGCCAGCGCGGCCGTCACCTCCGCTTCCAGCGCCGTCGCCGCGGGCGCCTGGTCCCAGGAGTCCAGGGACGGGTTCAGCGCGGCGGCCGCCAGGTCGGCGGCGGCGGCCACCGCCAGGGGCGGGCAGTGGAGGTGCGCCGTGCAGCGCGGGTCGGCCGGGTCGGCGGCGCCCTCCGTGACGGCGCGTACGACGGTGCGCAGGGCCTCATCGGCGCCCGTGCCGTACTCGGGGAGCACGGGGCGGCAGGCCGCTCGCACCCGCTCGGCCACCGCGTCGGGGCCGCCCGCCGGGAGCGGGCCGCCGCGCGCGGCGGCGCCCTCGGCGAGCGCGTCGAGGACGACGGAGGTCAGCTTGCCGAGCGCGTCCGGTCCTTCGGCGCCGCCCGCCAGGCTGTCGTCGGGGCTCACCGGCCGGTCTCCAGGGCGGCCTCCAGGGCGGCTTCCAGCGCCGCGGCGATGCGTTCGACGACCGAGTCGGCCTGGTCGTCGGTGAGGACCAGCGGCGGCAGCAGCCGCAGCACCGTGTCGTCGCGGCCGCCCAGTTCGAGGAGGAGGCCGCGGTCCAGGCAGGCCGCGCGCAGGGCGTGGGCGAGTGCGGGGTGGCCGGGCGGTACGCCGTCGCGGTCCGGGGTGCCGTCCGGGTCGACGAGTTCGACGCCGGTCATCAGACCCCGTCCCCGTACCTCGCCGAACTCCGGCCGGTGGGCGGCGATGTCCCGCAGCCCGCGCCGCAGCCGCTCGCCCAGTTTCAGGGCCCGTTCGGTGAGCTGCTCGTCGGCGACGGTCCGCAGGGCGATCTCCCCGGCGACCATGGCGAGCGTGTTGCCGCGGAACGTCCCGGTGTGGTGGCCGGGGAGCCAGGTGTCGAGGTCGGGGCGGTACGCGATGAGGGCGAGCGGCAGCCCGCCGCCGACCGCCTTCGATGTGACCAGCACGTCCGGGGTGACGCCGGCGCGTTCGCATGCCCAGTAGTGGCCGGTGCGGCCCACTCCGGTCTGCACCTCGTCGACGACGAGGACGATGCCGTGCTCGGCGGTGATCCGGCGGATCTCGCGCAGCCACGCGTCCGGGCCCTCCACGACGCCGCCCTCGCCCTGCACGACCTCCAGGATGACGGCCGCCGGGAGCCCCACGCCGCTGCTCGGGTCGGTGACCAGGCTCTCCAGCAGCCGCGCCGACAGCTCCCCCGACCGCTCGCCGCTCCCGGTCCCGAACGGGCAGCGCAGCCCGTACGGGTAGGGCAGCCGGGTCACCGGAACACCGTCCGCGCCGACCGTGCCGCTCATCCGCGGCGGCCCGGACACGGCGGACGCCCCGAGGGTCATCCCGTGGTACGCGCCCGTGAAGGCGACGACGCCGCGCCGCCCCGTGGCGTGCCGGGCCAGTTTGAGCGCGGCCTCGACCGCGTCCGTACCGGCCGGGCTGCAGAAGTGCAGCCGCGCGTCGCCCCGCAGGGTGCCGGGCAGCCGGCGGAGCAACTCGCCCGAGAACGCGTCCTTCTGAGGGGTGATCATGTCGAGGGTGTGCAGCGGTGCGCCGGACGCGAGGACCGCCTGGAGTGCCGCGATGGTGGCCGGGTGGTTGTGGCCGAGTACCAGGGTGCCCGCGCCGGACAGGCAGTCCAGATAGGTGCGACCGTCGGCGCCGGTGACGACCGCGCCGGCGGCGTGGACGGGCGCGACTGGCAGGGAGCTGGCGTAGGTACGGGCGGAGGACTCGCGTCGCTCCTGGCGCTCCAGAAGCTCGGCGCGCAGCGCACCGTTCGGCATGGCGGATGCCCTTCGGTCGTGTTGCGGAGGGTGGCGCATGAGGCGCGTGCACAGCAGGCGCCCGGTGAGGGTGCTCACCACCGGCCCACGAGAAGTCAGGCTGGCCTGACCTTCCATCAGATCAGCGAGGTCGGGGAGTGGTGATCCGCTCCGTGGTCGCCAACTGTGCGCCGTACGCCCCTGGTTACGCCCCCTCACGCCCGGTTCGACGGTGGAGTGGTGCCGTGTCACGTACATCTGTACCCCGCGCGAACGCCTGTCCACCCGGCGGTTCCGCCGACATCCGGGCCGCCCGCCCGGGCGGTGCCTCAGTCCGGGAGCGGCAGCTCCGCCGCGCGCCCCGGCTCGATCGACACGGCGCGCCCCGGCAGCTCGATGTCGAGCGGCAGCACACCCGAGTCCGGCACTGAGACGTGCAGGCTCCCCGGCTTCATCCGCAGCCGCACCCCCCAGTGCCCGTGGAAGCGCAGCGTGAGGTCGTACTCGGACAGCTCCGGCAGCGGCACCGGGTCGAGCCGCAGCACCCCGCCCCGCGTGTCGAGCCCCGTCAGCCCCCGCTGCACCAGGTCCAGGGTGCCCGCCATCGCCCCCAGATGGATGCCCTCGGCGGTCGTGCCGCCGTGCACGTCCGCGATGTCCGCCGCCAGGGCCTCCTGGCAGAACTCCCACGCCTCCGACCGCCGTACCCGCGCCAGCACCCACCCGTGCGCCAGGACGCTCAGCGTCGAACCGTGGCTGGTGCGCCGCAGGTAGTAGTCGACGGTCCGCCACCACGTCTCGTCGTCCAGCGCGTGCCCCAGCCGCTGGAACAGCCCGCGCAGCTCGCCCGGCGAGAACAGGTAGCCCAGCATCAGCACGTCCGCCTGTTTGGACGCCTGGTACCGGTTGACCGTGTCGCCCTCCGCCTCCAGGATCCGGTCGAGCCGCCTGATGTCCCCGTACTTGTGGCGCAGCCCGTCCCAGTCCAGCTCGGCCAGCTCCCCGTATCCGTGGAACTGGCTGATCACGCCCTCGTGGAACGGTACGTACAGCCTGCGCGACACGTCCTCCCACAGCGCCAGCTCGGCGTGGTGCAGCCCGATGCGCTCCTCCAGCTCCCGGCGGCGCGGCTCCGGCAGCGCCCGCATCAGCTCCAGCGCCCGCGCCAGCACCCACGCCGCCGTCACGTTCGTGTACGCGTTGTCGTCCAGGCCGGGCCGCCGCGCCCCCCGGTACGCGTCGTGGTACTCGTCCGGGCCCATCACACCGCGGATCCGGTAGCGGTCGATCGCATCGTCGTACGCCGCCGAGTCCGCCCAGAACCGGGCGATCTCCAGCAGCATCTCCGCGCCCTTGGTGTGCAGGAACTCGTCGTCCCCGGTCGCCTCCCAGTACCGCCACACGTTGTACGCGACGGCCGAGCCCACGTGGTGCTGGAGGTGCGAGTGGTCCGGCAGCCAGCGGCCCGACCGCGGGTTCAGATGCAGCTGCTGGGCCTCCTCGCGGCCGTCGCTGCCGCTCTGCCACGGATAGAGCGCGCCCGACCTGCCGATGTCACGCGCCGAGAAACGGGCACGCTCCAGGCGCCGGTGACGGTAGGTGAGCAGCGCCCGTGACACCTCAGGGAAGTGCAGGTTGAGGTACGGCAGGACGAACAGCTCGTCCCAGAAGATGTGGCCCCGGTACGCCTCGCCGTGCAGCCCGCGCGCCGGCACGCCCACATCGAGGTCCGCCGTGTGCGGCGACAGCGTCTGCAGCACGTGGAACAGGTGCAGCCGCAGGATACGGCCCGCCTCGTTCGGCACCTCCAGCTCGGCCCGCCGCCAGAGCTGCTGCCACGCCGTACGGTGCGAGGCCAGCAGCGTGTCGAAGCCGGGCGCCCGGCCGACGCGGTCCACGGCCGCGTGCAGCGGATCGGAGATCGCCGGGTCGTGCGAGGTGTGCAGCGCCACCGTCTTGTCGACCGTGACCGTCGCGCCCGGCAGCAGCGTCAGCCGGAACCGCTGTGTCACGCGTCGCTCGGCGTGGACCACCTCGGTGTCCTCCGGGACCGTGGTCCGCGCCGCCATCGCGATCCGGATCTCCGACGTCGACGTCCGGCAGAACAGCCACACGCGTCCGTCCGTCGCCTCGCCCGTGCCGAGCTGCACCAGATGCCGCGACGACAGCTGCCGGTAGCGGGCCACGCCCGTGTTGGCGACCGAGCCGTCCAGCTCGGCCTCCACCTCCAGCGTCCCCGCCCAGTTCTCGGCCGTGAACTCGGTACGCAGCGCCGCCAGGTGCGGGTCACCCATGTGGACCAGCCGCAGCTGCCGAACCGCGAGCCGCCGCCCGTCGTCGTCCTCGTACCGGGAGCGGCGCTCCAGCGTGCCGCCGCGCAGGTCGAGGGTGCCGGAGTGGTCGGTGAGGAACTCGTGCGCGGGCGTCAGCCACGGCCCCGGCTCCGGCGCCGGGCCGCCCTCCGGGCCCTCGGGCACCACGCGGTAGCGCACCGGCAGCCAGTTGGGCAGGTTCACCATGTCCTCGTTCTCGACCCGGCGGCCCGCCACCTCCGACGCCAGCCGGTTGTAGCAGCCCGCCTGGTACGTGCCCGGGTAGTGCGTGCCGTCGGCCCGGCACTCGGGCAGGGCGCCGCGCGTCGCGAAGTAGCCGTTGCCGAGCGTGGACAGCGCCTCGCGCAGACTCTCCCGTTCGGGTGCGTACCCCTCGAACTCCCACGTCCAGTCGCTCACGACGGCCCTCCCTCGGCGGCGCCGATGCCGGTGTCGGCGATCAGCTCGGCCAGATCCCGTACGACGACGTCGGCGCCGTGCCGCCGCAGTGCGTCCCCGGTGCCCGGCCCGCCGGTCCGGTCGACGCCCACGACGAGCCCGAAGCCCCCGCGCCGCCCCGCCTCCACCCCCGCGAGGGCGTCCTCGACCACCGCGCACGCCTCCGGTGGCTCGGCGAGCCGCCGCGCGGCCTCCAGGAACAGGGCGGGGTCCGGCTTCCCGGGCAGCCGCAGCCGCGCCGCCTCGTCGCCGTCCACGAGCGCGTCGAACATGTCCAGTACCTCGGCCCGTTCCAGCAGCTCCCGCGCATGCCGCGACGCCGAGGCCGCCGCCAGCGGCACCCCCGCGCCGCGCAGGGCACGCAGCAGCCGCACCGTCCCCGGGTACGCGTCGACGCCCCGCTCCCGGAGCCGCTCCGTGAACCGCCGCTCCTTGTCGGCCGCGACCGCCGCCACCACGCGCTCCGTCGCGGGCAGCCCCCGCGAGGCCAGGAACCCGGCGGCCCCGTCCAGCCGCGACCGCCCGTCCACGTACCGCAGATAGTCATCCACCTCGTCAAACGGCCGCGCCCACGCCGCATCCCGCTCAGCCCCGAGGTCCCGCTCCACCCCGCGGTCGCCACCGATCTCGCGGTCGCCACCGATCTCGCGGCCGCCACCGGTCCGGCGGTCGCCGCCGGTCCCGCCGTCGCCACCAGTCCGGCCGTCGCCACCGGTCCCGCGGTCGCCGCCGGTCCCGCGGTCGCCGCCGGTCCCGCCGTCGCCGCCGGTCCCGCCGTCGCCACCGGTCCCGGTGTCCTCGCCGATCCCGCCGTCCGCGCCGACCGCACCGGTCCCACCGGTCCCGCCGTCCTTGATGGTTCCACCGGTCCCGGCGTCCTCGCCGGTCCCGCCGTCCTCGCCGACCGCACCGGTCACGCCCGCCGTGCCGGTCCCGCCGACCCCGCCGGCCCAGGCGATCCCTCCGCCCTCGGCGGTCGTCGCGGCGAGGTCCCGCAGGTAGGCGTCGAACGCCGCCTTCCAGGCCGCCGCGTGGAGCCGGGCCGAGTCGGTGACGACGCCGTCGGTGTCGAGGACGACAGCGCGCACGGCCCGCAGCGCGGGTACCACCGTGCTGCGGGCCGTGCGTGGGTCCATGGCGGCGTCTCCTTCCGTCGTCGCCCGCCCGGGTGCCCGGAAACCTCCGGGTCACACCGTGCGGCGGGCGTCGCGCCGGGCTCCACCGTCCATCATGGCCCGGGCAGGCCCCGGGGGGTGGGCCGGGAGGGCCATGAGGGGCACGGCGCGTACGCCGTCAGGCGTCCCTCCGGGCGCCGACCGCGTTGGCCGCGACGGAGGCGTCGCCGCCCCCGGCCGGGCCGGCCGGAACAGCGGTGTCGCGGTCGGCGGCCGCGTGCTCGTCCTCGTCCGTCGGGATGCCCGCGAGCCTCTCCACGTGGAAGACCTTGGCGATCGGGACGTCCGTGCTGCTGTGGGCGATGATCGAGAAGGCGATGCACACGGCGATCAGCGTGTACGCCTCCTGCCCCTGCGGGATGCCTGCCTGGAGGACCAGCAGTCCGTACACCACCGACGCGAAGCCCTTCGGCCCGAACCACGCCGCCACCAGCCGCTCGCGCCGGTCGAACCGCGTACCGATCAGCGAGATCAGCATGGACGCGGGCCGGATCAGCACGATCGCCAGGACCACCGCCACATACCCGCCGAACGACAAGTCGCCGAACAGCTGCGGCGTCAGCAGCGCCCCGAACACCAGCAGCGCCGCGAACTTCGCCAGTTCCGCCAGCGCCTCGCCCAGCGGCTCGAACGCGTTCTTCGCCTCCGGCGACACCGCCGTGAGCACCGCGCCCGCCGAAAACGCCGCCAGGTACGGGTTGGCGTGCGTCAGATGGCAGCCCGCGTAGAGGATGACGCCGATGGCCAGCGGCAGCAGCGGCTGCAGCTTCGGCTCCGCGCCCAGCAGCCGGAACCGTACGAGCCCGTTGACCAGCAGCGGCACCAGCACACCGAACGCCAGTCCGAGCCCGAGCTCCAGGGCGATCGCCCCGTACGACGTGTCCGTGTGCCCGCCCGCCGTCGGCCCGGCGGCGGCGATGAGCACCAGCACCACCGGCAGCGCGAGGCCGTCGTTGATACCGCTCTCCACGTTGAGGAGCTGCCGCAGCTTCGACGGCACCTCCTTCTTGCCGATGATCGCCGAGGCGAACACCGGGTCGGTGGGCGCCAGCACCGCACCGACGAGGAACGACGTCGTCCAGTCGAGACCCACCACGTAGTGCGTGATCAGCGCCATGCCGACCAGCGCCAGCGGCATCCCGAGCCCCAGGGCGCGTGCCGGGTTCCTCCAGTTCTCCCGCAGCTTCGGGAACGACACGTGCATGCCGTCCGTGAACAGCACCGCGAACAGCGCCAGATCGGCGGTCACGCGCACGATGTCGCTGTCCGGGGTGATGTGGATCAGCCCGAGGAACCCGTCGCTGACGAGCGCGCCACCGACGAGGAACAGGAAGGACGTGGACAGAACGGTCCGGGCGGCGAGCCCGGACAACAGCACCGCGATGAGCAGTGCGGCACCGAAGACAGCGACCAGCACCATGGGTGGGACATCCCCCGATCAGCGAAGACGGTTCTCACGCGGCCCGCCGACCGGGGCCCGGTCCGCATGCTGCCGCGACCCGGCAATGTAGCGGACACCCCGCCGCGGAACCCTCCCCGGGGACCAACTGCGTTCCGGTCACCCTACCCGTCCGCTTTCGGCCACCCGCCCGGCGCCCGGGAGTCGTCTCCCGCCGCGCCGGGTACGGCTTCCCGCGCTAACGTGCCATCAGGTCAGTTCTGCGACCCCAAGGACACGACATGACCGAGCAGCCCCGCGAGCAGTGGGCCACCCGCGCCGGATTCCTGCTGGCCGCGATCGGTTCCGCCATCGGACTCGGCAACATCTGGCGCTTCCCCGCCGTCGCCTTCGAGAACGGCGGCGGCGCGTTCCTCCTGCCGTATCTGGTCGCCCTGCTCACCGCGGGCATCCCGCTGCTGATCATGGAGTACACGATCGGCCGCAAGTACCGCATGTCACCGCCGGCGGCGCTGCGCCGCATGGCCCGCCCCGCCGAGGCGCTCGGCTGGTGGCAGGTCATGGTGAGCTTCGTCATCGCCACGTACTACGCCGTCATCCTCGCCTGGGCCGTGCGGTACGTCGGCTTCTCGGTCGGCCAGCAGTGGGGCGACGACCCTGAGGGCTTCCTGTTCGGCACGTTCCTCAAGGTCGCGCCGTCGCCCGGGACCGTCTCCTCGTACGTGCCGGGGGTGCTGTGGCCGCTGATCGCCGTGTGGGCCGTCGTCCTCGTCATCCTCGCCTTCGGCATCCGGCGCGGCATCGAACGCGCCAACAAGATCTTCATCCCGCTGCTCGTGGTGTTCTTCACCGCCCTGGTGATCCGCTCCCTCACCCTCGACGGGGCGAGCGCGGGCCTGGACGCGCTGTTCTCGCCGGACTGGTCCGAACTGGGCAACGGCAGTGTGTGGGTGGCGGCCTACGGGCAGATCTTCTTCTCGCTGTCCATCGGCTTCGGCATCATGGTCACCTACGCCTCCTACCTGCGGCGGCGCGCCGACCTCACCGGGTCGGCGATGGTCGCGGGCTTCGCGAACAGCTCGTTCGAGATCCTGGCGGGCATCGGGGTCTTCGCGACGCTCGGCTTCATGGCCACCAGCGCCGGCGTCCCGGTCGGCGAGGTCGCCACCTCCGGGCTCGGCCTGGCGTTCGTCGCCTTCCCGACGGTCATCTCGCAGATGCCGCTCGGCGGTCTGTTCGGTGTGGTGTTCTTCGTGTCGCTGGTGATCGCCGGCCTGTCGTCGCTCATCTCCATCGTGCAGGTCGTCGTGTCCGCCGTGCAGGACCGTACGGGCATGCGCCGCCTCCCGGCCGTGTTCGGCGTCGGCGGCCTGGTCGCGATCGTGTCGATCCTGCTCTACCCGACGGACGGCGGGCTCTATCTGCTGGACGCCTCCGACCACTTCATCAACCAGTACGGCATCGCCCTCGCCGCGCTGGTCGCCCTCGTCGTCATCGCCTGGTTCCTGCGGGCGCTGCCCGGGCTCCAGGCGCACGCGGACGAGACGTCCGCGATCCGGCTCGGACACTGGTGGCGCATCTGCCTCGGCGTCATCACACCGCTGGTGCTGGGCTGGATGATGGTGGACAGCCTGCGCGCGGAGTTCGACGAGAACTACGAGGGCTACTCGACGGGCTTCCTCCTCGTGTCCGGCTGGGGCGTCGCGATCTTCGCGCTGCTCGTGGGCATCCTCCTCAGCCTGTTGCCGTGGAAGGCGGGGGGCGAGGACATCGACCTCGACATGGAGGCCCCGGCAGAACGGGCCGCCGACCGGAAGGAGCCGTGATGTCCGCGGGCGCCGTCGTCATGATGATCATCGCCATCGCGATCGTGTGGGGCGGGCTGTGCGCGGCCATCCTGCGACTCCGCGCCCACCCCGACGAGCCCGAACCGCTGCCACCGGGCGTGGAGCCGGCGGAGTAACCACCAACCCCCCCCCACGAGCCCGCCCCCACGAACCCGCCTCCCGTCTCCGGGCGCCGGGTCAGGTCAGGGCGGCCGCCAGGACTTCGGCCGTCCTCGCGATGAGCGGGTTGTCGGCGGGCGCGTCGGGTGCGGGCTTCGTCGTCAGGACGGCCAGGACGACGGGCGGCCGGCCGGGCGGCCAGGCGATGCCGACGTCGTTGTTGCTTCCGTACGCGCCGCCGCCCGTCTTGTCCGCGAGGACCCAGTCCGCGGGCAGCCCCTTGCGGAAGCGCTCGGTGCTCGTGGTGTTGCCGAGGAGCCAGCCGGTCAGCCGCTCGCGGTCGTGCGGGGCCAGGGCGTTGCCCAGGACCAGACGCCCGTAGGTCCTGCCGATGGCGCCGGGCGTGGTGGTGTCGGTCTCGCGCCAGGGCTCCGCCGAGTTCAGCTCGGGCTCCCAGCGGTCGAGGCGGGTCACGCCGTCGCCGACGGAGCGGCAGAACCGGGTGACGGCGGTGGGCCCGCCCAGCTCGCGCAGCAGCAGGTTGGCGGCCGTGTTGTCGCTGTGGCGGATGGCCGCGTCGGACAGGGCGGCGACCGTCATGCCGTGGCGGAGGTTCTCGCGTAGCTCGGTGACGGGGGAGTAGCCGGACTTCTCGACGTACGCCTCGGAGTAGCGCAGGCGCCGCGAGAGGAACTCGCCGTTCCGGTCGAGGTCGCGCAGGACGGCGGCCACGGCGAGGGTCTTGAACACCGAGCACATGGGGAAGCGCTCGTCCGCGCGGTGCGCGACGGTCCGGCCCGTCCCGGTGTCGAGGGCGAACACCCCGAGCCGCGCCCCGTGCTCCCGCTCCAGCGTGCGCAACTCCCGGGTGACACGGTCCCCGCGCGAGCGCGCCGCCGCGGCGGCCGCCGCGTGTGCGGTACCGGCACCGGCCGCGACGGCGGCCAGGGCGGCGGCGCCTCCGGTGGTCAGTAAGGCGCGGCGGGAGGGCCGTACAGACGAAAAGCGCACAGTGCTTCCTCTTTTCCGTTCTTCTCTTCCATGGTGCCGTCCGGGTGCGGGCGGCCGGACGCAGACGAAGACGTCCCGTACGCCCCACCGGTTGCGGCGTGCACGGGCCGCCGAACGGGCGTAAGGGAGGTTTGGCGCTCCCTTCGGAGGGCTACACAGGACGCGCGTGGCCGGACGAAACACGCGCATCCGCCTTCAGCGCTCCGGAGGGGCCCATGCCGCAGCTGGGGCAGCGCCAGCGCCCACAACCGCAGGAACCCCCCGACAACCCGCGCGTCCAGGCAGGCAGCCGGCTCCGGAACTATCTGACCACGACCGATCACAAGACGATCGGCAACATGTACCTGGCGACCGCGTTCGCGTTCTTCCTGCTCGGCGGGGTGCTCGCGATGCTGATGCGGGCGGAGCTGGCGCAGCCGGGTACCCAGATCTTCGGCAACCACCAGTACAACCAGTTCCTCACGATCCACGGCACCGTGATGATGCTGCTGTTCGCGACGCCCACGTTCGCCGGGTTCGCCAACGCCATCATGCCGCTGCAGATCGGGGCGCCCGACGTCGCGTTCCCGCGGCTGAACGCCCTCACGTACTGGCTGTTCCTGTTCGGCGGCCTGGTCGTGGTCTCCGGGCTGCTCCTGCCCGGAGGCGCCGCGGCCTTCGGGTGGTTCGCCTACGCGCCGCTCAACGGGTCCGTGCACTCGCCCGGCGCCGGCGGCGACCTGTGGGCCATGGGTCTTGTCGTGGCCGGGCTCAGCACCACGCTCGGCTCGGTCAACTTCATCGCCACCATCATCTGCCTGCGCGCCCCCGGCATGACCATGTTCCGCATGCCGATGTTCACCTGGAACATCCTGTTCACCTCCATCCTCGCGCTGCTCGCCTTCCCCGTCCTGACGGCGGCGCTGCTGGCCCTGGAGGCGGACCGGAAGTTCGGTGCGCACGTGTACGACCCGGCCAACGGCGGCGCGCTGCTGTGGCAGCACATGTTCTGGTTCTTCGGCCACCCCGAGGTGTACATCGTCGCCCTGCCGTTCTTCGGCATCGTCACCGAGATCATCACGATCTTCAGCCGCAGACCCGTCTTCGGGTACATCGGGATGGTCGGCGCGACCATCGCCATCACCATGCTGTCGGCGGTCGTCTGGGCGCACCACATGTTCGCCACCGGCGCCGTCCTGCTGCCGTTCTTCTCCTTCATGTCCTTCCTGATCGCCGTGCCCACGGGGGTGAAGTTCTTCAACTGGATCGGCACCATGTGGCGCGGCAGCATCTCCTTCGAGACGCCGATGGTCTGGGCGATCGGCTTCCTCGTCACCTTCCTGCTCGGCGGGCTCAGCGGGGTCCTCGTCGCCTCACCGCCGCTGGACTTCCACCTCACCGACTCGTACTTCGTCGTGGCCCATCTCCACTACGTCCTGTTCGGCACCATCGTGTTCGCCATGTTCGGCGGGTTCTACCTGTGGTGGCCGAAGCTGACGGGCAAGCTGCTCGACGAACGGCTCGGGAAGATCCACTTCTGGACGCTCTTCGTCGGCTTCCAGCTGACGTTCCTCGTCCACCACTGGCTCGGCGAGGCGGGCATGCCGCGGCGGTACGCCGACTACCTCGCCGCCGACGGCTTCACCGTCCTCAACGCCCTGTCGTCCATCGGCTCGTTCCTGCTCGGCGCGTCCACGCTGCCGTTCCTCTACAACGTCTGGAAGACCGCGCGGTACGGGAAGAAGGTCGAGGTCGACGACCCGTGGGGGTTCGGCAGGTCCCTGGAGTGGGCCACCTCCTGCCCGCCGCCGCGGCACAACTTCCACGCCCTGCCCCGTATCCGCTCCGACTCGCCCGCCCTCGACCTGCATCGCCCGGAGGTGCGCCGGTGAAGACCGAGGCGTATCTGTTCGCCGGCGTGGCCGCGTTCTTCCTCGTCACGGACGTGGCCTACATCTGGTTCGCGCGCGAGCCGGCCGGGGCGGCCGCTCTCACCGTGTCGTTCCTGATGTCCGCCCTCATCGCGTTCTTCTGCGCGGTGAACCAGCGCCGCAAGGGGTCGCGCCCCGAGGACCGCAAGGACTCCGAGATCCGTGAGCGCAGCGGCCCCGTCGACTTCTTCCCGCCGCACAGCCCGTACCCGCCGATGGTCGCGCTCGGCGCGACCGTGCTCGCCGTGGGGGTCGTGTTCGGGCTGTGGCTCGCGCTGATCGGGGTGGGGGTGCTGGCGGCCGGCGTGTTCGGCATGGTGTTCGAGTTCGCCGGGCGTCACGACTGACGGTCGGGCGCCGCCTTCCTGCGCGGCGCCGGCCCGGCCCCGGCCCGCCCCTCCGTCTGCCCCTCCGCCCCCTCCGCCCGCTGCTCCTCCTGCTCCGCCGCCGTCGCCGGGTCCAGCGTCCGGGCCTCGATGTGGCGGCGTTCCGCCTCCGTGGCCGGGAGGTCCACCCGGTCGCCGTAGAACCAGGAGTTCAGCGCCGCCCGCGCCCGGTGCCGCAGCGGCGCGTCACCCGGCGGGCGCTCCAGGGGCCGCGGGACGTCCTTGACGAGCAGCCGGTACCGCCGCTCGGGGTCCAGCGGCCGGTGGCTCTCGCCGAGCCCGCCGGACACGCTCTGGCTCACGTCGCCGGTCTCCTCGCCCTCCTCCAGCAGCCGCCGGTCGTGCGCCTGGAGGCCCAGGCAGATCCGCTTCGTCACGAAGAACGCCAGCACCGGGCCCACGATCAGCGCCACCCGGAACGTCCAGGTCAGCGCCTCCACCGACACCCGGAACACCAGGGCCATCACATCGTTGCCGCCGGCCGCCAGCAGCACCGCGTAGAACACGATCGCCGCCACCCCGAGCCCGGTGCGCACCGGCCGGTCACGCGGCCGGTCGCACAGATGGTGCTCCGCCAGGTCCCCGGTGATCCACTTCTCGGCGTACGGATACACGTACAGCACCATGAAGAGCAGCCCCGGCAGCACGATCGTGGGGAGGAACACGTTCCACATGAGGGTGTGGCCCGCCACGACGTCCTCCCACGGCGGCATCAGCCGCAGCGCACCCTCCAGGAACCCCACGTACCAGTCGGGCTGCACGTCCGTGGACACCTGGTCGGCGCGGTACGGGCCGAAGGCCCACACCGGGTTGATCTGGGCGATCGCGCCCATCAGCACGAGCACGGCGGACACCAGCAGCATCAGGCCCGTCGTCTTGGTGACGAAGTGCGGGAACATCGGCTGCCCCACGGCGTTCCTGTTGGTCCTGCCCGGCACCGCCCAATGGGTGTGCTTCAGATACACCACCATCAGCAGATGCACCGTGATCAGCGCGATCAGCAGCCCCGGCACGAACAGCACGTGCACGATGTACAGCCGCGGGATGATGATGTCGCCCGGGTACTCGCCGCCCCACACGAACCAGCTCAGATACGTGCCGACGACCGGCACCGACTGAACGATCGAGTTGGCCGTCCGCAGCCCCGTACCCGACAGCAGGTCGTCCGGGAGCGAGTAGCCGGCGAAGCCCTCCAGCATCGCCAGCATGAACAGCGTCACGCCGATCATCCAGTTCAGCTCGCGCGGCCGCCGGAACGCGCCCGTGAAGAACACCCGCAGCATGTGCACGGCCAGCGCCGCCACGAACACCAGCGCCGCCCAGTGGTGGACCTGGCGGATCAGAAGACCGCCGCGCACGTCGAAGCTGAGCCGCAGCGTCGACGCGTACGCGTCCGACACCGGAACCCCGCGGAGCGGCGCGTACGAGCCGTCGTACGGGGCGATGTCCATGCCCGGGTCGAAGAACAGCGTCAGATAGCTGCCCGTCAGGACGAGCACCACGAAGCTGTACAGGGCCAGCTCACCGAGCAGGAAGGACCAGTGGTCCGGGAACGCCTTGCGCAGCAGCTCCCGGCCGGCCTCGGAGAGCGGCGCCCGCCGGTCGACGGCGACGTACCCCCCGACGGCCGCCCTCCGCGCCCGCTCCCTGAGGTGCTCCCTCCGCTTCCGGAACAGCATCCGCACGCTCCCTCTTCGCCGGTGTCGACGGTGTCGCCGGTGTCTACGGCACTATCGGCCGCCGTACACACGGGTACCGGCCATTAGGCAGATCAGGGGCGCCGTCCGCACGGCCCACACCCCGGGCGCCCCATCCGGTGACGCGGCGCCGCCGAGCGGGCCCGAGCGCCGGCCGGCGGGTACGGCACACGGCATGACCGTCCAGCATCCCGCCCGGCGCGGCCGCGTCGACCAGTTCGCCGAAAACGCGTCGCACCTCACCGGCGCCGCGCCATTCTGCATCCTGCTGCGCGACTCCCTCCGGACCTAGGAGCGGACCTGACGGCCGTTCACCGGTCACGTACAGCCTGCCGCTACGCGTCGGCCGCACGCCTCGTCCCATAGAGAGGAACCCCCATGGACATCCTGCTGCTCGCCAGCGCCTACAACAGCCTCTCCCAGCGCCTCCACGCCGAACTGACCGACGCCGGGCACCGCGTGGACATCGTCGTCGCCGCCGGAGGTGACGACGAGGACGTACGGCGCGCGGTGCACGCGAGACGCCCCGGCCTGATCGTCGCGCCCATGCTCAGAACCGCCGTCCCGGAGGACATCTGGTCGGCGTACACCTGCCTCGTCGTCCATCCCGGCCCGCCCGGCGACCGCGGCCCGTCGTCCCTCGACTGGGCGATCGACTCCGGCACCGCCGAATGGGGCGTGACGGTCCTCCAGGCCGAGGCCGCCATGGACGCGGGCCCCATCTGGGCCTCCGCCGCCTTCCCGGTGGCACCCGTCGGCAAGAGCGACCTCTACCGCAACGAGGTGTCCGACGCGGCGGCGGCCGCCGTGCACCGGGCCGTCGAGCGCTTCGCCGCCGGCGGATACGCGCCGCGGTCGCAGCAGGACCCCGGGGTACGCGTCGTGTGGCGCAACGCCCTGCGGCAGGAGCGGCGGCGCGTCGACTGGGCGCACGACACCACGGAGACCGTGCTGCGCAAGCTGCGCGCCGCCGACTCCCGGCCCGGCGTGCGCGACGAGGTACTCGGCGCCGAGGTGTTCCTGCACGGCGGCCACCCGGAGGGCGAGCTGCGCGGCCGCCCCGGCGAGGTCGTCGCCCGGCGGGCGGGGGCGATCTGCCGCGCCACCCAGGACGGCGCCGTGTGGATCCCCGAGCTGCGGGAACGCCGCCGCCCCGGGGCGCCGCCCACCTTCCGGCTGCCGGCGGCGGACGTCCTGGGGGAGCGGCTCGCCGGGGTCCCGGAGATTCCCGCCCCCCTGGAGGCCGACGACCAGAAGCACACCTGGAGCGACATCCGGTACCGCCAGGAGGGTGGCGTCGGGTTCGTCGAGTTCGGCTTCCCCGGCGGCGCCATGAGCACCGCCCAGTGCCGCCGTGTCCTGGAGGCCTACCGCTACGCGCTGGAGCGGCCCACCAAGGTGCTCGTCCTGGGCGGGCGCCGCGACTTCTTCTCGAACGGCATCCACCTGAACGTCATCGAGGGCTCCCCGGACCCGGCCGCCGAGTCCTGGGCGAACATCAACGCCATGGACGACCTCGTCGAGGCCGTCCTGCGCACCGACGACCGCCTGGTCGTGGCCGCGCTCGGCGGCAACGCGGCCGCGGGCGGCGTGATGCTGGCCCTCGCCGCCGACGAGGTCTGGTGCCGCACCGGTGCCGTGCTGAACCCGCACTACCGGCGTATGGGCCTGTACGGCTCCGAGTTCTGGACGTACACCCTGCCCCGCCGTATCGGCGCCGCCGCCGCTGAGCGGCTCGTGGAGGAGGCCCGGCCGGTGAGCGCCGCCGCGGCCTGCCGCATGGGCCTGGCCGACCGGCTGGTCGCCGCCCCGGCGCAGGGGTTCGCCCGTGAGGCCGGCCGGATGGCGGGCGAACTCGCCGGCGCGTGGGCGCTGCGGGAGCGGATCGCCGCCAAGCGGGCGGCCCGGGCGCGTGACGAGGCCGAGCGGTCCCTCGCGGAGTACCGGCAGGCCGAGCTGGAGCACATGCGCCGCATCTTCTTCGACCCCGAGGCGCCCTACCACGCCCTGCGTGCGGCGTTCGTCCGCAAGACGGCGGTGCCCGCCGGCGTACCCGCCACCGCCCCGCCGGCGCCACCCCGCGCCCGCCGCGCCGACACCGTCCCGCCGACGCCGACGCCGACGCCGACGCCGACGCCGACGCCGACCGCGACGGGACTTCCGACCGCGCCCGGGCTCCCGGCCGGCGGGTGAGCCCCTACTCCTCCTCCTTCCCCTTCTCCTTCTCCTCCTTCTCGTCCTTCTCCTCCTGCTTCTTCTCCTCGGACGTCTCCGACTCCGACGACTCCCTCGCCTGCTGCGCGATGGCGAGTTCCACCCCCGCGGCCAGGGGGTACACGGTCGAGACCACGAAACCCGTCAGGGGCCAGGCCACCGTGCCGCCCACGAAATGGGCGATGACCCACGCCAGCCCGCTGGCCGTCCCGACAGAGACGAGACTCAGCGAGATGCCGAGCGCGGTGACCGTGCTCGGCTCCTCGTCCATGGGCTTGCGGAAGCCGTGCGACGCCACCGCCTCCAGGACGCTGAAGGCGGCCGCCGCGCCGAGGGCGAAGAAGAGGACGGCGGCACCCGCGGAGACGTCCGTCTCCGTGTTGAGCACCGCCATGCCGGCGGTGATGGACACGGAGAACCCGTAAGCCTGCCCGTTGTTGCGCAGGGAGGCCCGGAGACCGCGTGTCAGATGGCCCTGGAGCATGACGCACCGCAGTTCGGGACGGTGATGGGGGCCGTCAGCGTACGCGGCCGGTGCCCGGACCGGCCGTCACCCGCGCGGGCTCCCGCCGTGCGTGGCCCGCGTTTTCCCCCGAATGCCCGCCGCCCCGTGGCCCCCACCGCCCGTCTGCGCAGGCCACAGGGCCGGGGCGCGGCTCGCACCCGCTGGTGAGGGGGCGAGGGTGCTTGAGCGGTGTGAGCCTGGTGGAAGGGAGCACGTACCCACGACCCTCCAGGTGAGGAGAACCGATGCGGGACGATCCGGGCCACCCGCGCAGCGGCGGCACACCGGGTTCCGGCCGCGCCTTCGGGCAGGTACGGGCGGTGGCCGACGCGATCCTGTACGAGGGCTACCTCCTGTACCCGTACCGCAGGTCCTCCCCGAAGAACCGGGTGCGCTGGCAGTTCGGCGTGCTCACGCCCCGGCCCTGGGCCGAGGCCGACGGCCCCGTGCCGCCCGGGCTCTCCGGGTCCGTGGACTCCTGGTACCAGCAGACCGAGTGCCTGGTACAGGCTCGGCCCACCGCGACGGTGCACGTGCGGGTGCGGTACCTCCAGGCGCAGCGCAAGCAACTGGAGCGGCACGAGCCCGGAGCCGGCCACGTGCCCGTGGAGTCCGCCGAGACCGGCGGCACCGTGCACCTGAGCTTCGACGAGGCGGTGCCCCGCGAAGCCGACCTCGTCGTCCCGCTCGCGGACCTGCTCGCGGGCGAACGCTCCTTCCCGGTGGGCAGCCCCGGCGGCGCGGAGACCGAACCGCTCGGCGACGGCACGGTCCGGGCCGTACGCAGCCGGTGGCCGGTCGAGGCGGAGACGGCGCTACGGGCCGAGGAACTCCCCGGCGTCCCCGGCCTGCACCGGCTCCGGGTGCACACCCGCAACACCGGCGACACCGCCGCCGGGGCCTCACGCGACGAGGCGCTGCGCTCGGCGCTCATCGCCACGCACACCCTCGTCGGCGGCGACGGCCTGGAGTTCCTCTCGCTCATCGACCCGCCGGACGACTGCGCGGAACACGCCCGGGGGTGCCGCAACCTGTACACCTTCCCCGTGCTGGCGGGCGCGCCGGGCTCCGGCGACACGGTGCTGTCGTCGCCGATCATCCTGTCCGACCACCCGCAGGTGGCGCCGGAGAGCCCGGGGGACCTGCACGACGCCGCCGAGATCGACGAGATCCTCACCCTGCGGACCCTGCTCCTGACCGACCGGGAGAAGCGCGAGGCGCGGGCGACCGACCGGCGCGCCGCCGAGATCATCGACCGCGTCGAGACCATGCCGCCGGAGGTCTTCGCCCGGCTGCACGGCACCCTCCGCTCCCCGGAACCGGGGCCCGAGCCGCCGACGTACGTGCCCGCAACCGCCGACGGCACCGCCGCGCGGCCTGCCACACCGCGGCCCGCCGCCCCCTGGTGGCGGGAGGGCGGCGACGACGGGCTGTCGCCCACGACGGACGCCGTCCTCGTCGACGGCGTGCCCGTGGCGGGCGGCAGCCGGGTACGGCTGCGGCCGCGCGGCCGTGGCGCCGACGCCCAGGACATGTTCCTCACCGGACGCGACGCCCTGGTGGAGGCCGTCTTCCACGACGTCGACGGCAGCGTGCACCTCGCGGTCACGCTCGACGACGACCCCGCGGCCGAGCTGAACAGCTGGTACGGCCGGTTCCTCTACTTCCGCCCCGACGAACTCCAGCCGCTGGACGGCCACCCGGACGAGGAAAGGTGCGATGGACGCCCTCGAACTGCTGACGCATGACCACCGGATGGTGGAGCAGCTCTTCCGCGACTACCACGCGGCGGCCTCCGTGGACCAGCGCCGGGCGGTGGTCGAGGTCATGGTCCGCGAGCTGTCCAAGCACGCGGCCCTGGAGGAGCTGATGGTCTACCCGCTGGCCAAGCGCGTCCTGCCGGACGGCAGCGAGGACATCGACGACCGTCTCGGCGCGCACACGGCCGTCAAGAAGACGCTCCTGGAACTGGACCGGCTGCCGCCGGGCGACGAGCGGGCCGACCGACTCATGGACGAGCTGCGCCACGAGGTGGAACAGCACGTGCAGGACGACGAGGACGACCTGCTGCCCCGCCTGCGCGACGCGGTCCCGCAGCAGGACCTGGACGAGCTCGGGCGGCTCCTCGACAAGGCCAAGCAGACGGCACCCACCCGGCCCCACCCGCACGCCCCCGACGAGCCGCCCGCCCTCGCCCTCGCCGCGCCGCTCGCGGCGGCCTACGACCGACTCCGCGACCGACTGCAACGGAGGCCGAAGACATGACCATCGACAGCGGCACCGAGGACGAGGCGCGAGCGCCCGAACGCCCCCCGCGGAACGGCTTCGACGAGATCCACATCCTCTGGATCTCCGAGGGCATGAGCTGCGACGGCGACACCGTCTCCCTGACGGCCGCCGACCAGCCCGCCCTCGAGGACCTCGTGCTGGGGCTCGTCCCCGGCGTACCGAAGATCCACCTCCACAACAAGGTGCTCTCGCCCAGCGAGGGCGGCGAGGACTTCCTCGCCCCCTATCGCGCGGCGGCGCGCGGGGAACTGGCGCCGTTCATCCTCGTCATCGAGGGCTCCGTCCCCAATCAGAACATCATCGAGGGCGACGGCTACTGGACGTCCTTCGGCAACGACCCGGACACCGGCGAACCCCTCACGCTCAACTGGTGGATCGACCGCCTCGCCCCCAAGGCGTGGGCCGTGGTCGCGGCCGGCACCTGCGCCGCCTACGGCGGCATCCACGCGATGGCCGGGAACCCCACCGGATCCATGGGCCTCGCCGACTACCTGGGCTGGGACTTCAAGTCCCAGGGCGCGCTCCCGGTCGTCAACGTGCCGGGCTGCCCCATCCAGCCCGAGAACTTCATGGAGACCCTGCTGTGGGTGCTGTACCACGCGGCCGGGTCGGCACCACCGCCGCCGCTGGACCACATGCTGCGCCCCCAGTGGCTCTTCGGCAAGACCGTGCACGAGGGCTGCGACCGCGCCGCCTACTACGAGCAGGGCGACTTCGCCAAGGACTACAACTCTCCCAAGTGCCAGGTGAAGGTCGGCTGCTGGGGCCCGGTCGTCAACTGCAACGTGCCCAAGCGCGGCTGGATGTCCGGCGTGGGCGGCTGCCCGAACGTCGGCGGCATCTGCATCGGCTGCACCATGCCCGGCTTCCCCGACTCCTTCATGCCGTTCATGGACGAACCCACCGGCGGCCGGCTGTCGTCGATGCTCATCCGGCCGTACGGCGGCTTCATCCGCCGGATGCGCGCCATCACCAACGTCGCGGTCAACCGCGAACCCCGGTGGCACCACAACAAACCGGAGCTGACCAGCGGTTACGACCCGTACTGGCGCCCCTGAGACACCCGACCGCGACCGCAGCGAGCACCGAGACAGGGACCCCACATGACGTACACCGAGGACCGGGCCGGCACCACGGAGCGCAAACCCGCGCAGCTCGTGGACATGTCCTGGGACCCGATCACCCGGATCATCGGCAACCTCGGCATCTACACGAAGATCGACTTCGCCAACCGCGAAGTGGCCGAGTGCCACAGCACCTCGTCGCTCTTCCGCGGCTACTCCGTGTTCATGAAGGGCAAGGACCCGCGCGACGCGGGCTTCATCACCTCACGGATCTGCGGCATCTGCGGGGACAACCACACCACCTGCTCCGACTACGCGCAGCAGATGGCCTACGGCGTCAAGCCGCCGCCCCTCGCCGAACACATCGTCAACCTCGGCGAAGCGGCCGAGTACATGTTCGACCACACCATCTTCCAGGACAACATGGTGTTCGTCGACTTCTGCGAGGCCATGGTCAAGGCCACCAACCCCGGCGTCCTGGCCAGGGCGGAGCGCACCCCGGCACCCCGCGGGGACATCCACGGCTACCGCACCATCGCCGACATCATGCGCGGTTTCAACCCCTTCGAGGGGGAGGTGTACAAGCGCGCCCTCAAGGTCAGCCGGATCACGCGCGAGATGTTCTGCCTGATGGAGGGCCGCCACGTCCACCCCTCCACGATGTATCCCGGCGGCGTCGGCACCATGCCCAGCCCGACCGCGTTCACCGACTACCTGTCCCGCCTGATGAGGATCCTCGACTTCGTCAAACAGTCCGTGGCGATGAACGACGACGTCTTCGACTTCTTCTACGAAGCCCTGCCCGGCTACGAGGAGGTCGGCCGCCGCCGTGTCCTGCTCGGCTGCTGGGGCTCCTGGCAGGACCCCGACGTATGCGACTACCGCTACGAGACGATGGGCGACTGGGGCAGGGCCATGTACGTCACCCCCGGCGTCATCGTGGACGGCGAGCTCGTCACCGACGACCTCGTCGACATCAACCTCGGCATGCGCATCCTGCTGGGCAGTTCGTTCTACGAGGACTGGGCCACCGAGGAGCCCTTCGTCACCCACGACCCGCTCGGCAACCCCGTCGACATGCGGCACCCCTGGAACCAGACCACCGTGCCCGTGCCGCAGAAGCGGGAGTTCGACGCCAAGTACAGCTGGGTGATGAGCCCCCGCTGGTACGACAAGACCAGCGGCGACCACCTGGCACTCGACACCGGCGGCGGCCCCCTCGCCCGGCTGTGGTCAACCGCCCTCAACGGACGCGTCGACACCTCCTACGTCAAGGCCACCGGCCGCAGCGTGCGGATCACCCTGCCGAGGAGCGAGAAGCTGCCCGAGACCACGCTGGAATGGCACATCCCCCGGTGGAGCAACACCATCGAACGGGACCGCGCCCGCCCCTACTTCGTCGCCTACGCGGCCGCCATGGCCCTGGAGTTCGCCGAGAAGGCCATGGGACTGGTGCGGGCCGGCGACACCAAGATCTTCGAGAACTACGAGGTCCCCGACGAGGCGATCGGCTGCGGCTTCCACGAGGCGGTCCGCGGTGTCCTCTCCCACCACCTGGTCATCAAGGACAAGAAGATCGCGAACTACCACCCCTACCCGCCCACCCCCTGGAACGCCAGCCCCCGCGACAGCTACGGCACCCCCGGACCGTACGAGGACGCAGTCCAGGGCCAGCCCGTCTTCGAGGAGAACGGGCCCGACGACTTCAAGGGCGTCGACATCATGCGCACCGTCCGCAGCTTCGACCCGTGCCTGCCCTGCGGCGTGCACATGTACCTCGGCCCCGGCAACACCCTCCAGACGTTCCACACCCCGACGTACGGAGCCGGCCATGGCTGACGGCAGCACGCGGCTCGACGACGCGGCGGTCGCCGCACACCTGTCCCGCGCCGACGAACTCCTCGAACAGGTCGAGGCCGCGCCCGGACCCACCGCACGGGCGGCGATCGAGGCGGTGCGCGACCTGACCGCGCTCTACGGAGAGGCGCTCGCCCGCGTCCTGGACCACGCGGACGGCGAACTGACCGCCCGTATGGCCGACGACGACCTCGTCGGCCACCTCCTGGTGCTGCACGGCCTCCACCCCGAGCCGGTGGAGCGCAGGGTCGCCCGCGCCGTCGACGGGCTGCGGCCCGTGCTGAGGGAACGCGGCGGCGACATCGCGCTGGACGGCGTCGACGGGGGCGTGGCACGTGTCAGCCTCACGACCACGGGCTGCGGCTCGACGTGGGCCGGCGTCGAGGACGCCGTCCGCGAGACACTGCTCGCCGCCGCCCCCGAACTGTCCGGTGTCGAACGGGCCCAGGCGCCCGCCGATGCGCGGCCCCCCGCGTTCGTCCCGCTCGACGCGCTCACGCACCGCGCCGCCCGGTCCGGGGAGCCGGCGTGACCCCCGGCGCGCTCGCCCGGATCATCGGCGAGGCGGCCGGCGACCGCCGCCGGCCCGGCGGCGGCGAGCGCTGCGAGCTGTGCGGTGAGGAACTGCCCGTCGAGGACACGCCCGCCGAGTGCGCGCCCGGCGAGCACCGGCACCTGTACGACACGGAGAGGGACGAGGTGCTGTGCGCATGCCGCCCCTGCTCCCTGCTCTTCGTGCGGGGAAAGGCCGGCGATGGCCACTACCGGCTGGTGCCCCGCCGCCGGGTCAGGCTGCCGCCGGTCGACACGACGCCGCTCGGCGTCCCCGTCGGGCTGGCCTTCTTCGTGCCGCACACCGACGGCACGGTCACCGCGCACTACCCCAGCCCCGCGGGCGCGACCCGCTGGGAGACCGACCCCGGGGCCTGGCAGGACGTGGTGGCGGCCTGCCCGCCGCTCGGCACCCTCGCCCCCGACGTCGAGGCGCTGCTCGTCAACACGGCGCGCGGCGGGCGGCACCACTGGATCACCCCGGTCGACGACTGCTTCCGGATGGTCGCGGTCGTCCGCCGGGAGTGGCGGGGACTGTCCGGCGGCGGCACGGTGTGGCCGGCCGTCGAGCGGTTCTTCGCGGAACTGACCGAACGCACATGAGGAGCGGACGAGAGGAGCGGACGATGGGCAGGATCAGAGTGGGCAGGCCCCAGGTGAAGCCCGATACGCCGAGCCATGTGGCCGGCCTCCACCAGGGCAACAAGGGCCCGTATGACAAGCAGCCGGGCCACCACAAGGACGGCACCGCCGACGCTCGCCGGTCCACCGGCATCCACGTCAGACGGCACAACGCGATCATGGGCATCATGCCCAACATCCCGCCGGGATGAGCCGCGCGGGAGCGGCGGACACGACCGACAGCGAGGAGAGACAGCGATGTTGACGGCCAGAAACGTGCTGATCGCCGAGGCGGCTCTGCTGGGCGGCCTCATGCTGGCGATCCTCGTCAGGGAGGCACCCGGGCTGGTGCGTGAGGTGCGCATCTGGCGGATGGCCGGCTTCCGCTCCGGCTCCCGCCACC
>NZ_JABWDV010000132.1 GCF_013362995.1 Streptomyces sp. TRM64462 | reverse complement strand
CGTCTGGCAGGACACCCGCACCGCTCCGCTCGTCGACGAGCTGAGAAACCGGCCCGGCGACGGCTTCTTCCTCGAACGCTGCTGCCTGCCTCCCTCGACCTACTTCTCCGCGCCCCGGATCCGCTGGCTGTTCGATCACGTCGACGGGCTGGAGCAGCGCGCCCGGGACGGCGAGGTGCTGTTCGGCACGATGGAGACCTGGCTGATCTGGAACCTCACCGGTGGAACGGCCGGCGGCCTGCACATCACCGACGCCACCAACGCCAGCCGCACCATGCTCGTCAACCTGCGGACGCTGACCTGGGACGCCGAACTCATGGAGTTCTTCGGAGTCCCCCGCCAGATGCTGCCGGAGATCCGGCCGTCGGCCGAGAGCTACGGCGAGGCCCGCTCCCTGCTCCCCGGAGTCCGCATCACGGCCGCCCTCGGCGACCAGCAGGCGGCCCTGTTCGGGCAGACCTGCTTCTCGCCCGGCGAGGCCAAGTGCACCTACGGCACCGGCAGTTTCCTGCTGATGAACACCGGCACCGACGTCGTACGGTCCCGGCACGGCCTCCTCACCACCGTCGCGTACAAGATCGCGCAGCAGCCCGCCGTCTACGCCCTGGAGGGGCCGATCGCCGTCACCGGCTCGCTGGTCCAGTGGTTCCGCGACCGGCTGGGGCTGATCAGCAGCGCACCCGAGATCGAGACCCTGGCGCGCACCGTCGAGGACAACGGCGGTTGCTACATCGTCCCCGCGTTCTCCGGTCTGTTCGCCCCCCATTGGAGAAGCGACGCCCGCGGCGTCATCGTCGGACTCACCTCCTACATCACCAAGGGCCACCTGGCCCGAGCCGTCCTGGAGGCCACCGGCTGGCAGACACGGGAGGTCGTCGACGCCATGAACGCCGATTCCGCGCTCGCCCTGAAGCAGCTCAAGGTGGACGGGGGCATGACCTCCGACAACCTGCTCATGCAGTTCCTGGCCGACGTGCTCGACGTTCCCGTGGTACGCCCCATGGTCGCCGAGACGGTCTCGCTGGGCGCCGCCTACGCCGCCGGCCTCGCGGCCGGCTACTGGCCCGACATGGAGGTCCTGCGCCGCAACTGGCACCGGGCCGCCCAGTGGCTTCCGGCCATGGATCCCGAACGGCGGGAGCGCGAATACGGCTGCTGGCAACGCGCCGTCGAGCGGTCCCTGGGCTGGGTCCAGCCGCCGCAGCGGCCATGACGCTCCGAACCCTCCGACTCAGAGCGGAACGACGGTCAGTCGTATGCCGAGCCCGATGAGCGCGGAACCCATGATCCAGTCGAGCGCCGCCGAGAGTCCGGGTCTCGCGATGCGGCGGCCCATCCGGGTGAGCAGACAACTCATGCCCGGATACCACGTCATCAGCACCGCGGCGTGCGCGACGAGCAGCGCGGCCGCAAGCGCGCCGGTGATGCATGACGATGTCCGCCGTGCCGCGCGCGATCCCCGT
>NZ_JABWDV010000131.1 GCF_013362995.1 Streptomyces sp. TRM64462 | reverse complement strand
CCGCAGCCTTGCCGCCTCCCGCGGTCTTCCGCTGCGCACCGCCCTTGGCGCCTCCCTTGGCCCCGCCCTTCGGCGGCTCCTCCGGCGCCCCGGCCCTGCGGCCCCGCGAGCTGTTGACCGTCCGGCCGCGGACGATCCCGATGAAGTCCTCCACCAGATCGGTGGTCTCCTCCTGGGGCCACGACAGCGCGACCCGCGACTGCGGCACATCCGTGAGCGGCCGGTACGTGAGGTCCCTGCGGTGGTGCAGACGCGCCAGCGACTGCGGCACGACCAGCAGCCCGACCCCCGCCGCCACCAGCTCGACCGCGTCGCCCGTCGTGGCGGGCCGCTCGAAGGCGGGCTTCCCGGGCGGGCGCTCCCAGTCGAGCGTGTCGTCGAGCGGATGGAACACGATCTCGTCGGCCAGGTCAGCGGCGGACACCTCGTCGGCCGCCGTCACCACATGGTCCTTCGGGACGACGACCACCGTCGTCTCCGTGTAGAGCGGGATCGCGCTCAGGTCCGTACCGTCGACCGGCAGCCGTACGAATCCGGCGTCCACCTCACCCCGCCGCAGCGCGTCGGGTGCTTCGGCCGCGGACAGCGCGACCAGCGTCAGCGGGATGCCGGCCTGGCGCTCCTGCCAGATCCGCACCCACTTGGCGGGCGTCACACCCGGGACGTACCCGAGCCGGAACGAACGGGGTACTTCCGAGCCTGTCACGCAGCACAGGCTACCCGCCATGGTCGGAGGCCGCGCACACGCTCGATATCCTGGACGGCATGACGTCGCACCAGAACGCCCAGACCATGAAGCCCGCGACCGCGGCGAAGAAGCTGGGTGTGTACCTCGAGGCCACCCCCGCAGAGTTCCAGGAGGGTGTCATCTCGCGCGGCGAACTGAACGCGCTCCAGGCCGACCCGCCCGCGTGGCTCCGCGACCTGCGGCGCGACGGCCCGCACCCGCGGCCCGTCGTCGCGGCCAAGCTCGGCGTCTCCATCTCGGGCCTGGCCCGCGGCGGGATCACCGAGGCGCTCACCACGGACCAGATCGAGGCGCTCAAGCAGGAGAACCCGGAGTGGCTCCAGAAGGAGCGCGCCACCCAGGCCGAGGTACGCAAGGAAGCCGCCCGCATCAAGGCGAAGCAGGCGGAGCAGGCGCAGCAGTCCGAGTAGGAGGCGGCGCGGCGCCGCACCGCCCCGGAAACCCGTAGCCGACCAGGGCTTTTGCAACGGGCGGCAGGGGTGTTTCCATGAGGGGTCGGAGGAGGCTGCCATGGGCTCTCAGACCCGTACGACACTCGCATCCACCCACAGGCTCCGTACGGCGGCGGCGCTCGCCACCGTACTGATCCTCCCCCTCGCACTCACCGCGTGCGCCAACGGAAACGGGAACGGCAACACCAGCAACACCAACGGCACCGGGACCGGGACCACCGGGACCGGCACCGGCACCGGCACACCACGGTCCGCCACCCCCACGACCACCCCCGGTCCCGCCACACCCACCGCCCCTCCGCCGACGACGCCCACCGACCCGGCCACGCCGGCCCCGCCGAACACGCCGCCCCCGTCGACGCCGACCGGCGGCACCCCGCCGAAGCAGGTCCGCGCCGCCGTCTACTTCCTGCACGGCGAGCAGGTCTCCCCGGCCCCACGCCCCGTGGCCGCCCCCTCCACCGCCGCCGGCGCCCTGCGCGCCCTGCTCGCCGGACCCACCGGATTCGAGCGCGGGCACGACCGTACGACCGCCATCCCCGCCGGTACGACGCTGAACTCCGTCGCCGTACGGGACCGCGTCGCGACCGTCGACCTGTCCGAGCGGTACGACGACGGGGGCGGCACCCTGTCCATGCGGGCCCGCCTCGCCCAGGTCGTCTTCACCGCCACCCGGTTCCCCACTATCGACAAGGTGCAGTTCGCCCTCGACGGCAAGCCGGTGCGCAGCTTCGGCGGCGAGGGCATCGAGCTGAACAAGCCCGTCGGCCGGGCCGACTTCGAGGACCTGACGCCCGACATCCTGGTGGAGTCCCCGATGATCGGCGAGACCATCGGCAGTCCGGTGCGGGTGTGGGGGACCGCGAACACCTTCGAGGCCACGTTCCGGCTGAAAATCACCGACGCGGCCGGCCGCACCGCCGCCGACCTCTACGGCACGGCCACCTCGGGCAGCGGCACGCGCGGCACGTTCGACGTGACCGTCCCGTACGAGGCCGCCCGCTCCGGGCCCGGCCTCCTGACGGCCTACTGGGAGTCACCGAAGGACGGACGGCCTGTGATCTCGGACACCGTCCCGGTCACGGTGAACCGCTGACCGGCGGGGAACGCACAGTCGGCACGCCCCTCGCGTTTACCCCCGTCCCTGGGTGCAACCCGTCGCCGTACGGGGAGCGCCGGGACAGAGCCGGACACCACGCCCCGACCGACAGCTGGTGAGCGACCATGGAGAAGACCGCCGTCACGGCCTCGCGCCGGGCCGAGTCCGTCGAGCGTGACGACACGACCGACCTCGTACGGCAGTACCTCGCGCAGATCTCCGCGACGCCCCTCCTCACAGCGGCCGAGGAGGTCGACCTGGCGAAGCGCATCGAGGCCGGCGTGTACGCGGACGAACTCCTCCGCGAGGCCGAGGCGGACCGGCGCGAACTGCCGGCCGCGCGCAGCGAGGACCTGAAGGCGGTGGCCCGCGACGGGCAGCACGCCAAGGACCACATGGTCCGCGCCAACCTGCGGCTCGTGGTGGCCGTCGCCAAGAAGCACAGCCACCGAGGGCTGCCCTTCCTCGACGTCGTCCAGGAGGGCAACCTCGGTCTCATCCGGGCCGTCGAGAAGTTCGACTACGCCAAGGGCTACAAGTTCTCGACGTACGCCACCTGGTGGATCCGCCAGGCCATCGAACGCGGCCTGGCCCAGCACGCCCGCACCGTGCGGCTGCCGGTCCACCTGGTGGAGGACCTGTCCAAGCTCGGCCGCAAGGAACGCGAGCTCCAGCTGCGCCTCGGCCGCGAGCCGACCGCCGATGAGGCCGCCGAGGCGGCGGACATGTCCGTCGAGAGGGTCACCATGCTGCGCCACGTGGGGCGCGAGGCCATCAGCCTCGACACCCCCGTCGGCGAATCAGGCGAGACGGTCGTCGGTGACCTCATCGAGGACGCCGAGGTCCTCCAGGCGCCGCACGTCGCCGAGTACCACGCCCTCGTCGAGCAGCTCCGCGCGACCATCGCCACACTCGAACCGCGCGAGGCGATGGTCCTCACCCTCCGGTACGGACTGCACGACGGCCGCACGCACACCCGCAGGCAGGTGGCCGAACAGCTCGGTCTGACCACGGAGCGGGTACGCCAGGTGGAGCACCGCGCGATGGCGAAGCTCCGCGCCCCGGAGCGCCGGAGGCCCCTGCTGGACTGGGCGGGCTGAGGCCGGGACATCCGGCTCCCGGCCGTTGCCTCGGCGGTCGTCTCAGCGGTAGTCCGGGTTCGGGAAGTCGAACCGGCACCCGGCCTCCCAGGCGGAGCGCTGGTTGCCGTACGCGGGGAAGCCCCCGGCGTCCTTCAGCAGCCGCGCCAGGTGCAGCAGGTTCCAGGTCATGAACGTGGTGTTGCGGTTGGTGAAGTCGTTGTCCGGGCCGCCGGAGTTCTCGTCGAGGTACGACGGGCCAGGGCCGGCCGCGCCGACCCACCCGGCGTCGGCCTGCGGCGGCACGGCGTAGCCCAGGTGCTGGAGCGAGTACAGGACGTTCATGGCGCAGTGCTTGGCCCCGTCCTCGTTGCCGGTGACGAGACATCCGCCGACGCGGCCGTAATAGGCGTACTGCCCGGCGTCGTTGAGGAGCGCGGAGCAGGAGTAGAGCCGCTCCACGACCCGCTTCATGACCGAGCTGTTGTCCCCGAGCCACACGGGCCCTGCGAGCACCAGGATGTCCGCGTCCATGACCCGCGGGTACAGCACCGGCCACTCGTCGGTCGCGGCACCGTGGTCCGTCATGTCCGGGAACACGCCGGGCGCGAGATCGTGGTCGACGGCCCGGATCTGGTCGACCCGCACACCCTGCCGCTCCATGATCGACCGGCTGAGCTCCACCAGCCCCTGCGTATGGCTCAGCTCGGGCGACGGCTTGAGCGTGCAGTTGACGAACAACGCCCGCAGATCGTCGAACCGATACGGCGCGGCCTCACCCAT
>NZ_JABWDV010000130.1 GCF_013362995.1 Streptomyces sp. TRM64462 | reverse complement strand
CCTCACCATGCCGCACACCGAGGACGAGCGGCGCAGGGAACGCGCCCTGCGCGCCTTCGGCGGCACCGTCACCGGCTGCTTCGCCGCCACGGAGGCGTGGACGGCGCGCGGCCGCCTGCCCAAGGCACTGCGCGCCCAGCGGCAGGAGCTGTTCCTGCGTGCCCAGCACGGCGACACGTCCGGGGTCCTGGCCCTGCTCGACGCCGGGGTCGACCCGCGCGTCCGGGGCGCCGACGGCCGCACCCTGCTCCACGTCCTGCACTTCATGGACCATGAGGAGCTGCTGCCCCGGCTGCTCGCGGCGGGCGTGGACCTGGAGGCCGTGGACCACCTCGAACGGACGCCCCTGTTCGTCGCGGTCACCGACCGCGGGTCGACGGCGCTGGTGGAGGCGCTGGTCGCCGCGGGGGCGAGGATCGACGTGACGGACGTGATGGAACGGTCCCTGGCCCACACCATCCGCATCTACGGCCGGAAGGACCTCGCGTTCCTCCGTGACCGCGTCGAGCGGGAGCACCCCGGCACGGGCGCCGAATGGTGGGCGGACTACATCGAGGAGAACGAGAACGCGTACGACCCGTACGACGAGGACGAACCGCCGTACGACGAGGACGAAGAGGGCGACGACGCGTGACCGACACCCGCACCGCAGCCACCGGCACCGCGACCACCGGCACCGCAGCCACCGGCACC
>NZ_JABWDV010000129.1 GCF_013362995.1 Streptomyces sp. TRM64462 | reverse complement strand
GGCGCGGTGCTGGCGCTGGCCGCCCCGGCCGAGGACGCCGCGGACGCCCCGGACGGTACGGCCCCGGACGGCGCCGTCGCGCGGCTGCACGTGGTCGCGGGGCCCGACGCGGGCGGGGTCCATCTGCTGCACCCCGGCGACATCCGGATCGGCCGCTCGGCGGACGCGGACGTCCCGCTGGACGACCCCGACGTGTCGCGGCTCCACTGCGTGGTGACCGTCGCGGACGACGGGCGGGTACGGGTCGCGGACCTGGGCTCCACGAACGGTACGACCGTGGACGGCCGCGCTGTCGGCACCCGGCCGGTGCGGCTGGCCCCCGGGGCGCTGCTCCGGCTCGGCGAGTCCGCCCTGCGGCTGACGGCCGGCGGCGCGGACGGCCCCGGGGGCGCGGGCGGTACGGCGGTGGCCACGGCGCCGGACGGCGAGGGACACATGCGCGTGCGGGGCCTGACGGGCGGTGCGGGGATCGGGAGCCCCGGTGGCGGGGCGCCGGGCACGG
>NZ_JABWDV010000128.1 GCF_013362995.1 Streptomyces sp. TRM64462 | reverse complement strand
GACCGCCGCGCCGTCGCCGTCGCCGTCAGGAGCGTCCCGCGCCCGCGCCGCCCACCGGCTCCGGTTCGGCCGCCGCCCGAGCAGGCTCGCCGGGTTCCGCACCCGGCGCCTCGCGCCGTACCGGCGAGGGCTCCACGCGCAGGACACGGGCCGCCCAGCCGGGCAGCCACCAGTTCCAGCGGCCCATCATCGCGACCGTCGCCGGCACCAGCAGGCCCCGGATCAGCGTCGCGTCGATGAGGATGCCCAGCGCGATACCCGACGCGAAGATCGACACGTCCAGTTCGCCGCCCGCCGCCATCGACGCGAACGAGCAGAACAGGATCAGCGCCGCACACGTCACCAGGCGCCCCGTGCGCCCCACACCGGCCACGACGGCCTCGCGCGTGGAGCCCGTACGGTCGTACTCCTCGCGCATCCGGGACAGGATGAACACCTCGTAGTCCATCGAGAGCCCGAACAGGAACGCGAAGATGGTCACCGGCACGAACGTGCCGATCGAGCCGTCCGGCTGGATGCCGAGCACCGCCTCCGTGCCCCAGCCCCACTGCCACAGCACGACCATCGCGCCCAGCACCGCGCCCAGCGACAGCAGGTTCAGCAGGATCGCCTTCAGCGGCAGCAGCAGCGACCGGAACGCCCGCGCCAGCATCACGAACGTCACCAGCGACAACGCCGCCAGCATCCACGGGAACGCCGTGTACGTGACGTCCACGTAGTCGAGCTGCTGGGTCACGTTGCCGCCGACCAGCGTGCCGTCCGGGACCGCGTCCACGACCCGGGCGATGGTCTCCTCGCCCGCCGTCGAGCCGCCCTCGTCGCGCGGCAGCACCGTCAGCACCGCCGAACCGTCCTGCCGCCACGCGCCGTCCGCGGGCGCAGCGACCGCGTACACACCGTCCGTGCCGCGCAGCGTCTCCGCCACCCGGGCCGGGTCGGTGCCCCGCGGCACGTACACGTCGAACGACGTCAGCGCACCCGACGGGACCCCGCCGTCCGTCAGCGCCGTGAGGCCCGCGCGGCCCGCGCCCGCATCGGCGAGCCGGTCCGTCGTCGGCACCGACAGGTTCAGCCCGAACGACGCCACCGCGAGCGCCAGAAGCACCGCGCCGCTGCCCAGCGCCGTCAGCCACCGGAACCGCACCACGTTCCGGGCCAGGCCCGTCCAGAACCGCCCCGCGGACGCCTCCCGTTCGAGCCCGGGCCGCTCACCGCGCCCCGCCGCGCGGCGCTTCTCCATCCGCCGGCCGGACGCGCTCAGCAGCAGCGGCAGCAGGGTCAGCGACACCAGGGCGCTCGCCGCCGTCACCATCATGCCGCCGACGCCCAGGCTGCGGAGCAGCGGAATCGGCAGCAGCACCATTGTCACCAGGCCGATCGCGACCGCCCCCGCCGAGAACACGATCGCGTGCCCGGACGTCGCCATGGCGCGGCGCACCGCGTCGTCGCCGTGGTGGCCCTTCGCCTCCTCCTCCCGCCAGCGCGTGACGAGGATCAGCGCGTAGTCGATGGCGATGCCGACGCCGAACAGCGGCAGCATGATGACCGTCGTCTCGTGCACCGCGATGAACGGGCTGACGGCCAGCAGCCCGAGGAACGACACGGGCACCGCCACCAGCGCCGTCAGCAGCGGCACGAACGCGAGGGCGGAGCGGAACACGTACAGCAGCACGACGATCGCCGCGCCGATGGTGACGACCAGCTTCACCGGCACGTTCAGGCCGCCCTGGTCCGCGCCGGTGGCGAGGGTGTCCAGGCCGGTGACCCGGACCTCGGAGCCCGGCGGCAGCGCGTCGCGCATCGCGTCCGCGATGACCGGGCCGTACGCCGGGGCCTCGCCGAGCGCGCTGCCCGGCAGGCCGCCCTGCTCGACCGGGCCGCCGAAGACCAGGCCGAACGTGGTGCGCCCGTCCTTCCCGACGAACGCCGGGTCGCCGGTGTTCGCGTACGAGGCGACGCGCGCGTCGATCTTCTCGGCGGCCGCGTCGAAGGCCCGGCCGAGCGCCGCGCGGGACTCCGGGCTGTCGGCCCGCTGCCCCTCCGGCAGGGTGACGACGGGGACGAACGGCCGCTCGTAGCCCCCGTTTCCGTAGGTTTTCATGATCTGCTGGTTCGCCTCGTAGCCGGGCAGCCCCGGGTAGGCGTTGCGCTCGTCCATGTTGGGGATCAACAGGCCGATCGCGCCGCCGCCGGCGAGCAGCAGCAGGATGACGAGCATCCGCACGAGTCGCTTCCGTCCGAGGACGAAGCTGCAGAGTTTCTCCATGCTTCCAGGGCACCAGACCGTTCTTCGGCGGCTCGGGGAGCGTTCTGAGAGATCTCTGTCAATCGCCGTCGACCCCCTCGCACGGCGGTCCGTCCGGGTCACACTGGCGGGGTGAACTCAACGACGCTGCGTGTCCTGGTGGTCGATGACGAGAGCTATCTGGCGGACCTGGTCGCCACCGCCCTGCGCTACGAGGGCTTCGAGACGGCGGTGGCCGGTACGGGCCGTGCCGCCGCCGAACAGGTCGGGACGTTCAGCCCGCACCTCGTCGTGATGGACGTGATGCTGCCGGACGGCTCCGGGATCGACACGACCCGGGAGCTGCGGCGCGCCGGATTCGACGCGCCCGTGGTGTTCCTGACGGCCCGTGACGCCCACGAGGACAAGATCGCGGGGCTGACGGTGGGCGGCGACGACTACGTCACGAAGCCGTTCAGCCTGGAGGAGCTCGTCGCCCGCATCCGCGCGGTGCTGCGGCGCACGGCGCGCCCCGATGAGCGCACCAGGCTGGGCTTCGCGGACCTGGAGATCGACGACGAGGCGTACGAGGTGCGGCGGCACGGCGAGCGGATCGACCTCACACCGACCGAGTTCAAGCTGCTCCGCTACCTGGTGGCGCACGCGGGCCGTGTCCTGTCGAAGCGTCAGATCCTGGACCATGTCTGGGAGTACGACTTCGGCGGCAGCGACGCGGTCGTCCAGACGTACATCTCGTATCTGCGCCGGAAGATCGACGCGTACGAGCCGGCGCTGATCCAGACCGTGCCCCGGATCGGCTACGTGCTGCGGGTGCGGGACCGATGACGCTGCGGACGCGTCTCGTGCTGGTGCTGGCCGGGCTGCTCGCGCTGGGCATGGCCCTGTCGGTGGGCGCCACGTTCGGGGCGCTCCAGGACTGGCGGCAGGACCAGAGCGACGACGTGCTGGCGGCGGCGGCCCGGGAGCTGCACGGCGAACTCGCGGGGGCGGGGGGCGCGGGGGCGCGGCTTGAGCTTCCCGTCGATGGGCGGCTGGCGGGCGTCTGGCGGGCGTCCGCCGCGAAGGGCGACGTGCCGTCGTTCTTCCAGCTCCGCACCCGGGACGGCCTGGTGCGCGACACCGCCGACTTCGGCGGACGCCCCGCGCTGCCGCGCACGCTGCCGTCCGCGCTGTGGCCCGACCAGGCGGCGGCCGGAGACCCCGGGAACGGCTCCTTCCACCACGTGCCGGGCACGGACGGGCAGGGCGACTGGCTGCTGCACTCCTCCGCGCTGCCCGACGGCATGCTCGTCGTCGGCATGCGCACCGCCGTCGCGGACGAGCTGGTGCAGCGCACCGCCATCGTCGCCGGTACGTCCACGGCGGCCGCGCTGGCCGCCGTGACGCTGCTGTCCTGGCGGGCGGTACGGCGCGGCCTGCGGCCCCTGGAGTCCATCGCCGCCACCGCCGCGGCCATCGGCGACGGCGACCTGACCCGGCGCGTGCCGGCCGCGCCGCCGCGCACCGAGGTGGGGCGGCTCGGCGCGGCGCTCAACGCCATGCTCGGCCAGATCGAGTCGGCGTTCGCCGAGCGCGGCCGCTCCGAGGAACGGCTGCGTCGCTTCGTCGCGGACGCCTCCCACGAACTCCGTACGCCCCTGGCCACCATCCGGGGCTACGCCGAACTGTTCCGGCGGGGCGCCGCCGACCGGCCCGAGGACCTGGCGCGGGCCATGGCCAGGATCGAGTCGGAGGCCCGCCGGATGGGCGCCCTGGTCGAGGAACTGCTGCTGCTGGCCAAGCTGGACCAGGGCCTGCCGCTGACCACGGAAGCCGTCGACATCGGCGCGCTCGCCGCCGACGCCGTGGACGACGCGCGGGTCCTCGCCCCGGAACGGCCGCTGCTGCTCGACACGTCGGCCGTGAACGGGCGGCCGGTCGTCGTGCGGGGCGACGCGGACCGGCTGCGGCAGATCCTGAACAACCTGCTCGCCAACGTACGGCGCCACACCCCGGACGGCACGGAGGCCCGGGTGCGGGTCGCCACCCGGGAGGGCGGCGGGGGCGGGGGCGGCGACGGAGGCGGGGGCGGTGGCAGCGGATGGGCCGTCGTCGAGGTCGCGGACGACGGGCCGGGGCTCGACGAGGAGCAGGCCCGGCGGGTCTTCGAACGCTTCTACCGCGCGGACGCGTCGCGTACCCGAGGCGACGCGGGCCAGGGCGCCGGGCTCGGGCTGGCCATCGTCGCCGCCGTCGCCCAGGCCCACGGCGGCACGGCGGAGGCCGACGCGACACCGGGGCGGGGCGCGGTGTTCCGCGTGCTGCTGCCGCTGCACGCTCCGCACGACGACAACTAGTCCTCGTATCACGTATCACCGCAGGTGACGGGCGTCCGGCCCGTCGCCACGGCACCCCCTTGCCTCGTACCTCGTACCTCGTACCAGGAGATGGAGAGACATGACTGCACGGCAGTGGTTACGGAGAAGGCGGTGGGCGGCCGTCGGCGGCGCGCTCGCCCTCGTCGGCGGGCTCCTCACCTGGACGGCCACGGCGGCCGGTGACCCGGTGGCCGTGGAGCGGCAGGAGCGGTTCCTGACCGGGGCCGGCGGGGTACGGCTCGACACGTCCTACTACCTGGCGGGCGGTGGTGACCGTCCGGCCGTGATCCTCGCGCACGGGTTCGGCGGGACCAAGGACAGCGAGCGGGAGCAGGCCGAGCGGCTCGCCCGCGCCGGGTACGCCGTCCTGACGTACTCGGCACGCGGGTTCGGCGCGTCCGGCGGGCGGATCGGGCTGAACGCGGCGGACGGGGAGGTCGCCGACGTGCGGCGGCTCGTCGACTGGCTGGCCGCGCGGCCCGAGGTCCGCAAGGACGGCGCCGGCGACCCGGTCGTCGGCATGGCGGGCGGCTCCTACGGCGGGGCGGTGAGCCTGCTGGCCGCCGCGCAGGACCGGCGCGTCGACGCGATCGTGCCCTCGATCACGTACTGGGACCTGGAGCAGGCGCTGTTCCCGCAGGGCGTGTTCAAGAAGCTGTGGGCCGGGATCTTCTTCAGCCGCGGCCTGACCGATCCGCGCGACCCGCGGTGCGGGCGGTTCACGCCCGAGGTGTGCGTCGCGTTCCAGCGGTCGGCCGTCGCGGGGCGGGCCGACCCGGCGACGCGCGCGCTGCTGCGGGGGCGGAGCCCGGCCGCGTACGGGCCGGGGATCGCCGTACCGACGCTGGTGGTGCAGGGGCAGACCGACTCGCTGTTCCCGCTCGACCAGGGCGACGCCATCGCCCGCGCGGTCGCGGCCAACGGCGCGCCCGTGGCGGTGGACTGGGCCGCGGGCGGGCACGACGGGGGCGGCGACGAGGCGGGGCGGATCCATGAGCGGACGGTGGCGTGGTTCGACGCGCACCTGAAGGGCGGTGGGGGCGGTGCGGGCGGTGCGGGCGGTGGCGGGCCGGCCTTCCGGGTGACCCGCACCGGCGGGGCCGGCACCGAGTCCGGCGAGGTCACGCTGCGGGGCGCCACGGCCGCGCGGTACCCGGGGCTCGGCGGGACGTCGCGGACGACGGTGGCGCTGGACGGCGGCGAGCGGACCCTCGTCAACCCGGCGGGCGGTACGCCGCCGGGCCTCACGGGGCTGCCGGGGCTCGGCGGTACGCCGGGGCTGTCCGCGCTGGCGGGGCGGTTCGACCTGGGCGCGGCGTGGCAGGCGCCGGGCGGTTCCGTCGCGTTCACCAGCGCCCCGCTGAAGGCGCCGCTCCATGTGACGGGCGCGGCGGCCGTGGACCTGACGGTGCGGGCGGAGGGCCGCGCGGTGCTGTTCGCCAAGCTGTACGACGTCGCGCCGGACGGGCGGGGCACGATGCCGCGGCAACTGGCCGCGCCCGTCTCGGTGGCGGGCGGCGCCACGAGCCGGGTCCGGCTTCCGGCGGTGGACCACCGGTTCGATGCGGGGCATCGGGTGCGGGTGGTGCTGTCCAGCACGGACCTGGGCTTCGCGTCGCCCGCGGAGCCCGCTGTGTACCGGGTGCGGGCGGGCGCTCTGACGCTTCCCAGCGTCCCGGAGCTCGCCGTCACGGACGGTGCGACGGTGCCGTGGTGGACGTGGGCGCTGCCGGGGGTGGCGGTGCTGGTGGCGGCGGCGTTGTGGGTGACGCGCGGGCGGGCGGGGGCGGCCGGGGGAGGGGTGCGGGCGGCCGGCTCCGGTGACGTGGGTGACGAAGTGCCGTTGCGGGTCAGCGGGTTGACCAAGCGGTACGCCGGAGGTGGTGACGCCTACGCCGTGCGGGAGTTGTCGTTCACCGTCGAGCGGGGGCAGGTGCTGGGGCTGCTCGGGCCCAACGGGGCCGGGAAGACGACGACGCTGCGGATGCTGATGGGGCTCGTGCGGCCGGACGCCGGCGAGTTGAGGATCTTCGGGCGGGCCGTACGCCCCGGGGCTCCCGTCCTGTCGCGGCTCGGGTCCTTCGTTGAAGGGCCGGGCTTCCTGCCGCATCTCACCGGGCGGCAGAACCTCGACCTGTACTGGCGCGCCACCGGCCGCCCCGCCGCCGACGCGCACCGCGAGCAGGCCCTGGAGATCGCCGCGCTCGGCACCGCGCTCGACCGGCCCGTACGCACCTACTCGCAGGGCATGCGGCAGCGCCTCGCCATCGCCCAGGCCATGCTGGGCCTGCCCGACCTGCTGGTCCTCGACGAGCCGACCAACGGCCTCGACCCCGGCCAGATCCGCGAGATGCGGGACGTCCTCACGCGGTACGCGGCGACCGGCCGCACCGTCATCGTGTCCAGCCATCTGCTGGCCGAGGTCGAGCAGTGCTGCACCCACCTGGTCGTCATGGACCGCGGCCGGCTCGTCGCGTCCGGGCCGGTCGGCGAGATCACCGGCGACGACGACCACCTGCTCGTCGCCACCCCGCACCCGGTCGACGCCGCCCTGGCCGCGAAGGTCGCGGGCCTGCCCGGTGTGGGCACGGCGCGGGCGGTCGACGAGGGCCTGCTGGTGCGGCTCACCGCGATGAGCGCGGCGGAACTGGTCGTGGAGCTCGTACGCATGGAGGTCCCCGTGGAGCGGATCGGACCGTACCGGCGGCTGGAGGACGCGTTCCTGACCCTGATCGGAGGAGGAGAGCGATGACCACGACGACTACGACCGCTCGTACGGATTCCGGTTCCGGCGAGGCCGCCGCCGGCTATCGCCCCGGGCGGGCCCTGTCCCTGCGCGTGGAGGCGCTGCGGCAGCTCCGGCGCCGCCGCACGCTCGTGGCGCTGGGCCTGGTGGTGGCCCTGCCGCTGGTGCTGCTCGTGGCGTTCGCCGTGGGCGGGACACCCACCGACGACGACGGCGGCAGTCCCGCCCTGGTCACCGTCGCGACCGCGTCGGGCCCGAACTTCGCCGCGTTCGTGCTGTTCGCGTCCATCGGGTTCCTGCTGCCGGTGGTGGTCGCGCTGTTCTGCGGCGACACGGTGGCGTCGGAGGCCGGCTGGTCGTCGCTCCGCTATCTGCTGGCGGCGCCGGTGCCGCGGGCCCGGCTGCTGTGGAGCAAGCTCGTCGTGGCCCTGGGCTACAGCGCGCTCGCCGTGGTGCTGCTCCTCGGCGTCTCGCTCGCCGCGGGCACCGCCGTGCACGGCTGGGGCGAGGTGACGCTGCCGGGCGGCGGCACGATGCCGGCGACGGAGGTGCTGGGCAGGATGGCGCTGGTCGCGGCGTACGCGTACGGCAGTCTGCTGACGGTCGCCGCGCTGGCGTTCTGGCTGTCGACGGTGACGGACGCGCCGCTGGGCGCGGTCGGCGGCGCTGTGGGCCTGTCCATCGTGTCGGCCATCCTGGACGCGGTGACGGCGCTCGGCGCGGCCCGCGACTTCCTGCCGACGCACGGGCAGTACGCGTGGCTGGACGCGCTGCGGCCCCGTGTCGAGTGGGCGGCGATGGCCCAGGGGCTGTCCCTGTCGTGCGCGTACGCGGTGGTGCTGGTGGCGCTGGCGTTCCGTACGTTCGACAGGAAGGACATCGTGTCCTGAGGGGGTGGGGCGGGCAGGCACGCCGAAGGGCCGCGAGGCTCAGCCTCACGGCCCTTCGGACTCACGGCCCTTCGGACTCACGGCCCTTCGGACTCACGGCCCTTCGGCTCCGGTCGGCCGGTCGGCCCGGCAGCGCCGGTCAGTCCGCGCGCCGCCCCGACGGCGGAAGCCCCAGCACCGCGGCCGAGTTGAACCCGCCCTCACCCCGGGCCACGACCAGCGCGTGGCGCAGCCCCGCGGCTTCACGGGGCGCGGTCACCAGGTCCAGCGCGCCGTCCGCCCGGTCCTTCAGGTTCACCGACGGCGGGATCGTGTCGTGCGCGAGGGCGAGCGCCGCCCACGCCAGGTCCAGCGCCGCACCGCCCGAACACAGCCGCCCCGTGGCCGTCTTGGGCACCGCGACCGGGACGCCGCGCCGCCCGAACAGCTCCACGAGCGCGTCCCGCTCCAGCCGGTCCAGCTCCCGGTCCCCGGCGGCGTCCGCGAACACCACGTCGATGTCGTGCGGCGTCAGCCCTGACCGGTCGATCGCCTCCCGTACCGCCCGCGCGAGCTGCCGGTGGTCCGGCGCCGGGCGCGTCGGGTGGTGCGCGTCGTGCGTCGACGCCGTACCGAGCACCTCCGCGTACGGGTCGGGCGCGCCGCGCCGCTCCGCCCACGCCGCGTCCTCGACGACGAGCAGCGCGCCGCCCTCGCCCGGCACGTGCCCGGTGCTGTCCGGGGCGAACGGGCGGTAGGCGGTGGCGGGGTCCGGGTCGTGGCTGAGCGTGGCCCGGCGCGCCTGGCACGCCATCGCGTACGGCGAGAGCGGCGCCTCCGTACCGCCGACCAGCACCGCTCCCGTCCCGCGGGCGATCAGCCGGCGGGCCTGCGCGAGGGCGTCCACGCCGCCCGCGCCGTCCGCGACGAGCACCCCGCAGGCGCCCTTGAGCTGGTCGCGGATGGAGAGCTGGCCGCTGCTCGCCGCGTAGAACCAGCCGATCGACTGGTACGCGGTGACGGCGGCCGGGCCGTCCTTCCACAGGCTGTGGATCTCGCGCTGCCCGAAGGCGTTGCCGCCGGACGCGCTCGCCGTGACCACGGACAGGTCGAACGGGTCGTGCCCGTGCGGGTCGAGCGCCGCGTCCTCGAACGCCAGCCGGCCGGCGGCCAGCGCCATCCACGTCCACTTGTCGGTCTGCACCCGCAGCTTGCTGTCGACGAACGCGTTCGCCTCGAAGCCGGTCACCTGGCCCGCGAGGGGCGAGGGGAGCTGCGCCGTGGCGAAGCCGGTGATCGGGGCGATCCTGCCGAGCCGCTCCAGCGAGCGCTTCCAGTGCTCCGTGACGCCGATGCCGGTCGGCGCGACCACACCGATGCCGGTGATCACGCTCCTGCGTGCCGCGTCGCTGCTGCTCATGCCTGCCGCGTCGCTGCTCCTGCGTGCCGTATCGCTCATGCCGCCGCGCCCTCCTTCCGCGGCGCGGAGAACACCATCGCCGACTGGAAGCCGCCGAAGCCGCTCCCCACCGACAGCGCGTGCTCGACCCTGCGCTCGCGCGCCGTCAGTGGTGTGTAGTCCAGGTCGCATTCCGGGTCGGGCGTGTGGAGGTTCGCCGTGGGCGGGACGACCCCGCGGTCGATGGCCAGCGCGCAGGCCGCCATCTCGATGGAGCCGATCGCGCCGAGCGAGTGCCCGATGACCGACTTGATGGAGCTGATCGGCACCTTCCGTACGGGCTCCCCGAGCGCGTACCGGTACGCCGCCGTCTCGTGCCGGTCGTTCTGCTGGGTGCCCGAACCGTGGGCGCTGATGTAGCCGAGATCCTCGGTGGTGAGCCGGGCCTGCGCCATGACGTCCTTGATCGCCTCGCCCAGCTCGTACCCGTCCGGGCGCAGCCCTGTCATGTGGAAGCCGTTGGCGCGGGCCGCGTACCCGGCGATCTCGCAGTAGATCCGCGCGCCGCGCGCCCGGGCGTGCGCGTACTCCTCGACGACGAGGACGGCGCAGCCCTCGCCGAGCACGAAGCCCTTGCGGTCGGCGTCGAAGGGGCGGGACGCCTGCTCGGGCGCGTCGTTGAGCGGGCTGGTCGCGCGGATGGCGTCGAAGCACGCCACGGTGATCGGCGTGATCGGCGCGTCCGACGCGCCCGCGATCATCACGTCGGCCTCGCCGTCCTCGATCAGCCGCAGGGCGTGGCCGATGGCGTCGATCCCGGACGTGCAGCCCGTGGACACCACGGCCGCCGGGCCGTGCGCCCCGAACCGTACGGCCAGTTCGGTGGCGGCGCTGGACGGGACGAGGGCCTGGTACAGGAACGGCATGGTGTGCTGCGGGTCGACCTCCCACTCGCGGGCGTGGTCGCTGGCGACGACGTACTCGTCCTCCAGCGTGATCGACGCGCCGACGGCGGAGCCCAGGGTCACCCCGGTCCGCTCGGCGTCGGCCGCGGCGGAGTCGAGGTCGAGGCCCGCGTCGTCGACGGCCTCCGCCGCCGCGGCGAGCGCGAACTGCGCGAACCGGTCCGTACGCCGGATCTCCCGGGGCGTCAGCCCGCACGCGGCCGGGTCGAAGTCGCACTCGGCGGCGATCCGCGACCGGAACGGGGCCGGGTCGAACGCGGTGATGGTACGGATCGCGGACGTGCCGCCCGTGATCCGCTCCCAGAACCGCTCCCGGCCGACCCCGCCCGGCGCGACGACGCCGATGCCGGTGACGACGGCCCGGCGAGGCGGCCGGGCGGCGTGTGTGCCGCGTCGTACGCCGCCGCGTATGCCGTCGCTCATCGGGGTGCCCCCGAGGGGGCGAGGGCGTCGGCGTCCGTGGTTCCGTGCTCAGCCTCCGGCTGCCGGGGCTGCTGTACGGCGTCGCCCGGGCCCGGCTCCGTGTCGACGTGCCCGAGGTGCGGCTCGGGCGCGAGGGGCCCGATCTGGAAGACCACCAGCGCCTGCTCGTCGCCGGTGCACGTCAGCCGGTGCCGTACGTTGCGCGGGATGTGCAGCGCCTGCTCGGGGCGCAGCTCGACGGGCTTGCCGTCCAGGTCGACGCGTACGTGGCCGCGCGCCACGAACAGGTACTCCTCGGAGTACGGGTGGTAGTGCTCCGACACCTTCTCGCCCGGGTCGAGGCGCACCGCCCCGCAGAACCCGGCGGACGTGCCGGCGTTCGGCGGCGCGAGGAGCGTCCGCAGGTCACCGCCGCGCCGCGTGTTGGACGGCACGTCGTCCATGCCGACCACGCGACAGCGTGCGCGCTCCACGCGCTGCTTGATGAGCTGCATCTGGACGGCGCTGTTGCGGTTGATGTGGTCGGTCATGGCCGCCGTGTCGACGGGCGCGTCCGGCTTCATGTGGAAGTCCTGCACCCAGCGCATCCGGGTGCTGTCGGGGCCGAGCTCCTCGTACGTCCACGTGATGTTCATGAACTCGAAGGGACCGGTCTCGACGCGCCGCGCCCGGACGAGCCCGGCGTCCTTGTCCCAGTGCCGCTCCGACACCCAGGACCACACGCGGCCCTGGTCGTCGGGGTGCATGGTGAGGCGGAAGGTCGCGGAGGAGGGCGTCTCCTCCAGGATGTCGACGCTCGCGTACTCGGAGAACAGGTCGGGCCAGCCGCGCAGGTCGTTGGTGCGGGCCCAGACGAAGCCGAACGGTGCGTCGATGTCGATGAAGTTGTCGGTGTGGCCGATCACGTGGTTCCTCCTCAGGCCGTGGTGGGCGCGGCGGACGCGGCGGTCGTAGCGGTCGTGGGGTCGCCGACGCGCGCCGTGATGAGTCGCTCGACGTCCGCGGGGGTGCTCTCCGGGGTGATCTCCTCCTCGATGTCGATGCCGTACCGGCCCTTGATGCGGCTGGCCAGTTCGACACGGGCGAGGGAGTCGAGGTCCAGGGACGCGAAGGAGGAGGCGAAGGCGGCGTCGCCGAGGTCCGGGTCGAGCCCGACGGCGGTGAGCATGCCGGTCAGTTCGCCGGCGACGGCACTGGTCGTAGTCATCTCTGACCTCCGGTGGTCGTTGAGGTGGTCGCTGTGGTGGACGTGTGGATGACGAAGCGCAGGGAGCGGGCCTCGGTGAAGCAGTCCCGCATCGGCCCGACGAGCTCGCGGTGGTCCGGCGACCGCTCCCAGGCCTCGAAGTCGGCGAGGTCCCGCCACTCGCTGGTGATGAGCCACTGCTCGGGGTCCGTGGCGGACCGGCAGACCTGGTCCTTGACGTGGCCGGGTACGCCCTCGGCCACGAGGTACCGGACCTTCTCGTAGGCGTCGAGGAACTCCTGGCTGCGTTCGGCGGGTACGCGGATCAGGAAGACGACACGGCCGCGGGGTGCGTCGCTCACCGCGGACCACCCGCCCCGGGGGGAGGACCGCCGGCCAGCGCCGAGCTGAACCCGAACCTCCCGACGACGGGCACCACACTCCCGTACATCCCGTCCGACTCGGGCCCGGTGAGGAACCGTACGGCCCGGCCGACGAGTTCGGCCTCGACGGTCAGCGACGGGTCGAGGTGCGGCATCTCCTTGCGCACCTCGGGCGTCTCCACCAGCGTCAGCGACACCATGTTGGCGTGGATGCCGCGCTGCTTGACCTCGTGGGACATCGAGCGCATCCACGACTCCAGGGCCGCCTTGCTCGCCGCGTACGACGACATCGCGGCCAGCGGCTCACCGGCGAGCGGGCTGCCGAAGTACACGAGGCGCCCGCCCTCGGTGAGGTGGGGGAGCACGGCCTGCGTGGCGACGACGGCGGACAGGAAGTTCGCCCGCATGACGTCCTCGTACGCGGCCGCGTCCGTGAGCATGACGGGCCCGACGGAGAACGCCCCGACGAGATGCACCAGGCCGTCGAGCCCGCCGAACCGCCGGGCCGCCTCGGCGGCGGCGTGCTGGGCCCCGTCGGGCCGCGTGGCGTCGACCTCCAGCGTCCGCACCGTGCCGGACCGCACGTGCGTGGCCGCCATCTCGGCGAGGCGGGCCCGGTTGCGTCCGGTCAGCAGCAGCCGGTCACCGCGCTCGGCGAGGCACCGCACGGTCGCCTCGCCCAGCCGCCCGGTGGCCCCGGTGACCAGGAACGTGCGCGGCCCCGTCATGCGCCCTGCTCCTCGAACACGGCGACGCGCGTGGTGACGTGGTCCATCAGCGCCTTTTGGAAGAACGCCCGGGCGCCGTCCGGCGAGCTCATGTCCCGGGGCTCGACGAGGAACTCGTCCAGCTTGCGCTCCAGCTCCTGGACGGCGGGCTGACGGGCCAGATGCGCCATGACGCGTGGCAGGCTGCCGTCGATCTCCACGAACCGGACGACGAGCCCGTCCTGCATGAAGACCGACGTCCCGAGCAGCCGGGCCCCGTCGGGCGTCGTCCACTCGGGCGGGCTGTAGTTGGCCAGCAGATCCCGGACGGTCTCCTCACTGCCGGGCTTGACCTTGAAGCAGATCGCGTGACGCTCCATCGAGAACTTCTCCTCACGAGACGGGACGACGTTCGGACCGCGCCGGGGCTGCTTTCAGCCCGTCCGGCGTTTGAGGACGAGCGCCATTCAGGCGCGATACGGGGGTCTGGGGGCGGAGCCCCCAGCTCGGGAAGGGGCGGGATAGGGGAAAAACCCGCCCCTGAGCCTCGGCCCCGGTGGGTGACGTCGTCAGCCTGCCTCCGGGATCCCGTCCGGGTCTTCCCGCGCCGGGGCGAGATTCGCCCTCCCCACGCGGGAGGAGCCCTCCCCCGCCCGTGCCGGGCGCCCTCCGCGCCCGTGCCCGGCGCCTCCCCCGTGCGGCGGGTCCCTCCTCCGCCCGGTGGTCGCCGGGTTCGTCCGCGCGCGGGAAGACGCCGCTCACACCCCGCGCCTAGCGTTCGGACCGCCGTACGGAGGGGACCACTGGAGGAGGCGAGACGCGATGGCGGACGACCATGCGGACCACGACCACGACGCACAGCGGGTCATCGTTCTGGGCGGCGGCATCGCCGGCCTGACGACCGTCCTCGCCCTGCGCGCCGCCGGCATCCCTGCGAAGGCGTACGAACGCGCCCCCGCGCTGCGCGCGGCCGCCGCCGGGAACGGCCTGGTCGTCTGGCACAACGCGGTCCTCGCGCTGCGCTCGATCGGCCTCGACAAGGACCTGGACGCCGTCGCGAGCGAGCTGCACCGCTACCGCTTCCGGTCCCGGCGCGGCGGCGGCCTCGCCGACTGGTCCGTCGCCGACGGCGCCCGCCGCTACGGCGCACCCGCCTACACCGTGCGCCGCGCCGCCCTGCACGGCATGCTCAGCGACCTGACCGGCGACGACCTGGTCCTCGGTGCCCGCTGCACGGGCTTCACGGAGGACGCCGACGGCGTGACCGTACGGTTCGACGGCGGCCGCACGGTCAGCGGACCGCTCCTGATCGGCGCCGACGGCCTGCGCTCGACCGTCCGCCGCCGGCTGATGCCCTGCGAGCCACCGCCCCGGTACGCCGGAATGACGGCCTGCCAGGGCATGGTGGACATGCCGCCCGAACGCGTCCCGCCCGGCGTCTTCGTCAACACCTTCGGCGAGGGCGGCTTCTTCGTGCACTACCGCCTCGACGACACGTCCGTGTACTGGGACGCCGTGCTGAACGACCGCGCCGCCCGCCGCCTCGGGGACAGCGCGGACGCCCTCGGGCTGGGCGTACGGGAGGCCCTGCTGCGGGCGTTCGGACACTGGCCCGACCCCATCCCCGAGCTGATCCGCGCCACACCCGACTCCGGCATACAGCCCGTGGACATCCACGACCGCGACCCGGTGGCCCGCTGGAGCACCCGCAGGGTCACCCTCGTCGGCGACGCCGCGCAGCCCATGACGTTCAACCTGGGCCAGGGCGCCAACCAGGCCATGGAAGGCGCCGTCGTCCTGGCCCAGTGCCTGGCCGCCGCCGGCCTGGCCGGGCCCGACGGCCTCGCCGCCGACCCGTCCGCCGCCCTCGCCGCGTACGAGGCCCGCCGCATCGACCGGTCGGCCGCCATCGCCCGCCGCTCCCGCGCCAACGGCGTGTTCAGCCGCTGGCAGAACCCGGCCGTGTGCCGCCTCCGCGACACCTTCATGCGGCTGGCCTTCGACCGCGTCGTCTACCGCAAGACGTACGAACTGACCATGGCCACCACCCTGGAGAGCAGCCACCCATGACCACGGAAACCCGCCCCACCAGCGGCGTCAGCCGGACCGCCGTCATCATCGCCCAGGCACGCGCCACCGAGCACGCCCGCGAGGACCGGCTCTTCTCCGACCCGTACGCGCAGGCCTTCGTCGACGCCGTCGGATGGATCCAGGTCGCCGAGGCGGGCCGCCTCAACCAGGGCCACTTCGTGCTGCGCACCCGCTTCTTCGACGACTACTTCCGCACCGCCGCGGCCGCCGGCGTCCGGCAGGCCGTCCTCGTGGCGGCCGGCCTGGACACCAGGGCCTTCCGCCTGGAGTGGCCGTCGGGCTTCCGCCTCTTCGAGATCGACCTGCCGGGCCTGCTCGCCTTCAAGGAAGCCGTACTCGGAGTGCACCGCGCCCGCCCCGCCTGCGACCGCACCACGGTCAGGGCCGACCTCCGCGACGACTGGCCGTCCGCGCTCCTCTCGGCCGGCTTCGACCCGGAGCGGCCGACCGCCTGGCTGATCGAGGGCCTGATGATGTACCTGACGCACGCCGAGAACGACCGCCTGCTCCACGCGATCGGCACCCTGTCGGCCCCGGGCAGCCACCTGGCCCTGGAACACATCAACCAGGCCTACACCGAGCTCCCCGAGCTCCGAGCCGTCCACAGCCGCCTCCGCCGCGTGGGCGCCGACTGGCGCTCCACGGTGGAAGACCCCTGCGGCTGGCTGGCCGGCCACGGCTGGACGGCGACGACAACCCCCCAGTCCACCCTGGCCACCACCCACAACCGCCCCGTCCCACCCCTCACGGACCCCACCCGAGTAGGCCCCGCCCGCATGTGGCTGACCACAGCCACCCGCACCCCGTAGCCGCCCCGCCGAGTCGGCCGCAGACAGAACCGCCGGCCCCGCCACGGCCGCCCACCGGCTCCGCCCCGGCGGGCGCGGCAAGGGTGCGGGCGCCGGAGCGGCGCCGCCCCGGCGCTCCCGCGTCAGACCCGGGCCCGGGCCTCCGGGGCGTCCTGGGCCGGGAGGCCCAGTTCCCGGTCCCGCGCCGCCTCCGCCTCGCGCCGCGCCAACCGGAACCACATGAACAGCACGAACCCCGCGAACGCGAACCACTCACCCGTGTACCCCAGGTTCTGGAACGCCTTGAGGTCCAGCCCCGTCCCGGCCGCCGCGGCCGCCGGTACCGGCACCAGCCCGGACGGCGAGTCCACGACAGTGATCCACGCGTCGTACACCTCGTCCGGCACCAGGTTCACCAGCGACGCCGCACTGATGATCCCGAGCTGGCCCTCAGGAAGCCCGCCCGCCGCGCGCACCCCGTTCGACCCGGCGTTCTCGGACGCCTGAAGCGCACCGGTCACGGTGACCTCACCACCCGGCGGAGCTGGCGCCGCGCCGCCCGCCGGGAGCCAGCCCCGCACCACCGGCAGCGCCTTGCCCCCATCGGTGTGGAGCAGCGTCAGCACGTACGAGCCGGTCTTCCCGTCCAGCTCCCGCCCCGGCACCAGGAACTGCTTGCCGAAGCGCCCACTGGCCTCCGCGAGGCGGCCGGACGTCTCCTTGTCGACGGGCAGCAGCTCCTCCAGCGGCACCGCCGCGGCACGGCCGGCGCCTGCCGATGGCCGCTGCTCCGCCGACCGGTGCGAGTCGACCCGGTCCTCGAACCTGCCCAGCTGCCAGGTCCCCATGAACAGGCAGAACGGGATCGCCAGCAGCACGAAGACGTTGATCCCCCACCAGCGGGGCGTCAGCAAGAACCGGTACACCCCTCAAAGGTACGGAACGTCCTCACCCCCCTTCCGGCCGGGTCCCGGTCGCCGAGCCGGTCGCCGTCCTGGTCGCCGAGCCCGTCGCCGTCCCGTTCCCGGAGGCCAGGTGCCGGGCGGCGAAGTCCAGCTCCAGCCGCAGCTGCTTGATCCGCTCCTCCACCACCAGCGACCCGTGCCCCGCGTCGTACCGGTACACCTCGTGCACCGCGCCCCGGCCCGCGAGCCGGTCCACGTAGTTGTCGATCTGCCGGATCGGGCACCGCGGGTCGTTGACGCCCGCCGCGATGTACACCGGGGCCCGCACCGCGTCGACGTGCGTGATCGGGGACGAGGCCCGGAACCGCTCCGGCACCTCTTCCGGCGACCCGCCGAACAGCGTCCGGTCGAGCGCCCGCAGCGCCTCCATCTGGTCGTGGTACGCCGTGACGTAGTCCGCGACCGGCACGTCCGCGATGCCGACCGCCCACGCGTCGGGCTGCGTGCCCAGCCCCAGCAGCGTCAGGTAGCCGCCCCACGAGCCGCCCGTCAGGACCAGCCGCTCCGGGTCCGCCAGCCCCGAGGAGACCGCCCAGTCGCGGACCGCCGCGATGTCCTCCAGCTCGATCAGCCCCACCCGGTGCTTCAGGGCGTCCGTCCACGCCCGCCCGTACCCGGTCGAGCCCCGGTAGTTGACCCGCACCACCGCGTACCCGTGGTCCACCCATGCCGCGGGCGCCGCCGCGTAGGCGTCGCTGTAGTGCCAGGTCGGCCCGCCGTGCACATCGAACACCGTCGGCAGCGGCCCTGTCGCGCCCTCCGGCCGCATCACCAGCGCGTGGATACGGCCGCCGGGACCCTCCACCCACGCGTCCTCCACCGGCACGGACGGCGGCGCGACCATCCCCGGCGGGTCCAGGACGACCGCACCGGACGTCGAGCGGACCACCGGCGCCAGCGCCGCCGACGACCACAGGTACTCGACCGTCCCGTCCGGGCGTGCCGTCGCGCCCGACACCGACCCGGGCGGCGTGTCGATCCGCTCCAGCTTCCGCGACGCGATGTCGTACCGCCACAGCTCGCTGCGCGCCTCGAAGCTGTGCACGATCAGCAGCCCGGACCCGTCCGGGTACCACTCGGCGCTTACGTCGCCCGGCAGGTCCAGGTCCAGGTCCGTCTCATCGCCCGTCCCGACGTCCCAGATCAGCGGCTCCCACCGGCCGCGCCGCTGGTGCCCCACCAGCAGCCGCCGGTCACCGTCCACCGGGGCGAAGCCGAGCACCGCGAGGCCCAGCTCCACCGTGCCGCCCTTGGTGTCGTCGAGCTCCGCGACCGCCGCCCCGTCCGGCCGCACCACCCGCAGCGAGGAGTGCATCGCGTCACCGTGCTCGGTGTGCTCGATCGCCAGCAGCGTCCCGTCGTGCGACAGGTCCCCGACCCCGGCCGACTCGCGGTGCCGGTAGATCTCCACGGGCTCCCGGCCCGGCCGCACCACATGGATCGTGGAGCCCACCTCCTCCGTGGACCGGCCGACCACCGCCGTGCCGTCCCGCCCGAGCGCCAGGCCCGCCGGGTACGACGGGTCCAGGCCCGGTGCCGCCGGCTCGTCGGGCCCGCCTCCGAACGGCTGGCGCATCCACACGCCGAACTCGTCACCGTCGGTGTCCGAGAACCACCAGATCCACGCGCCGTCCGGCGACAGCACACCGTCCGTCGTGCCGTTCGGCCGGTCCGTCGCCTGCCGCTGCTCGCCGGTCTCCCGGTCCCAGGCGAACAGCTCGTACGTCCCGGTCGCGTTCGACACGAACAGCGCCCGGCTCGGCGCGTCCAGCGCCCACTCGGGCAGGGACACGCGCGGCGCCCGGAACCGCTTCTCCCAGTCGGGCATGGTCACGTTCGTCTGTACGTCGCTCGCCTCAGTCATGCCGTCCATCATGCTCCGCCCCGCCGACATCCGGCGGAGCCTGTGGACAACTCCCGGCCGTCCGCCCCCACCACGGGCGGGGCGGCTGCGACTGTCAGCCGCGGTCGCCGCCGCGGCGGTCGTCGCGGTGGTCGTGACCGTGGTCGTCGTCGTGGTCGCGACCGGGGGCGTGGCGCTCGACGGCGAACGCCTCCACGGTCCCGTCGGGGTCGATTCCGCCGCCGACGGCGTACACGCAGGTGCTGTTCGCCGCCTTCGGGCAGGGCGCGGTAGCCGCCCCGACGCCGGTACGGGGCGTGGGCAGGTCCGGCAGAGTGGCCCAGGTGTTGGCGACGGGGCTGTAGGCCTCCGTCGCCGCCGCGGCATCGGCGGGATCGCTGAAGGAGAACCCGTCGAGGGCGTACACACACCCGTTCTCGACCCCGTCGGGGCAGGGCGCCGCGGTAGCCGCCGCCTGACGGGCGGTCGGCAGGTCCGGGATGTCCAGCCAGGCGTTGACGGTCGGGTTGTACGCCCGCACGATGGCCTGTCCCTGACCGCCGACCGCGTACACGCAGGTCCCCGGCGATGTGAGGACGACCGGGCAGGGGGCCGTGGCCGCCCCGATGCCGACACCGGAGCCGGGGAGGTCCGGCAGGGTCGCCCAGGTGTTGGTGGCCGGGCTGTACGCCTCGACCGTGGCCAGCGACACGCCGCCGCCGATCCCGCCGATGGCGTACACGCAGGTCCCCTCCAGCCCGTCGACCGCCTCCGGGCACGGGGCCGCCGTGGCGCCGGGAGCATTGCGGGCGGTCGGCATCGAGGGGACGTCCAGCCAGGTGTTGGTGGCGGGGCTGTACGCCTCGACGGTGTCGAGCGTCGCGCCGCCGCCGAACCCGCCGACGACGTACACGCAGGAGTCGGGCACACCCTCGGGGCAGGGCGCGGTGGCACCACCGGCGTTGAGGCGCGCGGTCGGCAACGCGGGCAGGGTCAGCCACGCGTTGAGGGCGGGACTGTACGCCTCCGCCGTGTTCACGCCCTCGCCGCCGGCCTCCGTCCTGCCGCCGACGGAGTACACGCACGTGCCCGCCACCCCCACGGGGCAGTCCGCGGCCGCCGTCGCCGCGAAGGCGCGTGGCGTGGGCATCGACGGCAGTGTCAGCCACACGCCCTGAGCCTGGGCGGGTGCGGTGACAGCCAGGGCCAGCAGCGGCGCCACGGCCGTGACGACGAGCCGGCGCCAGCGTGACGACCGGCGGCGCGTCGCCGCCGCCCGCCTGTACCAGTGGCTGCTGTCCATGGATGACCTCGTTCCTGGGGATGGGGAGAGGGACGCGTACCTCACCATCCATGAACGGATCGGGGCGCGACCGACACCAGGACGCGGCCGTTCGGCGCAACGCCCCGCACATCACGGGACCACCGG
>NZ_JABWDV010000127.1 GCF_013362995.1 Streptomyces sp. TRM64462 | reverse complement strand
CCGCTGTGCCCACCCGTTCCGCCCTGGGGGTCCCCCCTGCACGAAGTGCTTGGGGGAGGAACGACTGCCCACAGCGAAACCGGCGGTACCGGCGGCACGAACGCCCACAGCGGAACCGGCGGTCCAGGCGGTCCAGGCCGGGCGGTCATGGGGTGGCGTTGTGGTGGGGGAAGCGGTTGGGGCGGAATGGTGTCGGGGGCAGGGGTGGTGGGGTGTCGGTGAGTGCCGCGGTGACCAGGAGGGCGGTGGCCGGGGCCAGGCCGATGCCGGCGCCCTCGTGGCCGCAGGCGTGGTGGAGGCCCGGGACGCGCGGGTCGGGGCCGATGGCCGGGAGGTGATCGGGGAGGTACGGGCGGAAGCCGCAGTACGTGCGGATGGCGTGGACGTCCGCCAGGACCGGGAACAGGGCCGTGGCCTGGGCCGCGAGCCGCCGCAGGGCCTCTGTCGACAACGTACGGTCGAAGCCGACCCGCTCGCGTGTCGCGCCGATCAGGACCGGGCCCGCCGGTGTGCCCTCGACCACCGCGGACGACTGGAGGTCGGCGGACCCGCTGGCGACGTCCGCGATGTAGTCGGCGGCGTACACCTTGTGGCGGATCAGCCGGGCCGGGAGAGGTTCCGTCACCAGGACGAAGCCCCGCCGGGGCAGCACCGGGAGGTCCACGCCGGCGAGCGCGGCGAACCGCCCGCCCCACGTGCCGGTGGCGTTCACGACGGCCGGGGCGTGGACGTCGCCGCGCGGTGTGCGCACGCCCCGTACCGCGCCGCGCGCGTCGGTGAGGACGGCCGTCACCTCCTCGCCCAGCCGGACCGCCGTGCCGCCGCGGCGGGCGGCCCGCAGCAGCGCGGCCGCGGCGAGTGCGGGCTGCACCTGGGCGTCCTGCGGGTAGTGGAAGCCGCCCGCGAGGCCGGGCGCCAAGTGCGGCTCCAGGTCCCGGAGTCCGTCGGCGGGGATCTCGTGCGCGGTCACGCCCGCCGCGCGCTGCCCCGCCGCGAAGGCGCGGAGCGCGGTGAGGGCGGTCTCGTCGGGTGCGATGACGAGACCGCCCTTGAGCTCGTACTCGATGGCGTCCTCCGGTGGGAGGGCCTCGGCGAGTTCGCGCCACAGCCCCGTGGACAGCAGCGCGAGGTCGAGCTCGGGTCCCGCCTCCTTGTCGGAGACGAGGAGATTGCCTTCGCCGGCTCCTGTGGTGCCGCCGGCGACGGGGCCGCGGTCGACGACGGCGACGGAGAGGCCGGAGCGGGCCGCGTAGTAGGCGCACGCCGCTCCGACGACTCCGGCTCCGACGATCACGGCGTCGAAGGTCTCGGATCTTCTCGTGGGCACCGCAGTAATATTTCACATGTTACTGAGCCGCCACAAGGTCCGGAGCCGTTTGGATCACCTGCGCAGCGGGCCCTCACAGGTGTACGTGGACGTGCCGCCCGTGCGGTCCGACCAGATCTCGACCTCCCCGAACGCGCAGTTCATGTCCGCCAGGTTGGGGGACGCGGGCGCCGCCCGGTCGAGGAGGAAGTAGTCGACGGTCTCCGACATGTCCTTGAACACCTGGTCCGGGCTCCCCGCGTCGCCCAGGCGGGCGGTGACGCGGCCCGTGCAGAGGAAGCGCGGCATGCCCGTGTCGCCGTTGGCGGTGCACCGCGGGTCGGACGAGGTCGCACCGGCGAACGCGGCGCGCACGGCATCGGCGGTCGTCTCGCGCAGGCCGTCGTTCGGCGTGTACGTCGTGTCCGGCACGAACAGCTCCTCGACCCGCTCGATCTGCCGGTCCAGGAAGGCGTCGTAGCCGCGCTGGACCGCCGGGTCCCCGCCGAGCCGGTCGCGCCACGCGTCGAACGCCGCCGGGTCGTTCGCCCGCAGGTGCCGGTACATCTCCTTCAGGACGGCGGGCCGCTCGGTCCACAGGTACTCGAAGAACGTGCCGGCGTAACTGTAGAAGCGGAAGCCGTCGCCGGCGTACGTGGCGTGCAGGATCTGGTCGACGGTCATGCGCGGGCCGCCGCCCGCCGTGTCCCGGATGACGCTCTCGACGAGCGACTTGCGGACCGCGATGCCGTCGTCGCGGGTCGCGCCGTCGAAGAACTCGGCCGTCCCCTCGTCCATGGCGGTGGTGCGGTCGTTCTGGTACCAGGGGCCCTCACCGAAGAAACCGGGCACCGCCCAGCGGCCGTTGAGGTAGTGCACGTACTCGTGCCGGAACAGCTCCTCCAGCGTCAGCCGCGAGTCCTGCGGCACGCGCCGCTGGTAGGTGTAGAAGGTCGCGCCGCGCTCGATGTAGATGCCGCCGTTGTTCGTGTCCATCCCGGTGAGGAGCGGGTGGTAGTTCTCGTAGTCGGCGCGCGACGCGTACAGCACGATGTTCAGGGTGCTGTTGGGGTCGCCGGCGAGCGGCGCCTCGGTGCCGAGCACCCGGTGGTACTGCGCCTTGACCTGCTTGCTCGCGTAGTAGAGCTGGTCGACGGTGGCCCGGTCGAGTCCGGTGCGCACCTTCATGCTGCCGTTGTCGTACGTGTACGTGTGCGGGAACAGCAGCCGCTCGATGTCGTCCTTGCAGACGCCGTACGGCTTGCACGCCTGGTAGTAGTTGAGCCACGACGCGAGCTTGGCCCACGGGGCGCTCCCCCGGCCCCAGTCGGCGGTCACCGGGTCGAGGAGGGCGCCCAGGTCGGTGACGATGTGGTTGCGGAGGGAGCCGATCTCGCCGAAGCGCGCGTACTCGGAGAGCGCGTCGCGCACGATCCACTCGTTGGGCGTGCCCTTGAGGTGGGTGCGGTCAGCGAAGGCGCGGAAGGCGGCGCGGTAGGCGTCGTTGCGGGCGACGACGGTGCGGAACGACGTGTCGTTGTTGCCGGAGTAGAGGCCCAGGTAGTTGACGGAGAGGCCGGCGAGTACGGCGCCGCCCCAGGACGGGTCCGCGTACGTCTCGGGGTGGTAGCGGTCCATGGTGGCCAGGACCTTGCGTATCAGGTCGAGCTGGGAGTGACGCAGTCCCGGGGCGCTGCCGGTGTAGAGGGCCTCGCGGAGGGTCTCGGCGTTGGTGCGGGTGACGTCGAAGGTGCGGGACGCGGTGCCGAAGTAGTAGATGGCGCGGCGCATGGCCTCGGCGGTCGGGGCGTCGGTGACGTCGATCTCGCCGCGTGAGTGGTCGTGGTACACGACGGCGTGGAGGTACGTGAACATCTCCAGCAGGTGGCTGGAGTTGCGGCCGTCGTGCGACCCGGCGAGTGCGGTGGCGCGCCGGGACACGGCCTGGACGTGGGCGTCGGACATGACGGGCGCGAGGCGGGCGTCCCAGGTCCAGATGAGGCCGCGGAGGCAGCCGTCGGCGGTGACGGCCGGGTCCGCGAGGAAGTCGGCGAACTGCTCGGGGCCGAGACGTGTGACGCCGTCGAGGGTGCAGGGCGCGGTAGTGGTGGTGCTGGTGCGCGAAGGTCCGTGGGTGGTGCTGCCGTCAGCCGTCGGCCGGGTGAGAGTGCTGTCGGCGGTCTTCTGCCGGCCGGAGGTGCTGTCGGCGGTCTTCTGCCGGCCGGAGGTGCTGTCGGTGGTCTTCTGCCGGCCGGGGGTGCGGCCGTCGGCGCGGTGGTCGCCGGGGGCGTCGGCGGTGGGGGCGGCCGGGGCCGGGGCCTTGCCGAGGTGGAGCACCTCGTCGTGCGGGTGGTGGTCGTCGCGGCCTTCGGGACCCGGGGCGGCGGCCGGCGCCGCTCCGGACGGCTGGGCAGCCGCCGTGTGGGCGGGTCCGGCGGCCGTGCCGAGCAGCGCGGTGGTGACGGCGGCGGCGAGGAGGGCGGTGCGCAGGGATCTGCGCCCGGGCAGGGCGGACAGACGTGGTTTCTGGAACACCTTTGCGGCTCCTGGTGTGTGTGGGAGGTGATGGGGGGTGCGTTCGCGCCCCCTCTTCGGGCGCGAACGTCCGTGCCGCAGCGGCGGGTTGCCCACACGCTTGAGGCGTGCATGCCACTGCAATGTGAGCTGTAACATAGTAATGTGAAATTGCACTGACAACCCCTCTGCTCTCACCCGTTGCGGAGAAACGCACCGGCGAACCTCCGGGAGGCCCGATGAACGACAGCCACGACCGCCCCCGTATCGGCAGCCACGACCTGTCCGTCTCCACCGAGTTGGCCCGCTTCATGGGCCAGGACTGGGCGCCGTCACCCCTGCCGCTCGACGCCCGCGTGCCCGCAAGGGCCGTCACGCCCGCCCGGCGCGCACGTCTGTCGGCCCGCTTCCCGGGCGAGCGACTGGTGGTCCCGGCGGGCGCGTTGAGGGTGCGCTCCAACGACTGCGACCACCGCTTCCGGCCGTACAGCGCGTACGCCTGGCTCACCGGCCTGACCGGCGAGGACCAGCCGGGCCACGTCCTCGTGATGGAGCCGTCGGGCCCGCACGACCACGAGGCCGTCCTGTATCTGCGCCCCCGCTCGCCGCGCGCCGGCGACACCGAGCGGTCCGGCGACGCGTTCTACCGCGACCGCCGCTACGGCGAGTTCTGGGTCGGCCGGCGCCCCGACCTGGCCGAGGCCGAGCGCCTCACCGGCATCCGCTGCGCCGACCTCGACGACCTGCGCGGCACGCTCCCGCCGGGCCGCGAGCCGTCCACGGACCCGGAGCTGGCCGCCGCGCTGTCCGAACTGCGCCTGGTGAAGGACACGTGGGAGGTGGAGCAGCTCCAGCTCGCCGTCGACCACACGACAGCCGGCTTCGAGGACGTCGTACGGTCCCTCCCGCAGGCCCTGGCCCACGCGCGCGGCGAGCGCTGGATCGAGGGCGTCTTCGGACTGCGTGCCCGCGCGGAGGGCAACGGCACGGGGTACGAGACCATCGCCGCCTCCGGCGCCCACGCCTGCGTCCTGCACTGGACGCGCAACGACGGCCCCCTGGACCCCTCCGACCTGCTGCTCCTGGACGCGGGCGTGGAGACCGACACGCTCTACACCGCCGACATCACCCGCACCCTCCCGCTCTCCGGCCGCTTCTCACCGGTCCAGCGCCAGGTGTACGAACTGGTGCTCGCCGCCCAGGAGGCCGGCATGGCGGCCGTACGGCCCGGGGCCAGGTTCCGTGACTTCCACCGCGCCGCGATGCGGGTCATCGCGGAGGGCCTGGCCGAGTGGGGCGTCCTCAAGGACCCGGAGGGCGACCTGCACCGGCGCTACACGCTCTGCAGCAGCGGCCACATGCTGGGCATCGACGTCCACGACTGCGCCCAGGCCCGCGCGGAGACGTACCTGGACGGCGTCCTGGAGGAGGGCCAGGTCCTGACCGTCGAACCCGGCCTCTACCTCCAGCCCGACGACCTCACCCTCCCGCCCGAACTCCGCGGCATCGGCGTCCGCGTCGAGGACGACCTGGTGGTGACTTCCGACGGCGCGCGCCTGATGTCGTCCGCCCTGCCGCGCACCCCGGACGGCATCGAGGAGTGGATGGGGAACCTGCTGGACTCCTGACTCCCTTGATCTCAAGTGCGGTTGAGCCCGTTGTCACGTACATCCGGGACGCGATGGCCCGCGTCGACGTGGCGCAGCCCGAGTGGTGGGCCCTGAACCGCGTGGACGCCGGCGGGCGGGGGCCGGCCCTGGGGGAGGTGACCGCCTCGCTCGGCGAGCTGTCGGGCGGCGACCGTGAGGTGTCGAGGGTCGTCGCCCTCAAGGTCCTGCGTCGGATGATCCGCAACATAGAGGGCGCGTCCGCGCAGTCCTAGGGCAGGACCGCGAAGCCGTCGAGTTCGACCAGGGCCTGTTCGTCCCAGAGGCGTACGACGCCGATGACGGCCATGGCCGGGTAGTCGCGGCCCGCCAGGCGGCGCCAGACGCGGCCGAGTTCGGGGGCGTGGGCGCGGTAGGCGGCGACGTCCGTCGCGTAGACCGTGACGCGGGCCAGGTCGGCGGGGGTTCCGCCGGCGGCGGCGAGGGCGGCCAGGAGGTTGGTCAGGGCCTTCTCGAACTGGTCCGGGAGGGTGTCCCCGGTGACCTTGCCGTCCCCGTCCAGGGCGGTCTGGCCCGCCAGGAAGACCAGGCGGCTCCCGGTGGCGGTGACGGCGTGCGAGAAGCCGGTCGGCGGGGACAGTTCGGGCGGGTTGACGCGGTGCGGGGTCATGGCGTGGGCTCCTCCTGGCGGGTGGCCTGCAGCTCCTGCGTGTACCGCTCCTGCGCGTACAGCTCCTTCGCGATGATCGTGCGCTGTACTTCCGTCGCGCCTTCGTAGACGCGGGGCGCGCGGACCTCGCGGTAGAGGTGTTCCAGCAGGTGGCCGCGTTGCAGGCCGCGGGCGCCGTGGAGCTGGACCGCGGCGTCGACGACGTACTGGGCGGTCTCCGTGGCCAGGAGCTTCGCCATCGCCGCGCGGGCGCGTACGTCGGAGGCTCCCGTGTCGTGGGCCTCGGCGGCCGCGTACACGAGAAGGCGGGCGGCCTCCGTGCGGGTGGCCATCTCGGCGACCTGGTGGGCGACCGTCTGGAGGTCCTTCAGTGGGCCCCCGAAGGCCTGACGGGTCGCGGTGTGGGCGAGGCTCGCGTCCAGCGCCGCCTGGGCCATGCCGACGGCGAACGCGCCGACGCTGGGGCGGAAGAGGTTCAGGGTGTGCATGGCCACGCGGAAGCCCGCGTCGACCTCGCCCAGCACGTCGGCACGGTCGACCGGGACGCCGTCGAAGGTCAGGGCGCCGATGGGGTGGGGTGACAGCATCTCCAGCGGCTCGCCCGTCAGGCCCGGGCGGTCGGCGGGGACGAGGAACGCCGTGACGCCGCGGGCGCCGGCCCCCTCGGCCGTACGGGCGAAGACGGTGCAGACGTCGGCCTCCGGGGCGTTGGAGATCCAGCGTTTCTCGCCCGTGAGGCGCCAGCGGCCCTCGCCGTCCGGGTCGGCGCGCAGCGACAGCGCCGCGGCGTCCGAGCCCGCGTCCGGCTCACTGAGCGCGAAGGCCGCGACGGTCCGCCCCGCCGTCACGCCCGGCAGCACCCGCTCCCGCTGGTCCGGTGTGCCGAACGCGGCGACCGGGTGAGCTCCGAGGCCCTGGAGGGCCAGGGCCGTCTCCGCCTCCGTACAGGCGTACGCGAGGGACTCCCGCATCAGGCACAGGTCGAGGGCGCCCGCCGTGAACAGGCGGCTGATCAGGCCGAGTTCGCCGAGCGCCGCGACCAGCGGGCGGTTCACTCGGCCGGGTTCCGCCTTCTCCGCGAGCGGGCGCAGGCGTTCCGCGGCGAGCGCGCGGAGCTCCGCACACCAGGCGGTTTGTGACGGTTCGAGAGAGAATACCGGCATCGAGCCCCCATCTATCGCGGACCGTTGACTGTCGTCACCTTCACGATACGCTCGTGGAGCGAGCCCACCACTGACAAGGGGGCGCACTCATGGATCTGACGCCTTCGGCGCATCTGGACAGCTTTTCCCGCGACCGTCTGCCGCCCCGCGAGCAGTGGCCGGACATCGTCTTCGACCTGCCCGAGCTGCGGTACCCCGAACGGGTCAACTGCGGCGCGGAGCTGCTGGACCGCACGGTCGAGCGGTTCGGCGGCGCCCGGCCCGCGTTCCGGGACGGCGCGGGCGGGGTGTGGACGTACGGCGAACTGCGCGACCGGGTCGACCGGATCGCCCACACCCTGACCTCCTCGCTTGGCGTCGTGCCCGGCAACCGGGTCCTGCTGCGCGGCCCCACCACGCCGTGGCTGGCCGCCTGCTGGCTGGCCGTCATGAAGGCGGGCGCCGTGGCCGTGACCGTGCTGGCGCAGCAGCGGCCGCGGGAGCTGGCCGTGATGTGCGAGATGGCGGCCGTCAGCCACGCCCTCTGCGACATCCGGTCGGTCGACGACCTGGTGAAGGCCGAGGTGCCGGGGCTGCGGATCACGGCGTACGGCGGTGACGCGCCCGACGACCTGCTGCGGCTGGCCGCGCGCGCATCCGCGGAGCCGTACGAGGCGGTGGACACGGCCGCCGACGACGTCGCGCTGATCGCCTTCACGTCGGGGACGACCGGACGGCCCAAGGGGTGCATGCACTTCCACCGCGATGTGCTGGCCGTCGCGGACACGTTCTCGGCGCGCGTGCTGAAGCCGGAACCGGAGGACCTGTTCGCCGGGTCGCCGCCCCTCGGGTTCACGTTCGGGCTCGGCGGACTGGTGATCTTCCCGTTGCGGGCGGGCGCGTCCGCGCTGCTCCTGGAGCAGTCGGGGCCGAAGCAGCTCCTGCCGGCGATCGCCGAGCACCGTGTGTCGGTGCTGTTCACGGCGCCCACGGCGTACCGCGTGATGCTGGACGAGCTCGCCACGCGCGCGTACGACATCTCCTCGCTGCGGCTGTGCGTGTCGGCCGGCGAGAACCTGCCGGAGGCGACCTGGCACGCCTGGCGGGAGCGGACCGGGCTGAGGCTCATCAACGGCATCGGCGCGACCGAGCTGCTGCACATCTTCGTCTCGGCCGCCGGGGACGCCGCCAGGCCCGGCACGACCGGGGTGCCCGTGCCCGGGTGGCAGGCGCGCGTGGTGGACGCGGCGGGCCGCCCTGTCCCGGACGGCGAGGAGGGGCTGCTCGCGGTGCGCGGCCCGGTCGGCTGCCGCTATCTGGCCGACGAGCGGCAGCGCGAGTACGTCCGCGACGGCTGGAACCTCACGGGCGACACGTACGTCCGCGAGCCCGACGGCTATCTGCGGTACGTCGCCCGCGCCGACGACATGATCATCTCGGCCGGTTACAACATCGCGGGCCCGCAGGTCGAGGAGGCGCTGCTGGCCCACCCGGACGTGCTGGAGGCGGCGGTCGTGGGCCGCCCGGACGAGCGGCGCGGGCAGGTCGTCGTGGCGTACACCGTGCTGCGCGACGGGCTGCCGCGCGACGGGACGACGGCGGACGCGCTGCGCGCTTTCGTACGGTCCCGGCTGGTGCCGTACAAGTGCCCGCGCGAGATCGTGTTCCTCGACGCACTGCCGCGTACGGCGACGGGGAAGCTGCAGCGGTTCAAGCTGCGTGCCTAAAGTGATCGCGTGGCCGAGCAGCACACTCCGCGTTCCCTGATCGTCTCCCTGTACGGCGCGTACGGGAGGACGCCCGACGACGCCCCCATGCCGGTGGCCGAGCTGATCCGGCTCCTGGGGGCGCTGGGCGTCGACGCGCCGTCCGTACGGTCGTCGGTGTCCCGGCTGAAACGGCGCGGGCTGCTGGTGCCGCGGCGCACGGCGGACGGGGCGGCCGGGTACGCCCTTTCGGAGGACGCCCGGCAGCTCCTGGACGACGGCGACCGGCGCATCTACGCGCGCGAGGAGCCGAAGCTCGCAGACGGCTGGGTCCTGGCCGTCTTCTCCGTCCCGGAGCAGGAACGCCACAAGCGCCACCTGCTGCGCTCCCGCCTGTCCCGGCTGGGCTTCGGGGCGGCGGCACCGGGCGTGTGGATCGCCCCGGCGGCCCTGTACGAGGAGACCCGCCACACCCTCCAGCGGCTGCACCTCGACCCGTACGTCGACTTCTTCCGCGGCGAGCACCTGGGGTTCACCCCGACGGCCGAGGCGGTGGGCCGCTGGTGGGACCTGGCGGCGATCGCCAAGCAGCACGAGGAGTTCCTGGACCGCCACGAGCCGGTGCTGCGCCACTGGCAGAGGACGACGGGCTCCCCTGAGGACGCGTACCGCGACTACCTCCTGGCCCTCGACTCCTGGCGCCGCCTCCCCTACGCCGACCCCGGCCTGCCGGAGGAACTGCTCCCGGCGGGCTGGCCGGGCGCCCGGGCCGCGGAGGTCTTCGCGGAGCTCCACACCCGCCTCCGCGACCTGGGCGCCGGATTCGTCACGGGCGCGTGAGGGTCAGCCGGGGTTTCGGGGCGTCCGTACGGCCTGTGGGGGGTTTACGGCTGCCCGCGCGGTACGGGGCGGGCCAGGGGGCGGCGGGGCCCGTGTAGGACTGGTCCGCGGCGGCGTGCAGCGTCCAGTGCGGGTCGTACAGGTGGGGGCGGGCGAGGGCGCACAGGTCGGCGCGGCCGGCGAGGACGAGGCTGTTGACGTCGTCCCAGGACGAGATCGCGCCCACCGCGATGACGGGGACCCCGAGGGCGTTGCGGATGCGGTCGGCGTACGGCGTCTGGTACGAGCGGCCGTACTCGGGGCGCTCGTCGGGCACGACCTGCCCGGTGGACACGTCGATCGCGTCGGCGCCGTGCGCGGCGAAGGCGCGGGCGATCTCGACGGCGTCGTCGGCGGTGGTACCGCCGGGCGCCCAGTCGGTGGCGGAGACGCGGACGGTCATGGGCCGGTCGCCGGGCCACGCCTCCCGTACCGCGTCGAAGACCTCCAGCGGGTAGCGGAGGCGGTTCTCCAAGGGGCCGCCGTACGCGTCGGTGCGGTGGTTGGCCAGCGGCGAAAGGAAGCCGGACAGCAGGTAGCCGTGGGCGCAGTGGAGTTCCAGGAGGTCGAAGCCCGCCGCCGCGGCGCGGCGGGCCGCGGACACGAACTGCTCGCGGATCCGCCGCATGCCGGCGCTGTCCAGGGCGTGCGGCGTCTGGTTCACGCCCGGGCGGTACGGCAGCGGGGACGCGGCGACCAGGGGCCAGTTGCCCTGGTCGAGGGGCTGGTCGATGCCCTCCCACATCAGCTTGGTCGAGCCCTTGCGGCCGGAGTGGCCGAGCTGGACGCCGATCGCCGTGCCCGGTGACCGGGTGTGCGTGAAGTCGGTGACGCGCCGCCAGGCCGCCGCCTGTTCGTCCGTGTACAGGCCCGTGCAGCCGGGTGTGATGCGGCCCTCGGGGCTGACGCAGACCATCTCGGTCATGACGAGTCCCGCGCCGCCGAGTGCGCGGGCGCCCAGGTGGACGAGGTGGAAGTCGCCGGGGATGCCGTCCTCCGCCATGTACAGGTCCATGGGTGAGACGACGACCCGGTTGCGGAGGGTCAGTCCGCGCAGCCGGAACGGCGTGAACATGGGCGGGGTGCCGGGCGGGCAGCCGAAGTCGCGCTCGACGGCGTCCGTGAAGGCGGGGTCGCGCAGGCGCAGGTTGTCGTGGGTGACGCGGCGGCTGCGCGTGAGGAGGTTGAACGCGAACTGGCGCGGCGGCTGGTCCACGTAGCCGGCGAGCTCCTCGAACCAGCGGAGGCTCGCCGCCGCGGCCCGCTGCGTGGACGCGACGACCGGGCGGCGCTCCTCCTCGTACGCGGTGAGGGCCCGGCCGAGTGTCGGCTGCTCCTCGACGCAGGCGGCCAGCGCGAGGGCGTCCTCGACGGCGAGCTTGGTGCCGGAGCCGATGGAGAAGTGCGCGGTGTGCGCGGCGTCGCCGAGGAGGACGATCCGGCCGTCGTGCGACCAGCGCTCGTTGACGACCGTGCGGAAGGTCGTCCAGGTGGAGTGGCCGGCCCGCAGGGGGCGGCCGCGCAGCGCCTCCGAGAAGATCTTGGCGCAGCGGGCGACGGACTCGCCGGTGTCGAGTTCGTCGAACCCGGCTGCCCGCCATACCTCTTCGCGCATCTCGATGATGACTGTCGAGGAGTCGGCCGCGTAGGGGTAGCCGTGGAGCTGCATCACACCGTGTTCGGTCTCGGCGATCTCGAAGCGGAACGCGTCGAACGCGAAGTCCGCGGCGAGCCAGATGTAGCGGCACCGGTGGGGCGTGAGGTGCGGCCGGAAGACGTCGGCGTGGGCCTCGCGGGTGCGGCTGTGGATGCCGTCGGCGGCGATGACCAGGTCGTACGCCGTGGCGAGTTCGGCGGCGGGCGGGGCCTCGGTGCGGAAGCGGAGCCGTACGCCGATCTCGGTGCAGCGGGCGTGCAGGATCTCCAGGAGCCGGCGGCGGCCGAGCGCGGCGAAGCCGTGGCCGCCGGAGGTGAGGAGACGGCCGCGGTGGACGATGTCGATGTCGTCCCAGCGGACGAACTCCCGCTGGAGGGCCTCGTACACGGCCGGGTCGGCGTGCTCGATGCCGCCGAGGGTCTCGTCGGACAGGACGACGCCGAAGCCGAAGGTGTCGTCGGGCGCGTTGCGTTCCCAGACGGTGACGTCGCGGGCCGGGTCGAGGCGCTTGAGGAGGGCGGCGGCGTAGAGCCCGCCGGGGCCGCCCCCGATGACGGCGACGCGCATGGTCACCGCCCCCGCCACTTGGGGGGCCGCTTCTCGGTGAAGGCGGCGTGGAACTCGGCGTAGTCCTCACCGTTCATGAGGAGCGCCTGCGTGCTGGCGTCGAGTTCGACGGACGCCGCGAGCGGCATGTCGAGCTCGGCGGTGAGGAGCGCCTTGGTCTGCGCGTACGCGAGGGCGGGCCCGTCCGCGAGCTGCCGGGCGAGCTCGGCGGCGCGGGTGTCGGCGTGGCCCTCGTCGGTGAGTTCGCTGACGAGTCCGATGCGTTCGGCCTCGGTGGCCCGGACGGGCTCTCCGAGTATGAGGAGCCGGGTCGCGTGTCCTAGGCCGACGACGCGGGGCAGGAGGTAGGCGGCGCCCATGTCGCCGCCGGACAGGCCGACCTTCGTGAAGAGGAACGCGAAGCGGGCGGACGGGTCGGCGATCCGGAAGTCCGCGGCGAGCGCGAGCACGGCCCCGGCCCCGGCGGCGACACCGTGGACGGCGGCGATCACCGGGAACGGGCATTCGCGGACGGCGCGCACGACCTGGCCGGTCATCCGGTTGAAGTCGAGGAGTCGCGCGGTGTCCATGGCGAGGGTGGCGCCGATGATGTCGTCGACGTCGCCTCCGGAGCAGAAGCCGCGGCCCTCGCCTGCGAGGACGAGGGCGCGTACGGAGCGCTCCCGGGACAGCTGGGCGAGGAGGTCGCGGAGGTCGGCGTAGGCGCCGAAGGTGAGGGCGTTGAGCCGGGCGGGCCGGGCGAGCGTGACGGTGGCGACGCCGTCGTCCACCGTCAGTCGCAGATGCTGCCAGGCCTCGGCCTCGGTACGGGGCGCGGAACCGGTGAACGGGCTCATGCGGTGCGGCCTCCTGTGACGTCGTCGTCGACGCTGGTGCCTTGCTTCCCTGCCTGCTTGCGTGGCTGCTCGCTTGCCTGCTCCGAAGCTATCACCGTTCCATGACTGTCGTCACCGGAGCGCGATACGGGGTTACTCCGCCAGGGTTGCCACCATGACGGCCTTGATGGTGTGGAGCCGGTTCTCGGCCTGGTCGAAGACCACGGAGTGCGCGGACTCGAAGACCTCGTCGCTGACCTCCAGCTCGGCCAGGCCGTACTTCTCGTGGACCTCGCGGCCGACGGCGGTGCCGAGGTCGTGGAAGGCCGGCAGGCAGTGCAGAAACTTGACCTGCGGGTTTCCGGCGGCGCGCAGGACGTCCATGGTGACGGCGTACGGGGCGAGGGCGGCGATGCGCTCGCCCCACACCTCCTTGGGCTCACCCATGGAGACCCACACGTCCGTGGCGACGAAGTCGGCGCCCAGGACACCCTCCGCCACGTCTTCGGTGAGCGTGATGCGCGCGCCGCTCGCCTCGGCGGCCGCGTGGGCCTGCGCGACGACGCTGTCGGCCGGCCAGTAGGCCTTGGGGGCGACGATCCGGATGTCCATACCGAGGAGGGCGCCGGTGACCAGGTAGGAGTTGCCCATGTTGTAGCGGGCGTCACCGAGGTAGGCGAAGGCGACCTGGCCGAGCGGTTTGTCGGTGTGCTCGGTGACGGTGAGCACGTCGGCGAGCATCTGCGTGGGGTGCCAGTCGTCGGTGAGGCCGTTGTAGACGGGGACGCCGGCGTGGGCGGCCAGCTCCTCGACGGCGTCCTGGCTGCTGCCCCGGAACTCGATGGCGTCGAACATCCGGCCGAGGACGCGGGCGGTGTCCCTGACGGACTCCTTGTGGCCGAGCTGGGAGCCGGAAGGGTCGAGATAGGTGGTGGAGGCGCCCTGGTCGGCCGCGGCGACCTCGAAGGCACAGCGGGTGCGCGTGGAGGTCTTCTCGAAGATCAGGGCGATGTTCCTGCCCCGGAGCCGCTGGACCTCGGCCCCCGCCTTCTTGGCCGCCTTGAGCTCGGCGGCCAGGTCGACGAGGCCGCGGAACTCCTCGGCGGTGAAGTCCAGCTCCTTGAGGAAGGGGCGGCCGGTCAGGTCGGTGGCCATGGGCGCTCCTGGGTCGGGCGTACGGGACCATGGAAGTGTATACGATGCTTAGCATTCTTATACAGACAGTGCGGTGCGCGTGCGGTGCGGCACCGCCACGTTACGCACGGTTGACCGTCCCTCGCGGCCCACCTAGGTTCGTGAGCGGCTGCTTACCCCAGGGGAAGGTCACCCGCGATGACGACCACCGAAGAGCAGACACCGACACCGCTCGCCTACCCGTTCAACGAACCGGAGGGGCTGGACCTGGCCGAGGCGTACGCTGAAGCGCTCGACCGTCCCGGACTGTTACGCGTCCGCATGGCCTACGGCGAGCCGGCCTGGCTCGCGACCCGGTACGCCGACGCCCGTCTCGTACTCGGCGACCGGCGCTTCAGCCGGGCGGAGGCGCTGCGGCACGACGAGCCGCGGCAGTCCGAGGGCCGCCAGGACAGCGGCATCCTCAGCATGGACCCGCCCGAGCACACCCGGCTGCGCACCCTCGTGGCGAAGGCCTTCACGGTCCACCGCGTGGAGAAGATGAGACCCCAGGTACGGGAGCTGGCGCACGGCTTCCTGGACGAGATGGAGGCCGCCGGGCCGCCCGTCGACCTCGTCGACCGCTACGCCCTGCCCATTCCGGTCGCCGTCATCTGCCGCATGCTCGGCGTACCGGAGGAGGACCGGCCCAGGTTCCGCGTGTGGAGCGACGCCGCCCTGTCGACGAGCTCGCTCACCGCCGAGGAGTTCCTGCGCCACCGCGACGAACTGCGCGCCTACATGGCCGGGTTGATCGAGGACCACCGCGCGCACCCGCGTGCCGACCTGATGACGGCGCTGATCGAGGCTCGCGACACCGGCGACCGGCTGACCGAGCTCGAACTCGTCGACCTGTGCGTCGGCATCCTCGTCGCCGGGCACGAGACCACCGCCAGCCAGATCCCCAACTTCCTGTACGCCCTCCTCGAACACCCCGACCAGCTCAAGCTGCTGCGCGAGCGCCCGGACCTCACGGCGGGCGCGGTCGAGGAGCTGCTGCGGTTCGTGCCGCTCGGCAGCGCCGCCGCGTTCCCGCGCTACGCCACGGAGGACATCGAGGTGGGCGGCACCCTGGTCCGTGCGGGCGAGCCGGTGCTGGTGGCGGTGGGCGCGGCCAACCGCGACGCGCTGAAGTTCGACGCGCCGGGCAGGCTCGACATCACCCGCACCGGTGTGCAGCACCTCGGCTTCGGCCACGGCGTCCACCACTGCCTGGGCGCGCCGCTGGCCCGCCTGGAGCTCCAGGAGGCGGTGCAGGCGCTGATCACCCGCTTCCCCGGGCTCCATCTGGCGGGCGACGTGGTCTGGAAGAACCAGATGCTGGTGCGCGGCCCGCGCGAGATGCCGGTGGGGTGGTGAGGGGCCGCGTGACCTGGAGCGTGGAGATCGACCAGGGGCAGTGCCTGGGCTCCGGCATGTGCGCGGGCCTCGCCCCCGATCTGTTCCGTCCGGAGGGCGCGAGCGCCGAGCCGGTACGGAAGGAGATCGCCGCCGACGAGCGGGCCCTGGACGCGGCCGACCAGTGCCCGGCCCTGGCCATCGTCGTCCGCGACGGCCGGCACACGGTGGGCCCACGCCGCTGAGGCGGACGCCGGGGCGGGGTACGTGCGCCGGCCACCG
>NZ_JABWDV010000126.1 GCF_013362995.1 Streptomyces sp. TRM64462 | reverse complement strand
TTCTCGGCCACCCCGGTGGCCGGCCGGCCCGGCGCGGTCGCCGCCCCCGCCGTCCGTATGTGGGCGCAGCACAATGGCCCGATCGAGTGGATTGACGGCGCGGTCCGTCGACCCCCACAGGGCGCTGCATACGCTGTGGCGCGCCGCGTTTCAGCCATGCGGCGTACGTCAAGTGCTACGGGGGTGGCATGGGTTTCGGATTCGGACAGCAGCGCGGCGGGGATCTCCCCGTCGAGCGCACGAGCTTCGTCGGACGCGCCGACGAACTCGACCTCATCAGACGGGAGTTAGCCGGGAACCGGCTGGTCACGCTGGTGGGTCCCGGCGGCGTCGGCAAGAGCCGCACGGCGCTGCGGGGCGCCGCCCTGCTGAAGGAGCGGTTCCCGGACGGCGTGTGGCTCGTGGAGCTGTCGGCGCTGCGCCACGCGGAGCTGCTGCCCTCCACGCTCGCCACGGTCCTGGAACTGCCCGAGCAGTCGGGCATGGCCCCGATCGACGCCGTCGTCGCGCATCTGCGGGAGCGCCGGCTGCTGATCGTCCTCGACACGTGCGAGCACCTCGTGGACGCCTGCGGGGTCCTCTGCGACCTTCTGCTGCGCGAGGCCGAGGGCGTGAGCGTCCTGGCCACGAGCCGGCAGCCGCTCGACGTGCCCGGTGAGCGCTGCGTACCGGTCAGGCCGCTGGGGCCGTCCGACGCGTCGGAGCTGTTCGCGCAGCGCGCGGCGGCCGTCGTGCCCGGCTTCGCCGTCTCGGACGACGGTGACCGGGCCCGCGTCACCGCGCTCGTCGAACGCCTCGACGGGATTCCGCTGGCCCTGGAGCTGGCGGCGGTGCGGCTGCGGGCGGTGCCGCTCGCGGAGCTGGTGGCGCGGCTCGACCAGCGGTTCGAGGTCCTCACCGGCGGCCGGCGGTCCGCGCACACGCGGCACCAGACGCTCCGTACGGCGATCGGCTGGTCGTACGAGCTGTGCACGCCGCGCGAACGGCTGCTGTGGGCGCGGCTGTCGGTGTTCGCCGGTCCCTTCGACGTGTCCGCGGCCGAGGCGGTGTGCGGGGGCGGCGACCTGGCGCGCGACGAGGTGCTGGAGACGCTGATCGGCCTCGTCGACAAGTCGGTGCTCCAGCGCCTGGGCGACACCGGCACCCGCTATCGCCTGCTGGACACGATCCGCGAGTACGGGGCGGCCCGGCTGGAGCAGGCAGACGGCGGCGGCGCGGCCGCCGTGCGCGACCGGCACCTGGAGTTCCACCGGGAGCTGGGGCGGCGGTTCTGGGACGAGTTCCTGACGCCGGCCCAGGTCACGCTGCACCGGGCCCTGCGCGACCGGATCGCCGACGTACGGGCGGCGCTGCGGCACGCGTTCGCCTCCGAGGAGCGCGCGGTGCACGGGCTGCGGCTCGCCGCGCAGCTCGCGGCGTACTGGCGTGCCGCAGGAACCCTGTCCGAGGGCCGGTTCTGGATCGACAAGGGGCTGTCCCTGGTTCGCGCGGACTGCTCGGAGCGGGCGTGGGGGCTGTTCATGACGGGCGTGTTCGCCGTGTGGACGGCGGACCTGGAGAGGGCCGTGGACCGGTTCACGCAGGCGCGTGAGACGGCCGCGCGTACGGGCGACGAGCGTGTGGCCCGGTTCACCGACGCGTACCTCGGGGCCATGACGGCGCTGAGCGGCGACGTCGAGAACGGCATGGCGGAGCTGGAGGACGCGCGGCGCCGCATCATCGCCGCCGACGACGGGCTCGGCATCGCGGTCGTGCACTGCGAGGGCGCGCTGCTGCGGGCGGTGCTGGGCGACACGGCCGGGGCGCTCGGTCTGTGCGGGACGGGCCTCGCGTTCCTCCAGGGGACGGGCGACCGGCAGTTGTACGGGTCCACGCTGGTCGTCCAGGGCGTGATCCGTTGGCTCGCGGGCGAGCACGAGGCGAGCACGGATCCGCTGCGGCGCGGTCTGGAGGCCGCGAGCGAGGTCGGCGAGGTGCTGGTGGCCGCGCTGGCCTGCCTCGTCCTGGCCTGGCACTCCGCGCTGCATGAACGTTACGCCAGGGCGGCGCGCCTGCTCGGGTACGCCGAGAACGCCCGCCGCTTCGGCGGTGACCCGGTCGCCATGCTGCCGTCGCTCCTGGAGCAGCAGGAGTCCGTGCAGCGGACGGTGCGGGAGGCACTCGGGCGCGAGCGGTTCGAGCGGTGCTGGCAGGCGGGTGCGCGGATGTCGGGGTCGGAGGTGCTGGCGGCGGTACGGGAGGACGCGGACGCCCCGGAGGGCCCGGACGTCCACGAGGACGCGGACGCCCACAAGGATGCGGACGCCCAGGGGGACGCGGACGTCCCGCCCGCCCCGGCGTCGTCCGTGGCCGTGTCCGTGCCGGGCGCGCGGCGCGCACCGGCGGAGGCGGCGGGCGTGCGGGCGCTGACGCCGCGGGAGCGTGAGGTGGCCGCGCTGGTGGCGCGGGGGCTGTGCAACCGGGAGATCGCGGAACGGCTGGTGATCTCCAAGCGGACGGCCGACGCCCACGTCGTGCACATCCTCGCGAAGCTCGGCATCACGTCCCGCAGGGACATCCCACCGATGCCCGACTGACGACGGCCGTTCATGTGCGCGTACGTATACGGATGCGCCGCCTCCGGCCCGTATCCGCATACCCATCTCTCCGGGATACCGATGACAGCGCCCGGCCGCACGGTGAAGCTGGGAGAGCCGCCGGAGGGACGAGAGAGCGCCTTGCAACGCCCACAGCCGTAATCAATCCCCCACGGCTGTGACGGCGGGTGTCCCGCGCCGCCTCGCCCTCCGGCGGCGCGAGAGCGGCGGCTGTCCCATCGGGCGGGGCAGCCGCCCGCCCTCGCCGGTCCCCCTGCCCTACGGAGAGGAACTCCTTGACCGACCCGAACACCGGTCCGCACCGCGGCGCGTACGCGCCACCTTCGCTCGCCGCACTGGCGAATCGTTTTTCCGTACGGCGACGGTGGACCGTTTCGCCGATGCCGTCGGGCGGCCGGAGACCGCGGCAGCCGGTCACCCTCGCCCCCGGTGTGCCGCGGCCGCCGCTGGGCACGCTGGCCGTCGAGGTGATGCCGTTCGAGATCCAGGTCGGTGACTGGCTGCCGTTCAGCGACCAGGTGGCCCGGCGCATCCTCGACCTCCGGGCCGTGGGCCCCGGCCACTGGTACCGCAGGGTGGCGTTCGGCGACCTCCCGGCGCTCACGGTACGGCGCCGGGTGCGGGTCTACCGCGACCTGACGCGCCTGATCCGCCCGCGCCGGCTCGCCCCGGCGCAGGGTGGCCGGACACGCTCACGGCCGCTTCCTCCGCCACCCCGAAACTTCCCGTAATGTCGCTGATATGCCGGAAACCACGAGTATGCCACCGCGCCACGTGCGGCTCACGGGCCCCGGGTGGACGATCGTCGCCCGTGTGTGGTGCCGCTCGCGGACGGCGCCGCCCGTCGTGCTGGTTCCCGGTTTCGTGGTGTCCGGTGCGTACGCCGTGCCGACGGCCGAGCGGCTGGCGGGCACCTTCCGGGTGTACGCGCCCGATCTCCCCGGTTTCGGGCGCAGCCGCCGCCCGGGGCGAGTGCTGTCCGTCACCGAGCTGGCCGACTGCCTGCGGGCGTGGCTGCGGGCGGCCGGGGCGGAGGGAGGAGCGCTGCTCGCCAACTCCTTCGGCTGTCAGATCGCCGCCGCCCTGGCGGCCCGGCATCCCGGGGCGGTCCGCGCCCTGGTGCTCACCTCGCCGACGGTGGATCCCGCGATGCGGTCGACGGCCCGGCTGCTGCGTCCGTGGCTGAGCGAGGCAAGCACCCAGTCCTGGCGACTGCGCCGCATCCTGGCCCGCGACTATCTGCGCGCCGGTCCGCGGCGCCCGGTGCGATTGCTCCGCCACGCGCTCGCCGACGCCATCGAGGAACGGCTGCCCCACGTCACGGTGCCCACGCTGGTCGTGCGGGGGACGGCCGACCCGTTCGTCTCGCCGCAGTGGGCGGCCCGGGTGGCCGGCCTCGCCGGTGGGCGGCTGGTGGAAGTGGACGGCGGGCTCCACGCGATGGTCCACGAGTCGCCGGACGCGCTCGTGGACGTGGCGCTGCCGTTCCTGACGGAGCATCTCGGCACCGAACGGAGGTCCTGACCCGTGCGCGCACCCCGCTACCTCGCAGGCTTCGACTCCGCGGCGGCGATGGTGCGCGCCACCGCCCGGTACCTGTCGGGCCGCGACTTCCCCGCCCTCGGCTTCAACCCCCTCCTCCAGCCCCCGGCCCGGCTGGTGAACTCCCTGCCGCGCAGGGCCCGCGAGCTCGTGTACATCATGAGCGGCTGGGTGGAGACCGTGCCGCCGCGCCGCCTCGACCGGTTCGACGCCGGGGAGCTGGCCGCGTGGGCGGCCGCGCAGTATCCCGAGAGGCGCTTCCCGGGCGTCGCCGTCGGCTCGTCGAACGGCGCGGCGGTCCACCTGTGCGCGGCGCTGGGCATCCCGTGGCTCCCCCAGACGTTCCTCGTGCCGGTCCGGCAGCGGGTGGACCCGGACGACCCCGTCGAAGCACTGGGCGCCGCGCTGGGGCCGGCCCGCAGGGTGCTCGACCGCAACCCGGACATCCAGTTGCACCACATGCACGACGCGGTGCAGGACCGGCTGATGATCCGGACGATGACGTACTTCCGCGTCAAGCGGCTGCTGCTGGGAGCGGCGTACGAGCGGTTCCTGAGGGAGCGGCTGTCGCCTGGCGGCACCGTCTTCGTGATCGACTGCGGGCAGACCTGGCCCACGCGCCAGATCGCCGACCGCCACCTGTTCCAGCACGGCGCGGTCGGCGGGGCGACCGAGGAGGAGTACCGCGAGGGCGGCCCGCGCGTCGCCGCCTACCTGCGGCGGTACGGCTCCCCGCGCGAGCGGTGGGAGGCGCCGGAGCCCGACGGCCGCAGCCCCGAGGCCGAGTGGGGCTTCGAACCCGCCCTCCTCGACGACATCCTGCGGGTGGCCCGGGAGTGCGGTCACCGCGTGGTACGGGTCGCCTTCCCCGAACCGCAGGCCCTCAGCCCGCTGGTGGCCGACCTGTACCGGTGGTGGTACGGGCAGCGCGGCATCCCCGCGAACCGGCTGCTCGTCGAGTCGTTCATCGTGATGGAGCCGTGGTGGGCCCTGCGCACCGGGTCGGTTCCCTTCTGGACGGAGTTCAACACCGAGCCCGCGTTCCAGGCGGTGAACGCGTACCTGGACCGGGCGGAGCCCTTCGACGACATCCGGCTCACCCTGTTCAACCACGGCGTCGAGTCGGTCGGCCTGGTGCCGGCGGAGCGGTGGGAGTCCCTGTTCGCCCGTAGCCGCGCCGGGGGCGGCTGGCTCGGTGCGCAGCCGGACAGGTTCCCGCTCGACTTCTCCCACTACGCCCGGTACCAGCGGGCGCTCCGCGACCTCCCCACCCGCTGTCCGATGCCCGGACCGCTCGCGCTGTCCCGGCTGGACTCCTTCCTCGCCGAGCACGGGGACCGCTACCGGGTGCGGTGGGAGCGCCTGGCGGGGTCGGACTGAGCGTGCGCGGGCGGAGCACACCCGGACGGAAACACCGGCGAGGAACGGTGCGTGGCACGGCCGTACGGCCCGTGGCGCTCCTCGTGCTCGCCGGAGCCGTCACGGTACTCGCCGCGGCCGGCGTCCTGCCGCGGTGGCCCGGGCTGGTGCACCTCGTGGCGCTGCCGCCGCTGGACCTGATCGCCGATCTGCGGCTGCTCATGCGGTTCACGTCCGGTTATCCGCAGTTCGTCGCCGGGCTCGCCGCGTGTCTCGCCGTGCGCGTCACCGTGCTGGCCTTCGTGCTGGGCGGCCCGCGCGGGCAGGCCCTGCGGTACGCGGCCCGCTACTACGCCCTCGTACTACCGGGGGCGTTCCTCGCGTCGGCGCTGCTGCTGGGTGCCGGCGCCCTGCTGTTCTACGCGCTGTTCTGGTTCGGCACCGCCCTGGTGCTGCTGGTCCTCGCCCTGGGGGCCGCCGCGCCGTGGGCGGCTCCGCCCCGGCTGGCGCACGGCTTCGCGGTGGCGGCACGGCGCGGGCTGCGGCTCGGTACCGTCGGCGCCTACCTGGCCGCGCTGGCCGTCGTCGGCGCGGTGGCCGACGCCACGCGACCGGCGGGCCCCGTCCTGGT
>NZ_JABWDV010000010.1 GCF_013362995.1 Streptomyces sp. TRM64462 | reverse complement strand
GGTGCCGGACGTGCTGGCCCTGCTGGACGACGCGTCGCCGGGTACGGCCACGGCCGCGGCGCGGGCGCTGTGGGCGGTCGAGGGCGACACGGCGGCCGTGCTCCCGAGGCTGCGGACGCTGCTGCTCGGCCCGGACGCTGCGGGGCGCCGCTCGGCTGCCTGCGCGCTGGGCGCGTTCGGCGCGTCGGCGGCCGCCGCGGCCCCGGAGCTGCGCTCCTGCCTGACCGCCCGCGACCTGTGGCTGCGCGTGGACGCCGCGGTGGCCCTGTGCCGCGTGACCGGCGGCCTGGGCGAGGCGCTCCCGGTCCTGACGGCGGCGTGGCGCGAGAACCGGCACGCGCGCGTGGAGATCGCCGCGTGCTGGTCCGAGTTCGGCCCGTTCGGCACGGCGGACGGCGGCGGCCGCGCGGGGGCGGCCGAGGTCGCGCCGCTCCTGCGCGCCGAGTCGGCCCGTACGCGGCGGCACAATGTGTCGGCCGGGGCGTCCGGCGACCACGACATCCACGACGACGAGCGGCTGCTCGCCCTGTGCCGCCGGGCCCTGCACGGTCCGGGCGCGGCGGCGGGGGCGGCGCCGGGCGGCGCGGACGGAGGGACGGACCAGTGATCATCTTCGGTACCAAGGGGTACCTCTTCCCGCTCGCGATGGTGACCCTGGTCTGCGGCCACTGCGGCAACCCGGCGGCGCACGCCGTGCGGAAGCGGGTCACCAAGTTCACGCTGTTCTTCGTGCCGCTGTTCCCGGTGGCGACCTCGTACATCACGCAGTGCGCGTTCTGCGGCGCCGAGCGGAAGGTTTCCGCGGCGGAGGCGGAGCGGCTGACGGCACCCGCGCCGGGCAACGGGACCCGGGGGACCACGCACCACCTGCGGTGACGGCACGGGGCGACACGACGGCACGGCGCGGCGCGGCACGACGGCGCGGCGCGGCACGACGGCACGGCGCGGCGCGGCACAGCACGGCACAGCGTGGCAGGCGATGGCCGGCCGTTACACGACCGAGGGGCTGCCGCAACGCCCGCCGCCTACCGTGGGCGCCACGCCCAGCGCCGTACCGCACCTTAGGGTGACGTGAACGAGCTGACCGGAGCACCAGGAGCACCGTGACCCCGCACCGCCGCCGCACCGCCGCGCACGCGGCCCGTCTGCTGCCGCTCGCGGCGGCCTCCGCACTGCTGTCGCTGCCGCTGGCGGCGTGCGGGAACGCGGGGGAGCTGAAGAGCGCGGGTGCCACCCCGACGGCCGTCGGCCCGGTCCGGCTCTGGCCCGACCTGCCGCCCGTGACGGCGCCTCCGTTCGACTACGGCGAGAGCGACACCGAGCGCGTGCCGGGCGTGCGCGTGCCGGGCGGCGACGTGCACCGGGTGGACCCGGTCAAGGTCCTCCAGGCGGAGGTGGCGGCCAGTCCGGAGACGTACAGCGGCGCTGACGGACTGTACGAAGAGACGGCGCGGCAGATCACTCGGTGCGGCGACCGGCCGAAGGAGTGCCCGGTGCTCAGGCCGTACTACCGGGATCTCACCGGGGACGGGAAGGACGAGTTGATCGTCGGCATCAGGATGCTCGAGCAGCAGGTGGCGGTGCGCTGCTACATGCCGGAGAGCGGCGGTCTGACGCGCATCATGTCGACCGTGGAGCAGATCGTCAGGGTGGAGCTCGCGGGGCGTGACCTGATCCTGCGGGCGGCCTCGGCGGGCATCCCGGGGTACGAGTACCGCACGGCGTGGTCGTGGGACGCGCAGCAGCGCACGATGCTGCCGACGCGCGACGAGATCATCCGCGTGAAGCCGCGCGCCCCGCAGCCCTCGCCGGTGCCGTCCGCGCGCCAGGAGTCGGCGGCCGAGCCGGAACCCGCGGCCGAGTCCGAGTCCGAGCCGGAGCCGGAGCCCGCGGCCGAGTCCGAGCCGGAGTCCGCACCCCAGGGGAGCCCCCGGTGAGCCGCGCCCGACAGCCCGGCCGCGCGCGAGTCGTGCGCGGCGTGACGCGCCACCGCCCCGCCTGGACGGCGACCCTCACCTGGAAGGCCGCGCTGTTCATCACGCTGATGTGCTGCGCCCTCGCGGCGCTGCTGGGCGCGCTGGTGCACGTGTCGGTGACCCGGCAGACCGTCGACACGTCCCGTGAGAAGGCGCTGGCCCGCCTGGAGGACGTCACGCGCGCGTACGAGGCGGGCGACCCGCTGCCGCCGTTCGCCGGCGTCGACCCGGAGGGGCTCCCGGCGGCCCTGCGGGACCTGGCGGCCCGGGGCAGCCGGGGCACGATGGTCGCCGACTACGAAGGCCGGCCCACGATGTGGGCGGCGGGACCGGCCGACGGGCGCGCTCTCGCCGTACGGCTCGACTACTCGCTGAGCGCCCGTACGATCAGCGGCCTGGACCAGGCGATCCTCGGGTCGTCGGTGCTGGCGATCGGGGCGACGCTGCTGGTCGGCTGGTTCGCGGTGACCCGCGTGACGCGGCGGCTGCACCTGACGGCGCAGGTGGCGCGGCGGATCAGCGCGGGCGACCTGGACGCGCGGGTCAACGACCCCCGTACGAAGGACCCTTCGCGGCCGCAGGACGAGGTGGCGACGGTGTCGGGCGCGCTGGACACCATGGCGTCGTCGCTCCAGGGCAAGCTGCTGAGCGAGCAGCGGTTCACGGCGGACGTGGCGCACGAGCTGCGCACTCCGCTGACGGGTCTGTCGGCGGCGGCGGAGCTGCTGCCGCCGGGCCGGCCGTCGGAGCTGGTGCGGGACAGGGTGCGGGCGATGCGGGCGCTGACGGAGGACCTGCTGGAGATCTCCCGGCTCGACACCCGCAGCGAGGCCGTCGACCTGGACGTGTACGCGCTGGGCCCGCTGGCGGAGCGCGTCGTGCGGGCGTCGGGCACCGAGACGGCGGTACGGATCGTGCGGGACGCGCAGGTGGAGACCGACCGGCGGCGCCTGGAACGGGTGCTCGGCAACCTGGTGGCCAACGCGCACCGGCACGGGCGGCCGCCGGTCGAACTGACCGTGGAGGGGCCGGTGGTGACGGTACGGGACCACGGGTCCGGGTATCCGGCGTATCTGCTGGAGCACGGCCCGCAGCGGTTCCGCACGGAGAGCGGCAGCAAGGGGCACGGCCTGGGGCTGACGATCGCGAAGGGCCAGGCGGCGGTGATCGGCGCGGAGCTGACGTTCGCGAACGCGCCGGGCGGCGGCGCGGAGGCCCGCCTGACGCTCCCCGAGTACGTGGACCTCACGACGGACGCCACGGGCGACGCCACCGACACCACCGACACCACCGGCAACGGCGGCAACGGCGGGGGCACCCACACCTAACACTCCGACATAACGGACATAATCCATATATCTTGCTACGTTGCGGACCATGACCGCAGCGACTCCGGACCCTCCGCCGCCCCGGGTGCGTCTCGCCAAGCGGCGGGGGGTGGAGCTCTCGCTCCTCGTCGGCGCCGTCCTGTGCTCCGTGTACGGGTACGCCGACGTCGGCCTCGCCCGCAGCGGCGCCGTCCCGCCGGACGTCGCCGGGTACGGCGCCGGGCTCGGCCTGCTGGCGCTGCTGGCGCACCTGGCGGTCCGGTTCTCCGCCCCGTACGCGGATCCGCTCCTCCTGCCGATCGCGGTCCTCCTCAACGGCCTCGGCCTGGTCCTCATCTACCGCCTCGACCTGGAGACCCCGGCCGACCGCGCGGCGCCCACCCAACTCGTCTGGTCGGCGCTCGGCGTGGCCCTGTTCGCGGCCGCCGTCGTGTTCGTCAACGACCATCGGCTGCTCCAGCGGTACGCGTACGTGTGCGTGGCCGCGGCGCTCGCGCTGCTCACCGTGCCGATCTTCTTCCCCGCCGTGAACGGCGCGAAGATCTGGATCCGGATCGGCGGGCTCTCCTTCCAGCCGGGCGAGTTCGCCAAGATCCTGCTGGCCGTGTTCTTCGCCGCGTACCTGGCGGCCAACCGCACGGCGCTCGCGCACACGGGGCGGCGGATCTGGAGGATCCAGCTTCCTGCGGGGCGGGTGCTCGGGCCGATCGTGGCGATCTGGCTGGTCAGTGTGGGGGTGCTCATCCTGGAGCGCGACCTGGGGACCTCGCTGCTCTTCTTCGGACTGTTCGTCATCCTGCTGTACGTGGCGACCGGCCGCACCGGCTGGATCGCCGTCGGGCTGCTGCTCGCGGCGGCCGGCGCGTGCGTCGTCGGGTCCGTCGAACCGCACGTCAACGGGCGCGTCGATGACTGGCTGCACCCGTTCGCGTCCATCGAGGCGGGCAACGGCCCCGGGCAGCTCGCCCAGTCGCTGTTCGCGTTCGCGGCGGGCGGCCTGTTCGGGTCCGGGCTCGGCCTGGGGCACTCGGCGCTCATCGGGTTCGCCGCGAAGTCCGACTTCATCCTGGCCACGGCGGGCGAGGAGCTGGGCCTGACCGGCCTCACCGCGCTGTTCCTGCTGTACACGCTGCTGGTGGCGCGCGGCTACCGCTCGGGGCTCGCGCTGCGCGACCCGTTCGGGCGGCTCCTGGCGATCGGCCTGGCGTCGATCCTGGCGCTCCAGGTGTTCGTCATCGCGGGCGGCGTGATGGGGCTGATCCCGCTCACCGGGATGGCCATGCCGTTCCTGGCACAGGGCGGCTCGTCCGTCGTCACCAACTGGATCATGGTGGCGCTGCTGATCCGGCTCAGCGACTCGGCCCGCGCCCCGCGGCCCGACACCGAAACGGACGGCCCCGGCGGCACCGGGGCCGACGCGACCCGCCTCGTACCGGAGGACGCCCGGTGACCACGACCATCCGGCGCGCCGCCGCGCTGTGCCTGATCCTGCTGATCGCCCTGCTCGTCAACGCGGCCCGGGTGCAGGTGCTCCAGGCGGACCGGCTCGACGACAACCCGGCCAACCGCCGCCCCGTGCTCGCCCGCTACGCGGCGCCGCGCGGCAACATCGTCGTGGACGGCCAGCCGGTCACCGGCTCCAAGGACACCGGCCAACTGCTGCGCTACGAGCGCACGTACACCGACGGCCCGCTGTACGCGCCCGTCACCGGCTACGCCTCGCAGACGTACGGCACGACGCTCCTGGAGCACACCGAGGACGCCCTCCTCGCCGGCACCAGCCCGATGCTGTCGCCGCTGCCGCTGTGGAGTGACGCCAGCCGCGGCCGGCAGCCCGGCGGCGACGTCGTCACCACCATCAGGGGGGCCATCCAGCAGGCCGCCTACCGGGGCCTGGCAGGGCGCCGCGGCGCGGTCGCCGCGATCGAGCCGTCCAGCGGCCGCGTCCTGGCGCTGGTGTCGAGCCCGTCGTACGACCCGGGGGTGCTGTCCGGCACGGGCAGCCAGGTCGCGACGGCGTGGGCGCGGCTCAACACGGCGGCCGCGAAACCGATGCTGAACCGGGCGATCCGGCAGACGTACCCGCCGGGCTCCACCTTCAAGATCGTGACGGCGGCGGCGGCGCTGGACGCGGGCGTCGTGAAGGACGTCGACGCGCCGTCGGGCACACCCGACCCCTATCTGCTGCCGGGCACCCGGACGGTGCTGCCGAACGAGGCGACCGGCTGCGGCGACGCGTCGCTCGCGTACGCGATCCGCTGGTCCTGCAACACGGTGATGGCCCGCACCGGTGTGCGCGTCGGCCTCGACGGGATGCGGGAAGCGGCCCGGCGCTTCGGCTTCAACGACCCCGACCTGCGCATCCCGTCGCGCGTGGCGCGCTCCAACTTCGACACGACGATGACCCCGGACCAGCTCGCGCTGTCGTCGATCGGCCAGTACGACACGACGGCGACGCCGCTCCAGATGGCGATGGTCGCGGCGGCCGTCGCCAACGGCGGCGAACTGGCCCACCCGCACCTGGTCGAGGCGACGACGACGGCGTCGGGCGGTGTGGTGCGCCGTACGATGCGGCAGACGTACGCGCAGGCCATGAAGCCGACCACGGCGCGGCAGCTCCGGGACCTGATGGTGGACGTGGTGGAGCGTGGCTCGGGCAGCAACGCGGGCATCGAGGGCGCGGAGGTCGGCGGCAAGACCGGCACGGCGCAGCACGGCGTGGGCAACCTGGGCACCCCCTACGCCTGGTTCATCGGCTGGGCCCGCGCGGAGGACGCGTCGCGCCCGGCGGTCGCGGTGGCGGTGGTCGTGGAGGACGCGTCGGCGCGCCGCGAGGACATCAGCGGCGGCGGCAGCGCGGCCCCGGTCGCCCGCTCGGTGATGGAGGCGGCGCTGGCGGCGGCCAGGGCCGGGAGCGCCGGGGCCGACGACTGACGGCGAGGAGGCTCCGCCCCTGCCGGATCCTTGCCGCCCCCTTGCCGGATCCTTGCCAGACCCTTGCTGGACGAGGAGTCAACAAGTCGCGCCCAAGGGATTGACGCCCTTACTGACAGAGAGTCTCATAAGAGTGCTCCCCCGGATCCGTACACGCACACGCCCGAACGCGAGGTGGCCGCCGCCATGACGACCGTGTCCGAACCCGATCTCCGCCTCCTGCGCGACGCGCTGGGCCCCCTGCGGGACCGCGAGCAGGTCGCCGCGCGGCTGCTGGAGTCCTCCGCCAAGCACTCCTTCGACCCGGATGAGGAACTCGACTGGGACGCACCGTTCGAGGAGGGCAAGTGGCACTGGCCGCCGGAGCTGGTGTCGCTCTACGACACGCCGCTGTGGCGGCGGATGTCCGAGGAGCAGCGCATGGACCTCGCGCGGCACGAGGCCGCGTCGCTGGCGTCGCTGGGCATCTGGTTCGAGATCATCCTGATGCAGCTCCTGGTCCGGCACATCTACGACAAGTCGGTGACGAGCAATCACGTCCGCTACGCGCTCACCGAGATAGCGGACGAGTGCCGCCACTCGATGATGTTCGCGCGCATGATCCAGAAGGGCGGGGCACCGACGTACCAGGTGCCGCGGGTCTACCACAATCTGGCACGGGTCCTGAAGACGGTGTCGACGACGCCGGGTTCGTTCGCGGCGACGCTGCTGGGCGAGGAGATCCTCGACTGGATGCAGCGGCTCACGTTCCCGGACGAGCGCGTGCAGCCCCTGGTCCGCGGCGTCACGCGCATCCATGTCGTGGAGGAGGCCCGCCACGTCCGCTACGCGCGCGAGGAGCTGCGCCGCCAGATGGTCACGGCCCCGCGCTGGGAGCAGGAGTTGACGCGCGTGAGCTGCGGCGAGGCGGCCCGTGTCTTCTCGGTCTGCTTCATCAACCCCCAGGTGTACGAGAACGTGGGCCTCGACCGCCGCGAGGCCGTCGCCCAGGTGAGGGCGAGCGGCCACCGCAGGGAGGTCATGCAGACGGGCGCCAAGCGCCTCACAGACTTCCTCGACGACATCGGCGTCCTGCGCGGCGTGGGCCGGCGCCTGTGGCGGTCGTCGGGCCTCCTGGCGTAGACGACGCCAAGCTGAAGGGCCGCAGCCGGCCGGGAGCAGCCTGCGCGGCGGGGGCGCGGGACGGTCGGGGCGGGGCGTGGGACGTCGCGGCGGGGCGTGGGACGTCGGGGCGGGCGGGGACGACCGCGGGCGCTCGTCCCCGGTTACGCTGCGGACATGACCAGTGCCGCCACACCCGCCAGGACGTCCGACCGGCCGCCCGCGTACCGGCGGCTCAGCGTCGAGGAACGGCGCACCCAGCTCCTGGGCGCCGCGCTGTCGCTGTTCGCGCACCGCGCGCCCGACGAGGTGTCCCTCGACGACGTCGCCGAGGCGGCGGGAGTGTCGCGGCCCCTGGTGTACCGCTACTTCCCCGGCGGCAAGCAGCAGTTGTACGAGGCGGCGCTGCGCTCGGCGGCGGACGAGCTGGAGCTGTGCTTCGCGGAGCCACAGGAGGGCCCGCCGACCGAGCGGCTGGCCCGGGTCCTGGACCGCTACCTCGCCTTCGTCGACGAGCACGACGCCGGGTTCAGCGCCCTCCTCCAGGGCGGCAGCGTCGCGGAGACGTCCCGTACGACGGCCATCGTGGACGCGGTGCGGCGGGCGGCGGCCGAGCAGATCCTCGTCCACCTGGGCGTACCGGAGCCGGGGCCGAGGCTGCGGATGATGGTCCGCACGTGGATCGCGGCCGTGGAGGCGGCCTCCCTCATCTGGCTGGACGAGGGCAAGCGGCCGCCGGCGGACGAGCTGCGCACCTGGCTCGTCGACCACCTGGTGGCGCTGCTGACCGCGACCGCCGCGACGGACCCGCAGACCGCGAAGGTGGTCGCCGCGCTGCTGGCCCTGGAGACGGCGGACGGCCCGGTCGGCACGCTGGCCCGCCGCGTGGCGCCCGTCGTGGGCGGTGCCGGGCACCTGCTGTGACACTGGTTCTCGTGCGAAGCGAGAACACCCCCTTCACCGGCGGCCCCCTGGACGGCCGGGTCCTGCCGGTCCTGACCGGTCCCACCGGCCACCCGCCCAAGTGGTACGAGGTCCCCGTCCCCGACGAGGACGGCGGCCCGCCCACGGTCCACGCCTACCGCCGCGTCCCCGCCGGCTACACCAAGCGCCTGGGCCTCCAGCAGGGCTGGAAGTACCAGTACGAACCCGGGGGCCGCGAACGCCGCAGCCTGAAATGGCCGTGGTCGAAACCGGACCGCACCGCGTGACGACGCCGCGACGGCAGGGCCGGACGGCGGCCGGCTGTCACCCCGTCCAGGTGACCGGGTTGGGCCGATGCGCCCATTAGTCGGTTGATCCACTTACCCGACCGGTCATCATCCTCTCGCCACGACACGGTGAGGAGAGGAAATGGCAGCAGAGGCACGAGGCCGGCAGCGGCGTCGGCAGCCGCATCGGCAGCCGCATCGGCAGCCGCGTCGGCGCCGCCTGTCCGCAGCGCTCACGTTGGCGGTCGCCGCCACCGTCCTCGTACCGTCGTCGGGATGCCCGGCGGCCGGGGCCGCCGAGCCCGTCCCGGTGGCGGCCGAGTCGCTGTCCGGGCTGCTGACCCGGCTGCAGCGGCTGTACCGGGAGGCCGAGGCCGCCGGCGAGACGTACAACGCCGCCGACCAGGAGCTGAAGGCGCTGGCGGCGGAGACCCGGCGGCTGACCGGCGACCTCGCCCGCACCCGTGACGCCCTGGCCCGGAGCCGCGCCGCCGCCGGGCGCCTCGCACGGGCCCAGTACCAGGGGCGCACCGAACTGCCGGCCGCCGCCCTGCGCCTGCTGTTCGCCCGGGACCCCCGGCGGGCCCTGGACCAGGAGCACACGGTCCTGCGCGCCGCCCGGCAGCAGGCGGCGGCGGTGACCCGCCTGGAGAGCGGCGAGAAACGGGCGGACGCCCTGGCGACGGCGTCCCGCCGGGCCCTGGACCGGCAGCAGTCCCTGCTGGCCCGGCAGCGCCAGGCCCGCGACACGGCCCGGCTGCGGCTCCTGGAGGTGGCGCAGACCCTCGCCGACCTGCCCCCGGAACGGCTCGCAGCGCTGGCGGCGCTGGAGGACTCCCGCACCGCCGAGGCGCAGCAGAACCTCCCGGCCGCCTTGAGCAGCGAGCACAACCACCCCTCCGCAGCGGGCGGCGCGGCCCTCGCCTACGCCGCCGAACAGCTCGGCAAGCCGTACGAGTTGGGGGCGACGGGCCCGGACGCGTTCGACGCCTCGGGCCTCGCGTACCGGGCGTGGGCGACGGCGGGCCGGCCCATCCCCCGCACCGGCCAGGCCCAGTGGCGCACCCTCCCGAAGGTCCCCCTCGCCCGCCTCCGCCCCGGCGACCTGGTCCTCTACGGCCCGGACGCCACACACGTCGCCCTGTACGCGGGAGCCGGCCAGGTACTCCACGCCCCGCACCCGGGCGCCCCCGTGGAACTCTCCCCCCTGGCCGCCCGCCCCACCCTGGGCGCCGCCCGCCCTGACACGGACTCCCCGGCCCTCACCACGTACACCCCACCACCGCCCCTGACCACACCGTGACCCGACGCGCACCGGCCACCAGGCTCGCCCCCGGACGAAGACGGAGACCCGACGGGCCCCGCGACCGGCGCTCCACACCGCGACGGGCACGTGAGGGCAGGGGCACGGCACGCCCGGCACGGAGCGAGGCGCCCCTGCCTGGGCGGGCGGGGCGACGCCACTGCCGGCTGGGGGCGCCACCACGCGCACCACTTGAGGGGTGGGGACGGAGCTCCCGCCCCGAAGGGGCACCCCCGGGCCTGGGCAGGCGGAGCGACACCCCTACCCGCTCGGTACGCCACACGGACACCACTTGAGCGGTGGGGACGGG
>NZ_JABWDV010000125.1 GCF_013362995.1 Streptomyces sp. TRM64462 | reverse complement strand
CCGACCGGCAGACGGGACTTTGCGGACACGACCCAGGACCTGCTGTCGGGCACGGTGTCGTGGTCGGAGGGCATGCAGCGGGTCTTCCGCGCCGATCCGCAGCTGCCGTGGTCGCTGCTGGAGATGTGCGACGCGGTGCTGGAGTGGGATGTGGGGGCGTTCGGGGAGTTCCTCGCCTCGATCCTGGCCGGTGAGGAGCCGGCGTGGACGCGGATCCGGTTCAACGTCGTCGGCGAGGTGCGGACGGTGGACCTGCTGGGGCGGCCGGTGGCGGGGACGGACGGGCGGCCGTGGGCGGTGCAGATGGTGGCCCGCGATCTGACGCCGCAGATGCGCAGCCGGCGCCGCCTGGTGGCCAAGGAGACGGAGGCCAGGCAGCTGCGGCAGCAGGCGGAGGCGGAGCGGCACGTGGCGTCGGTGCTGCGCGAGGCGGTGCTGCCCACGTACTCGCAGGGGCTCGCGGAGCTGGGTGTCAGCGCGGCGGCCGCCTACCTTCCGGCGGAGGCGGACGCGGCCGTGGGCGGCGACTGGTACAAGTGCCGCCGCCAGCCCGACGGGCGGGCGCTCATCGCGGTGGGCGACGCCCAGGGCCACGGGCTGGAGGCGGTGGCGCGGATGGCGCAGCAGCGGTACGCCATGGCGGGCCTGGCCCAGCTCGGCGCGAGCGCCGGTGACATCACGAGCTGGCTGAACGAGCTGGTGTGCGGCGATCCCACCGCCGCGACGGCGACCATGGTGGTCGGCCATATCGGCTCCGACCGGGTGCTGCGGTGGGCGTCCGCCGGGCATCCGGCGCCGCTGCTGCTGCGCGACGGGAAAGCGTTCGCCCTGCCGAGCGACCACAGGGGGCCGCTGCTGGGTGTGCTCCCGGAACACCCGTACGAGACGGCCGAGCTGCCGCTGTCCGCGGGCGATCTGCTGCTGTTGTACACGGACGGCGTGGTGGAGCGGCGGGGCCAGGACATCACCGAGGGGGTGGAGGCGCTGGCGCGGCGCCTGGCGTCGACGGGCACCACGGCGCCGCAGCGGGTGATCGACCGGCTGACGGAGGAGTACGGCCGGGCGCCCCACGACGACGACGCCTGCCTGCTGGCGGTACGCGTCGGCTGAGCGGCCGACGGTGTACGCGCGCCGGCCCCGCCCCCGTACGTGGAAGGGGGCGGGGCCGGCGGCCGCGGTCAGTTCTCGCGGTGGCCGAGGGGGGTTCTCGCGGTGGCCGCGTCAGTTCTCGCGGCGGCCGTTCACGCGGCGCGGGAGGCGGAGCGGGTTCTCGTCGCGCAGCTCCGGCGGGAGGAGCGGCGCCGGGGTGGACTGGTACGTCACCGGGCGCAGCCACCGCTCGACGGCCGTGCCGCCGACCGAGGTCGAGGTGGACGTGGTGGCCGGGTACGGGCCGCCGTGGTGCTGGGCGGGGGCGACGGCGACGCCCGTCGGCCAGCCGTTGACGAGGACGCGGCCCGCGAGCGGGGTGAGCTCGGCCAGGAGCGCGGCGCCCGAGCCGGTGCCCTCGGCCTCCCGCGACGACAGGTGGAGCGTCGCCGTCAGGTTGCCGGGGAGGCGGGACAGGACCTGCGTGACCTCGGCCTCCGTCGCGTACCGTGCCACGACCGTCACCGGGCCGAAGCACTCCTCCAGGAGCAGGTCGTGGGCGCCCTCCGCCGCCAGGCGGGCCGCCGGGACCGTCAGGAAGCCCGCCGCCACCGTGTGCGCGCCGCCCGCGCCCGGGCTCACCGGGGCGTCGACGTCCGGGAGCGCGGCCCGCTCGGCGACGCCCGCGACGAAGTTGTCGCGCATCCGGTGGTCCAGGAGCACGCCGTCCGCCACCCGGCCCACCGCGTCCGTCAGGGACTTGACGAGCTGGTCGCCCGCGCCGCCCGACGGCACCAGGACCAGGCCGGGCTTGACGCAGAACTGGCCGACGCCCAGCGTCATGGAACCCGCGAGGCCCGCGCCGATCTCGTCGGGGCGCTCCTCCGCCGCGGCCTCGGTGACCACGACCGGGTTGAGGGAGCCCAACTCGCCGTGGAACGGGATGGGTACGGGGCGGGCGGCCGCCGCGTCGAAGAGCGCCCGGCCGCCGCGTACCGAGCCGGTGAAGCCGGCGGCCGCGACCAGCGGATGGCGGACCAGCTCGACACCCGCGTCGAAGCCGTGGACCAGACCGACGACCGCCTCGGGGACACCGTGCTCGGCTGCGGCCTCGCGCAGCAGGGAGGCGGCCAGCTCGGAGGTGGCCGGGTGGTCGGGGTGGGCCTTCACGACGACCGGGCAGCCCGCGGCCAGGGCGCTGGCCGTGTCGCCGCCGGGCACGGAGAACGCGAAGGGGAAGTTGGACGCGGAGTACACGGCGACGACGCCCAGCGGGACCTTGTAGCGGCGCAGGTCCGGGATGGGGGGCGTGGCCGTGTCGTCCGGGTGGTCGATGATCACATCCAGGAACGCGCCCTCGTCGACGAGGTCCGCGAAGGCCCGCAACTGGTAGCAGGTGCGGGCGAGTTCGCCGGGAAGGCGGGGCACGCCGAGGGCGGTCTCCGCGTCGGCCGTCTCGACCAGACGGTCCTTGGCCGCCTCCAGGCACGCCGCGGCGCTCCGCAGGAACGCGGCCCGTACGGCGCGGTCGGCGAGGGCGGCCCGGGCGTCGTGCGCGGCCCGTACGGCGCGGTCGACGTCGGCGGCCGTGGCCTCCACCGCAACCCGCTCACGCTGCTTCCCGGTTCGGGGGTCGACACTCCAGACTTGTGCTGCTGACACCGCGGCGTCCTCTCAGACTGTGCAGACTGTGCGTCCTGGGTCCGTTCGGTATTCTGAACGGCGTTCCTGATGATGAATGAAGGTGCGGGAACTCTATTAACGGGCGTCTGAAGGGGTCAAGAGCGATGTCTGCTGCCGAATCCGGCGGAGCGCAGGTCAAGTCCGCGGTCCGTACGGTGGAATTGCTCGAGTACTTCGCCGGGAGTCCCGGCATGCACTCGCTGGCCGCCGTGCAGGAGGCCGTCGGCTACCCGAAGTCCAGCCTGTACATGCTGCTGCGCACCCTCGTCGAACTGGGCTGGGTGGAGACCGACGCGACCGGCACACGGTACGGGATCGGCGTGCGGGCCCTCCTCGTCGGCACCTCCTACATCGACGGCGACGAGGTCGTCGCGGCCGCACGCCCGACCCTGGACCGGCTCTCCGACGACACGACCGAGACCATCCACCTGGCCCGGCTCGACGGCACCAACGTCGTCTACCTGGCCACCCGCCAGTCCCAGCACTACCTGCGGCCCTTCACCCGGGTCGGACGCCGGCTCCCGGCGCACTCCACGTCCCTCGGCAAGGCGCTGCTCGCCACGTACAGCGACGAGCAGATCCGCAAGCTGCTGCCCGAGACCCTGCCCGCGCTCACGGAGCACACCCTCACCGACCGCGAGCGGCTCATCGAGGAGCTGCACACCGTCCGCGAGCAGGGGTACGCCGTGGACCGCGAGGAGAACACGCTGGGCCTGCGCTGCTTCGGCGTCGCCATCCCGTACCGCACGCCCGCCCGCGACGCCCTGAGCTGCTCGGTGCCGGTGGCCCGGCTCACGCCCGCCCACGAGCAGACCATCAAGGACGCCCTGTTCGACGCCCGCGACCGGCTCACGCTCGCCACCCGGAGGCTCTGATGACGACGGCGCCGGTCACCGTGACGCTGCGGCCGGTCCTCGCATCGGACCTCGACCGCTTCTTCACGCTCATGCGGGACCCCGAGGCGGCCCGCATGGCCGCGTTCACGCCCGAGGACCCGGCCGACCGCGCCCGGTTCGACGCGCACTGGTCGCGGGTCCTCGCCTCGGACGACGTGAACCGTACGGTGCTGGCGGACGGCGCCGTCGTAGGGCACGCGGCCGTGTACGGGCCGCCGGGCGAGCGGGAGGTCACGTACTGGATCGACCGCGCGTACTGGGGCCGGGGCGTGGCGACCGCCGTCCTGCGGGCGCTGCTGGACCTGGTGCCCGAACGGCCGCTCCACGCGCGCGCGGCGGCCGACAACGCGGGCTCGGTCCGCGTCCTGGAGAAGTGCGGGTTCACGGTCACGGGCCACGACCGCGGCTGGGCGCACGGGCGCGGCGCCGAGACGGACGAGGTGCTCCTCACGCTCAGGGACTGAGCCCGGCTGGCCGGGCCCGTTGGGCCGGCTGAGCCCGGCCCCTAAGGGTTTCGGCCCGCCCGCCCGGGGTCCGTCTCCGCCGTGCGGCGGAGGCGGATCGTCGCCGCGCAGGAGGCGGCGGGCAGGGCACGGCCGGGAGCCTGGGGGCATGACGACGACCCCGCTCCCCGCCCTCCCCCGCCTCGCGCCCGACCGCTCCGCGCGCGTGCTGCGCGCTGTCGCGATCGCGTCCTGCGCGCCGTACCTGGCGCTGAAGACCGCCTGGCTCTCGGGCAGCCGCGTCGGCATCCCCGAAGGCAGCGTCCTGCTGGAGCGGCCCGCGCTGGTGGCGGTGGCGAACGGGGTCACCGTCCTGATGGACGCGGCGGTGATCGTGCTGGCGCTGCTGCTCACCCAGAGGTGGGGCATGAGGGTGCGGGCCGGGCTGCTCGCGTTCCCCATGTGGGTGGCGACCGGGCTGCTCGTGCCGATCATGGTGGGGTTCCCCGCACAGCTCGTGGCCGAGGCGGTGGGCGGCGGGCAGCCGCTCGCGACGCGGCCGTCGGAGCCGTTCCTCGACGCCTGGGTCTTCCCGGTCGTCTACGGCGGGTTCATCGTGCAGGGCCTCGCGCTCGGCGCCCTGTTCGTGCGGTACGCGCGGGGGCGGTGGGCCCGGCTGTGGCGCGGCACCGTGTGGGAGCTGTCCGCCTCCGTGTCCGGCCCCGTGCTGCGGGGCGTCGCGCTCGCGGCCTCGCTGGCGCTGCTGGTACCGGCCGGGCTGCACATCGGCTGGGCGTCCGGCATGACGGCCGGGCTGACGCCCGCGCAGATCGCGGAGGCCACGCCGGACTTCCAGGTCCTGGAGGCCGCACGCGCGCTGTACGCGGCGGCGGCCGTGGCCGGCACCCTGCTGCTGGTGTTCCGCCGGGGCCGCCCGCTGCCGGTGAAGGTGCCGCTGGCCCTGGCCTGGACGGGCTCGGGCGCGGTCGCCTGCTGGGGCGGCTGGCTGCTGCTGTCCGCGCTGGCCCCGGTGAGTGATGCGGCGAAGGAGCCCACGGCGCTGCTGACCCTCACCTACGCTGGCGAGATGATCACGGGGACGGTACTGGCCTGCTGCGTGGCGGTCTTCCTGCGGAGGCGCGCCACGTGAGAAGGGCGTGGAACGCGCTGTTCGGGAAGCGGGCCAGGCTCCGCTGGGTCCATCTGATCCTGGGCGGCGCGATGCTGATGCCGTACTGGCTGCTGTGCTCGGTGGTCCTGTCGCTGTTCACGGGACTGAACGGCGGCATGTTCGGGGGCTCGCCCCCACTGCAGTTCGGGGCGTACGCGCTGGCGCTGCCGCTGGCCGCCGTCTCGGCGCTGTTCCCGCTGGCCCGTCCGATGTCGGTGGGCGTGGCGCGGCCGCTGTGCGGGGTCGCGGCGGACCGGTTCGCGGAGGGGCCCGCACAGTCGTGCGCGGCGCGGGCGCGCACGGCCGGCTGGGTCACGCTGCACGTCGGCCTGGGCGGGCTGGTCAGCGGGGCGTCGCTGGCGCTGCCGCCGTTCGCGCTGACGGTCATGGCCCTGCCGTTCTCGGCGGACCTGCGCCGGTCGGCGCTGAGCGGCCGGTACGGGCTGGACGCCCCGTGGTGGGTGATGCTCGGCGTACCGGCGGGGCTGCTGATGCTGGTGGCGCTGGCCGCGGCCTCCGCCGGCGCGGGGGCGCTGCTGGCGCGACAGGCCCCGGTGCTGCTGGGCCCGACGCCCGCGGACCGGCTCGCGGCGGCGGAGCGGCGCGCGGCGGAGCTCGCGGTGCGGAACCGGCTGGCGCGGGAGCTGCACGACTCGGTGGGGCACGCGCTGAGCGCCGTCACGCTCCAGGCGGGGGCGGCGCGCCGGGTGCTGGACGCGCCCGAGCCCGATGTGGGGTTCGTCCGGGAGGCGCTGACGGCCATCGAGGGGACGGCGCGGCGTACGGTCGGGGAACTCGACTCCGTACTGGGCCTGTTGCGGCAGGGCGAGGACGACGGGGAGCTGCCGGGTCCCGGCCTTGAGGCGCTGGACGTGCTGCTCGCGCACTCCGGCGTGAAGGTGACGTGCGAGCAGGCGGGCGATCCGGCGGCGGCCGTGCCGCAGCCGGTGTCGCGGGAGGTGTACCGGATCGTGCAGGAGGGGCTCAGCAACGCCCTGCGCCACGGCGGGGCCGCGCCGGTGTCGCTGCGGCTGCGCGCGACGGACGACGAACTGGAGGTCACGATGGAGAACCCGCTGCCCGAAGAGGGCCGCGCACCGGTCGTACGGCCCGGCGGCGGCCGCGGCCTGCGGGGCGTCGCGGAACGTGCGGCGCTGCTCGGCGGCCGGTCCGCCGCGGGCCCGGTGGCCGACGGGACGGCCTGGCGGCTCTCCGTGCGGCTCCCGCTGCGCGACGCGGGGGTCCGCCGGTGATCCGCGTGGTGCTCGCCGACGACGAGCGGATGGTGCGGACCGCGCTGCGGGTCATCCTGGACGCCGAGCCCGACCTGGAGGTGGTGGGCGAGGCGGCGACCGGCGCCGAGGCCGTGTCCGTCGTACGGGAGCTGCGGCCCGACGTCGTCCTGATGGATGTGCGCATGCCGGAGATCGACGGCATACGCGCCACGGAGCAGCTCCTCGCGTCGCTCACCGACCCGCCCCGCATCGTCGTCGTCACCACCTTCGAGAACGACCAGTACGTGTACGACGCGCTGCGCGTCGGCGCGGCCGGGTTCCTGCTGAAGCGGGCGGCCGCCGAGGACCTGGTGGACGCGGTACGGCTGGTCGCCCGGAGCGACTCGCTGCTGTACCCGGCGGCGCTGCGCGGCCTCGCCGCCGCGCACGGGGCTCCCGGGCGGGCCGGCGGCGCCCCGGCCGCCGCCTGGGTGGCGCGGCTCACCGAGCGGGAGGCGGACGTGCTGCGGCTGATGGCGCAGGGGCTGACGAACGCGGAGATCGCCGGGCGGCTGCACGTGGGCCCCGCGACGGCGAAGACGCATGTGGCGGCGGTCCTGGCGAAGACGGGCGCGCGGGACCGGACGCAGGCCGTGATCGCGGCGTACGAGTCGGGGTTCATCACGCCCGGATGAGGATTCCCTGAGAAGGACGGCCCGCCGGAACGCCCGGCACGGCCCCCTTCGTCCTCTGTACGGGATGAACAAGACGATCAGAAGAGCGGCCGTCTTCTCCCTGCTGCTGGTGCTCGCCCTGCTGCTGCGGGCGACCTGGGTGCAGGCGTACGAAGCGAAGGCCCTGGCGGACAACAAGAAGAACCGGCGGAACGTGATCGCGCAGTACGCGCAGCCGCTCGGCGACATCGTCGTGGCCGGCTCGCCGGTCACCGGCTCGGTGCGGACGAAGAGCGGCGACCTCGCGTACAAGCGGACCTACACGGACGGAGCGCTGTACGCGCCGGTCACCGGGTACAGCTCGCAGCTCCTGGGAGCCAGCCAGTTGGAGGGCATCTACTCCAAGGTCCTGGGCGGCACCGACCCGCGCCTCAAGAACCCGGTGGACGCGCTGACCGGCAAGCAGACCGAGCCGGGCGACGTGCTGACGACCATCGATCCGGCGGTGCAGAAGGCCGGGTTCGAGGCGCTCGGCGACAAGAAGGGCGCGGCCGTCGCGATCGACCCGGGGACGGGCCGGATCCTCGGCATGGTCAGCACGCCGTCGTACGACCCCTCGGCCATCGCCGGGTCCACGGACGGCGACACCTGGAAGAAGCTGGCACAGGACGAGGACAAGCCGCTGGTGAACCGGGCGATCCGGCAGCCGGTGGCCCCCGGGTCCACGTTCAAGCTGGTCGTCGCGGCGGCGGCGCTGGAGGACGGTCTGTACGGCTCCGTGGACGAGCCGACGGCGAGCCCGAACCCGTACACGCTGCCGGGGACGCGGACGGTGCTGAGGAACGAGAATCCGTCGGCGCCCTGCGAGAACGCGTCGATCCGAACGGCGCTGCGCTACTCCTGCAACAACGTCTTCGCGAAGATGGCCGTCGATCTGGGGCAGGACAAGGTGCGTGCGACGGCGGAGAAGTTCGGCTTCAACGACAAGGAGCAGGACGTGCCGGTGCGCGCCTACCCGAGCGTGTACCCCACGGGCATGGACCGGGCGCAGACCGGTCTGTCGGGCATCGGCCAGTTCGATGTGACGGCGACGCCGCTGCAGATCGCCATGGTGTCGGCGGCCATAGCCAACGACGGGGAGCTGGCGGCGCCGCATATGGTGACGAAGGTGGTCGACGCGGACGGGAACGCCCTGGAGGAGTTCGCGGACGGGGAGACGCGCCGGATCATGTCGTCGTCCACCGCCGAGCAGCTGCGGTCCGCGATGGTCACGGTCGTCGAGGACGGTACGGGCAGCAACGCCCGGATCGACGGCGCCGAGGTCGGCGGCAAGACGGGTACGGCGCAGCGGGGCGTGAACAACAGCGAGAAGCCGTACGCCTGGTTCACGTCGTACGCGAAGGACGCGAGCACCGGCAAGGAGGTCGCCGTCGCGGTGTTCGTCGAGGACTCGGACGCGGCGCGCGCCGAGGTGAGCGGTAACGGGCTCGCGGCGCCGGTGGCGAAGAAGATGATGGCGGCGGCGCTGAAGTGACGCGGCGAGGCGGATGGTAGGCAGGGGGCTGTTGTTCAAGGATCAACCCCCTGCCGCTTTCCGCCCCTTGGAGGTCCCGTGCTGTCGCTCCGCCGGCTGTCGTCCCGTCCCCGTTCCCTGTCCGGCTGGACCATGGCGGTCTTCGGGCTGCTCGCGACGGCGCTGGGCGCGGTGGGGCTGCTCGCACCGGACGTGCTGCTGACAGTCATGGGCTTCGAGCCCATACCCGGGACGGGACGCGCGGACGGGGACCACACGCTGGTGTTCCTCACCGCGTCGTCGATGGCGGCGGTGAACATGGGCGTGTACTACGTGCTGGCGGCGCTGGCGGACTGGCGGGCGTTCTTCCGCTGGACGGTGCCGTTCCGGCTGCTGACGTGCGCGGTGTTCACGCTCGCCGTCGCCGGCGGCCGCGCCCCGGCCGGGTTCCTGGGCGTGGGCCTGTGGGAGGGCCTGGGCGCGGCGGCGACCTGGGCGGCGCTGCGGTACGAGACGCGGGCGGCCGCCCCTGGGGCAGGTGGCTTTCGCGCCTAGCGGAGGTGGTGTCCGCGGGCTGCGGCGTCGGACCAGGGGCGCCAGTCGCCCAGGTACGTCTCGCGGGTCGCGGACGCGGCGGCGGCCGGGGTGAGCTGCGGCCGGTTGTCCGGAACGTGGATCGTGGCGCCGGGCCCGGAGTTGCGGTACTCGGCGAACCGCTGCTCCTGCCACGGGAACTGCTCCCGCATGTTGGTGTACGGCGCGACGGCGTCGATGCCGCGGCCGATCCGGCTGTCCCGTACGACCAGCGACGGCCACGCCGTGGTGTCGGAGCTCGGCACCCACGGCCGGGCCAGCTTGTACGCCCCGTCCTCGGCGCCGCTGGTGAACCCGCACTTCACGGCGAGGTAGCCGTACGGGTTGGCGCGGACCGTGGAGGGCGCGAAGACCATGCCCTTCGGTGTGAAGCCGACGTCCCGGGCCAGGGTGTGGAACCGGCAGTGCTCGAACACGGCGGTGGAGCGCCCGAAGACGAAGTCGACGTCGCCTTCGACGTGGCAGTGCGAGAAGTACTGCCGCCCGAAGACGGACGCCGAGACCGTGTCGGCGTAGAGCGTGTCCTGGTGGCCGAGGAACCGGCAGTGGAAGAACGCCGAACGGTCCCCCATGACCTTGATGGCGACGGCCTGCGTGCCGGTGATGTCCGGGTGGTCGGCGCGCAGGAAGTCGTTGGCGAAGGTGACGCGGCAGGCGGTGAAGCCCTCGGCGCGGACGGTGGTGGTCGCGGAACCGGTGGTCCCGTAGGTGCCCGAGCCGTCGGGCTTCGGGGTGCCGGCGGCGTTGTCGTACACGATGACGGTGTCGCGCGGGTCGCCGCTCGCGCCGATGAGGGTGAGGCCGGGGCGGGCGGTGCCGACGCTGACCAGCTCGCGGTACGTGCCGGGGGCGAGGACCAGGGTGTACCCGGGCCCCGCGGCGTCCACGGCTGCCTGAACGGTGCGGTGGTCGCCGCGGCCGTGCGGGTCGACGTACAGCGTGCGGCCGCTGAGC
>NZ_JABWDV010000124.1 GCF_013362995.1 Streptomyces sp. TRM64462 | reverse complement strand
ACCCACACACCCCCGCCCCGCCTCCTCTACGGCGACGCCGCCACCCGCCGCCCCACCACCGTCCAGGCCATCCGCGACGCCGAAGGCCCCGCCCTGGTCGTCACCAGCGACGCGACCGTGTGGGCGGACACCAAGGACGCCCGCGCCAAACTCGGCCCCGTCCTCCTCTACGACCCCGGCCACCTCTGCGAAACCCCGGCCCGCCTCCACTGGTCGCCCACCGACGGCTGCGAGGACACCGACACCGCCGCCGCCCGGGCGACCGCGCTCCTCGCCCCCGTACGGCCGCACTCCCGGCTGGACGCGGCCCTCGCCGACACCGCCGAGACCCTCCTCGGCTGCTGGCTGCACGCCGCGGCCGTGGACGGCAGGCCGTTCAAGCAGGTGCACCGCTGGGCGCAGAGCAACGGCACGGCCCATGAACCCGTACGCATCCTGCGCACCCACCCCAAGGCCACCAACAGCCACGCCGGCCTCCTGGAGTCCGCGCTCACGGCGTACCCCGAACGCCGCGACGCCGCCCGCGAGCTGACGACCCGTGCGCTCGCCGCGCTGTCCTCGGTCCACATCCGCGAGGCGTGCACCCCAAATCGAACTGATTCGCTGACCTTGGAATCATTCATCCACGAGGGGGGCACCCTTTACCTGGTGGGCGAACCCATCGAGGACCCCCGGACGAAGCCGGGGGCCATGCCACTCCTCACGGCGCTCGCCTCGCACGTGGTCGAGCACGGCCGCCGCATGGCCGCACGGTCATCCGACGGTCGGCTCGACCCACCACTGAGCCTCGTCCTCGACGACGCCGCCGCGGTCGCCCCGCTCCCCCGCCTCCCGGAGCTCCTCGCCACCGGCCACACCCACGGCCTCCCCACCCTGGCCCTCCTCCGCTCCCCCGAACAAGCCCGCTCCCGCTGGCCGAACCCCCTCCCGGTGCCGTAGGGCCGACGCGCACGCCCGGACCTAGCCGACCGGCGGGTCCTCGTCCCTCGCGCACCCGCTCCGCCGCAGCACCTCGTACTCCAGCTCCAAGCCCCCGGAGTCGCCCTCCATCGGCACGGCCCGGCCGCTCGGCTCGAAGCCCGCCTTACGGTAGAAGGCCGCCGCCCGCACGTTGCGCTCATGGACGTACAGCCGCACGCGCCGCACGAACGGCTCCCGCAGCGCCCACGACCACTCGACGGCGGCCCGGAACAGGTCCCGCGCGACCCTGCTGCCGCGCGCCTCGGGCCGTACGTACACCGCGACGACATGCGTCTGGTCCACCACCGCGGCCTCGCCGAACGGCACGTCGGCGCCCCGCCGCTCCACCAGCACGGTCACCGTCCCCAGCCACACGCCGTCGGGCGCCACGGCCACGAACTGCCGCACGTCGCGCCCCTCCGCCCCCCGCGCGGTCCGCTGCTGCCAGTGGGCGTCGTCGCGTGCGACCGCCGCCTCGTACGTGTCCAGGAAGGCGAGCGGCGCGACCGGATCCCGCAGCGCGGCGAGCCGGATCTCCCGGGCCTCGCGCCACTCCTCGGCCCGCACGGGCCGTATCAGGTGACTCATCCCCCGATCCTCACCACCACCCCGAACCCCGGCAAACGAATAACCCCCGCCCCGGGTCGTACCCCGGTACTACGCCCCCGCCACCACTCCCACCCGCGGTCGGACGCCCCGCACCCCACCGCTCCGTAGCGTCGCTCCCATGATCCGGGCCCACGAACTCACCAAGAAGTACGGCGGCAAAACCGCCGTCCAGGACCTCACCTTCACCGTACGACCCGGCACCGTCACCGGCTTCCTCGGCCCCAACGGCGCCGGCAAGTCCACCACCCTCCGCATGCTCCTCGGCCTCGACGCCCCCACCCGCGGCCGCGCCACCGTCAACGGCCGCGCCTACGCCGCCCACCCCGCACCGCTCACCGAGGTCGGCGCCCTCCTGGAGGCCCGCGCCGTCCATCCCGGCCGCACCGCCCGCGCCCACCTCACCGCCCTGGCCCTCACCCACGGGCTGCCCGGCCGCCGCGTCACCGAGGTCCTGGACCTCACCGGCCTGTCCGGCGTCGCCGACCGCCGCGTGAAGGGCTTCAGCCTCGGCATGGGCCAGCGCCTCGGCATCGCCTCCGCCCTCCTCGGCGACCCCGCCACCGTCATCCTCGACGAACCGGTCAACGGCCTCGACCCGGAGGGCGTCCTCTGGATCCGCACCCTCCTCAAGTCCCTCGCCGCCGAGGGCCGCACCGTCCTCGTCTCCTCCCACCTCATGGCCGAGATGGCCCTCACCGCCGACCACCTCGTGGTCATCGGCCGCGGCCGGCTCCTGGCCGACACGACCGTCGACGAGCTCGTACGGCAGTCGGGCGGCGCCGTCGTCAAGGTCGTCACGCCCCGCGCCGCCGACCTCCAGCGCGCCCTCCTCGCCGAGCACCCGGGCACCGCCCACATCACCGCCACCGCCCCCGACACCCTCGAAGTCCACGGCCCGGACGCCCCGCACATCGGCCGCACCGCCGCCGCGCACACGATCCCCCTGTACGAACTCACCCCGCAGCACCCCTCCCTGGAGCAGGCGTTCATGACGCTCACCCAGGACACCGTCGACTACCACGGAGCCACCGCATGACCACGACGCCCACACCCACCACACCCACCACGACCGCCCCCAACCCCGACCCCGACCCCGACCCCACCCCCGCCTACGCCCTGACCCCCACCCACGTCCTCCGCTCCGAGTGGCACAAACTCTGGTCGCTGCGCTCCACCTGGATCACCACGCTGACGGCGGCCGTCCTCGTCCTGGCCGTCGGCGTCCTCATGGGCGCCACCTACACATCCGACGGCGGCGACTCCGACATCGACACCGTCATCCTCGTCCTCTACGGCACGATGCTGTCCCACATCTGTCTCGCCGTCCTCGGCATCCTCATCACCGCCGGCGAGTACACGACCGGCATGATCCGCGCCTCCCTCACCGCCGTACCGAGCCGCCTGCCGGTCCTGTGGGCGAAGGCATCCGTCTTCGCCGTCACCGCCTTCGCCCTCAGCGTCGCCACGGCCCTGGTCACCTTCGTCACCGCGCAGGTGTTCCTCTCCGACACCGACCAGGCGGCCTCCCTCACCGACCCGGGCGTGCTCCGCGCCATCGCCGGGAACTCCGCCGGCATCGCCCTCATCGGCCTCGTCGCCCTCGGCCTCGGCGCGCTCCTCCGCTCCCCGGCTGGCGCCATCGGCGCGTTCATCGGCGGCGTCATCGTCCTCCCGGAGATCCTCGGCGCCCTCCCGTACGACGCGACGAGCACCGCCGTACGCTACTTCCCCACCCAGGCCTGGGGCTCCCTCGGCTCCGCGACGCCGCTCCCCGACGCCGCGTCCCCGGGCCCGGCCCTGCTCGCCCTGGTCCTGTGGGCGGCGGCGAGCCTGGCCGCGGCGGCCGTGACCCTGAAACGCCGCGACGTCTGACCCCGTCCCGTACGAGGATGGACCCCATGCCCACACCCGTGACGGCACCCGCGCCCACGCCGCCGACGGCGCCCACGCGGCCGACGGCGTCCGCGCCGGGGGAGGCGGCCGAACAGCCGCCGCCCACCGGGCGCCTGACGGCCCATGTGCAGCGCGCCCTGCACGCCGTACGGTCCTTCGACCGCCGCCACCCGCTGCTCTGGGACGCCCTGCTCACCGGCTTCTTCGTCATCGCGGCCCTCACGGACGCCCGCGGCGGCTGGCGCACCATCGCGGCGAACCCCGAGGTTCCCTCGCACCTGGTCCTCGTCCTGAGCCTGGGCCTGTCGGTGCCGCTGCTGTGGCGCCGCCGCCACCCCCTGGCCGTCCTGGCGGCGATGGCCCCGTTCGCCCTGGTCAGCAGTTGGACGGGCGCGCTTCTCCAGGCGGCGCTGATCCAGCACATCGCCGTCTTCAACATCGCGCACCGGCTGCCCCTGAGGCGCTTGTGGTGGGCGGCGGCGCTGCTGGTGCCGCCGGTGCTGGTGGGCGCGGCCCGCTTCCCGCGCGGAAGCTGGGACCAGCTCGTCGTGCCGCCCCTGTGGGCGTTCGCCCTGGTGGCCCTGGCGGGCATCGCGGTCCGTACCCGCCAGGAGTACACCGCGTCGCTCGTGGAGCGGGCCCGCCGCCTGGAGGTCGAGCGCGACCAGCAGGCCCAGCTCGCGGCCGCCGCCGAACGCACCCGCATCGCCCGCGAGATGCACGACATCATCGGCCACAACCTGTCCGTCATCACGGGCCTGGCGGACGGCGGCCGGTACGCCGCCGCGAAGTCCCCGCAGCGCGCGGCCGAGGCCCTGGACGCCATCGCCGGCACCAGCCGCCAGGCGCTGACCGAACTCCGGCGCCTCCTGGACGTCCTCCGCGACGACGACCACCCGACCCGCACGGGCCCGCACCTGGCCCAGCAGGGCCCGGAGCTGGCTCCGCAGCCCGCCCTGGCGGACCTGGACCCGCTGATCGACGGCGTCCGCGCCGCCGGCCTCCCGGTCCGGTTCACCGTCGACGGCACCCCGGCCCCGCAGCCACCGGGCCGCCAGCTCACCGTCTACCGCATCGTCCAGGAAGCCCTCACCAACGCCCTCAAACACGGCGGCCCCCACACGACGGCCACCGTCGACATCTCGTACGCGGAAGGTGTCACCGTCACGGTGACCAACACCCCCACAGGAACCACAGGCCCAGGCCCAGGCACCGATACGGTCGCAGCCACGGCCACGGCTGCCGAGCCCGCCACCCCACCACCCGGCCTGAGGCCTCCGGGCACCGGCCTGACGGGCATGCGCGAGCGCGCCGCCCTCTACGACGGCACCCTGGAGGCCGGTCCCCTGCTCCAGCCGCCCGGCGGCTGGCGCGTCCGTCTGCATCTCCCGAAGGACCCCACGCAGTGACCACCGTGCTCATCGTCGACGACCAGCCCCTGCAGCGCCTCGGCTTCCGCATGCTCCTGGAGAGCCAGGACGACCTGTCCATCGCGGGCGAGGCCGGCAACGGCTCCGAAGCCGTGCGCCTGGCCGCCGAACTCCGCCCGGACGTCGCTCTCATGGACATCCGCATGCCCGGCATGGACGGCATCGAGGCCACCCGACGGATCGCCGCCGCCGGAGACCGTACGAGGGTGCTGATCCTGACGACGTTCGACCTGGACGAGTACGCGTACGCGGGGCTCCGCGCGGGCGCGAGCGGCTTCCTGCTGAAGGACGCCGAGCCGGACGAGGTCCTGTCGGGCATCCGCGCGGTCGCGGGAGGCGACGCGGTGGTCGCCCCGCGCCTCACCCGCCGCCTCCTCGACGCCTACGTCCAGCACCTGCCGCCGCACCCGGACGCGCCGGCCCCCATGGACCCGCGCCTGGCCCGCCTCACGGACCGCGAACGCGAGATCCTCGAAGCCATCGGCCAGGGCTGGACGAACACGGAGATCGCGCGACACTTCCACCTCGCGGAGTCCACCGTGAAAACGCATGTGGGCCGCATCCTCGCGAAAACCGGCTCCCGCGACCGTGTCCAGGCGGTCATCCTGGCGTACGACACCCGCCTGGTGAACCCGTCCTGAACGCAAAAATGCCTCAACCCCCAGCCAGAAGGCTGGGGGTTGAGGCTAAAAATTGTTCGG
>NZ_JABWDV010000123.1 GCF_013362995.1 Streptomyces sp. TRM64462 | reverse complement strand
GAGGTTGTGGGCGAGCGGTGCGAGGTCGAGAGGGCGGTTGCGGAGGATCCGGACCGGGTCGGCGTTGTTGTACCAGTGGTGACCGCTGCCCTCCGGCCGGGCCGGCGCGGCCAGGTCGGCGTCGATACCGGCGGCGGCGAACGCCCCTGCGACGTCGCCGCTCTCGTACAGCAGCGTGACCCACTCGGCGTGCCCGGCCGGGTCGTCGGGGCCCGGGTCGGCCATGGGGAGCTCGTCGGGGCGCAGGGGCGTGCCGTCCGGGTGGCAGAAGGGGGCGCGGTGGGCGTCGCCGCCGATCCGCTCGCGGAGCGCGTCCGTGCGGCGGGCGTCCCACAGGTGGCGGGCGGTCGACCAGTCGTCGGTGGCGGGGTTCCCGTAGCGGGTCTCGGAGTCGCGGACGCGGGGCGGCGCGCAGCGCAGGGTGAGCCGCTGGGGGCCGGTCGCCATGGGCGGCGTGGTGACGTGCAGCCAGGGCCGGTCGGGTCCGTCGGCAGGAGTGCCGTACGGGGCGAGGAGGACGGTGCGCCCGGAGGCGAGCGCGGTGGTGCCGCCGCTCAGGATGCGCGGCAGGTGCCAGCGCAGCAGGTCGGGCACGAGGTGGCGGAGGTCGTCGGTGAGGGCGGCGGCGGTCTCCGCGCCGTACCGGGCGGCGATCCGCGCCGGGTCGAAGGCGACGTCGACGTGAGCGGCGGCGCAGGCGGCGGCCCAGTCGCCGGCGGCGCGGTGTGCGGCGGCCTGCTCGATCATCCAGCGGGGGACGGCGTAGCGGCGGATCCGTCGCCAGGCCGCCGCCTCCTCGGGCGGGAAGGGGCGGCTCACCGGTAGACACTCCCTATCGCGTGCAGGTCGGGGTGCGCGGTCCTGGCCGCCGGGCGCCCGATGCGCTGGTGGAAGGAGCGCTTCACCTTGCGCGGCAGGCCGGGGCCGAGGCCGACGTATTCGAGGGGCGAGCCGTCGGGCACGGCGGCGAGAAGGGCCTTCGCGCCCCGGCCGGTGAGGCCGGTGTGGCGGAGTTCCAGGCGGCGCAGGGGGCTGCCGGGGAGCGCGGCGGCGAGGGCGGCGGCGCCGGTGTCACCGGTGGCGTTGGCGGGGGCGCCGAGGCTGCGTTCCGACAGGGGGCGGCCCAGGTCCAGCGCCTCGACGGCGTGCAGGGCGCGGGCGAGGGCGCGGGCTCCGTCGGGTCCGATGCCGTTGCCGCCGAGGCCGAGGCGCACGGGGTGTGCGGGGTCGGCCGCGGCGGCTTCGGCGAGGAGGGCGGCGCCCTCGTCGCCGAGGTGGTTGGCGGGCAGGTACAGCTCGCGGACGCCGGCGTCGCGGACGAGGGCGGCGAGGAGCGGGGCGGCGGCCGCGGTGAGGCCGTTGCCGCCGAGGAAGAGCCGCTCGACCGGCTGCGGACGGACCGTCAGGACGTCGAGGAGGGCGCGCAGACCGTCCGTGGTGAGGCCCGTGTTGACCAGGTCGAGGGTGCGCAGGGCGGTGTTGCGGCGCAGGGCGGCGGCGAGGGCGCGGACGCCGTCGTCCCCGATCGGGTTGCGCTTGAGCCACAGGGCGCGGACGGTGCCGTCGGAGGCCAGCCGGCCGGCGAGCGCGGTGGCGCCGTCGGGGCCGATGCGGTTGCAGCCCAGGTAGAGGGTGCGCAGGCGGTGCCCGTCGGTCAGGGCGCCGGCCACGGCGCGGGCGCCTTCGTCGCCGATGGCGTTGGTGCCGAGCAGGACGTGCGCGGCGTGCGGTGACGCGGCGGCGACGGGCAGCAGGCGGGCGGCGCCGGCGGCGCCGATGCCCTGC
>NZ_JABWDV010000122.1 GCF_013362995.1 Streptomyces sp. TRM64462 | reverse complement strand
TCCGTACCGGACCTCACCAAGCCCGCGCCCGCCCGGGACGAGGCGCAGCCGCTGCCCGCGCGGGCCGAGCAGCTCCAGCTCTCCGGCGACATCACGTACGCCCTGCCGTCCCTGAACCTGCTGGAGCGCGGCGGCCCCGGCAAGACCCGCAGCGCCGCCAACGACGCCATCGTCGCCTCGCTGCGGAACGTGTTCTCCGAGTTCAAGGTGGACGCCGACGTCACCGGCTTCACGCGCGGCCCGACGGTCACCCGCTACGAGGTGGAGCTCGGCCCGGCCGTGAAGGTCGAGCGGATCACGGCGCTGACCAAGAACATCGCGTACGCCGTGGCCAGCCCGGACGTCCGGATCATCTCGCCGATCCCCGGCAAGTCCGCCGTCGGCATCGAGATCCCGAACACCGACCGCGAGATGGTCAAGCTCGGCGACGTGCTGCGGCTCGCGGACGCCGCCGAGGACGACCATCCGATGCTCGTCGCGCTGGGCAAGGACGTCGAGGGCGGCTATGTGATGGCCAACCTCGCGACGATGCCGCACGTGCTGGTCGCCGGCGCCACCGGATCCGGCAAGTCGTCCTGCATCAACTGCCTGATCACGTCCGTGATGATAAGAGCGACCCCCGAGGACGTGCGGATGGTGCTCGTCGACCCCAAGCGGGTCGAGCTCACCGCGTACGAGGGCATCCCGCACCTCATCACGCCCATCATCACCAACCCCAAGCGGGCCGCCGAGGCCCTCCAGTGGGTCGTGCGGGAGATGGACCTGCGCTACGACGACCTCGCCGCGTTCGGCTACCGGCACATCGACGACTTCAACGCCGCCGTGCGCAGCGGCAAGCTCAAGACGCCGGAGGGCAGCGAGCGGGAGCTCCAGCCGTACCCGTACCTGCTGGTCATCGTGGACGAGCTGGCCGACCTGATGATGGTCGCGCCGCGGGACGTCGAGGACGCCATCGTCCGCATCACCCAGCTCGCCCGCGCCGCAGGCATCCACCTCGTCCTGGCCACGCAGCGGCCGTCCGTCGACGTCGTCACCGGCCTCATCAAGGCCAACGTGCCGTCCCGGCTCGCCTTCGCCACGTCCTCCCTCGCCGACAGCCGCGTCATCCTGGACCAGGCCGGCGCCGAGAAGCTCATCGGCAAGGGCGACGGCCTGTTCCTGCCGATGGGCGCCAACAAGCCCGTACGGCTCCAGGGCGCCTTCGTCACGGAGGAGGAGGTCGCCGAGGTCGTTCGGCACTGCAAGGAGCAGATGGCGCCGGTCTTCCGGGACGACGTCACGACCGGTACGAAGCGGAAGAAGGAGATCGACGAGGATATCGGCGACGACCTCGACCTGCTGTGCCAGGCGGCCGAGCTGGTCGTGTCCACCCAGTTCGGCTCCACGTCCATGCTCCAGCGGAAACTGCGCGTCGGCTTCGCCAAGGCGGGTCGGCTGATGGACCTGATGGAGTCGCGGAACATCGTCGGACCGAGCGAGGGCTCCAAGGCCCGCGACGTCCTCGTCAAGCCGGACGACCTGGACGGCGTACTGGCGACGATCCGCGGCGAGAGCGCCGGCTGACGTCCCTTCGAAGCCCCGCCGCGCCGGGGTGAAACCCGCGGGCACCTGACCGTGTCTCACCCGTAAGAGAACTGTGAGCAACCGTTTCCCGCGGTCGTACGTCAAGTTGGAGGAAGGGGCGCACAATGTGTGTCCCACCCCGTCGAACACACGGCTCGGGCGTCCGGCCATTCCGATGGCGTACAAACGGCGTCCGCCCGGTTGCTCCACCCTTTCGCACCACCCATAGACTGGACCTCCGGCAGGTGGCTACACGCTCGAAAGGCGCCCTCGTGTCCATCGGCAACTCCCCCGAAGACGACCGGCCTTCGATTCCCGAACCCGTCGAGGACGACCGGCCCTCGATCGGCCGCGCGCTCCGTCAAGCCCGCATCGACGCAGGTCTGACCGTCGAAGAGGTCAGCAACTCCACGCGCGTGCGCATGCCCATCGTGCACGGGATCGAGGAGGACGACTTCTCGCGGTGCGGCGGCGATGTGTACGCCCGCGGACATGTGCGGACGCTCGCCAAGGCCGTCGGTCTCGACCCCGTCGCACTGGTCGAGCAGTACGACGCGGAGCACGGAGGCCGCCCCGCCCCCACGCCCGCGGCCCCGCTGTTCGAAGCGGAGCGCATCCGCCCCGAGCGGCGCCGGCCCAACTGGACCGCCGCCATGGTGGCCGCGATCGTCGCGGTCGTCGGTTTCGTCGGCTTCACGCTGTTCAACCGTGACGACAGCGGAGCCGGTACGAAGCACGTCGCCGAGGCCCCGGCCCCGTCCGCCAGCGCCAAGCCGACGCAGGCCGCCAAGCCGGCCGTGCCGTCGCCGCCCGTCGCGTCGGAGAGCGCGATCGCCGCGGTCCCGCAGGACAAGGTCACGGTCAAGCTCACCGCGATCGACGACAAGAGCTGGATCTCCGCCAAGGCCCGGGACGGCAAGCTGCTCTTCGACGGGCTGCTCCTGAAGGGCGACTCCAAGACGTTCCAGGACGACGAGCGGCTCGACCTCATCCTCGGCAACGCGGGCGCGATCGAGCTGTTCGTGAACGGCAAGAAGGTCGAGGACGAGTTCGCACCCGGGCAGGTCGAACGGCTGTCCTACACGAAGGGCGACCCGCAGGTCGGCTGAGCCGCGACTGGGCCGCGACTGGGCCGCGGCTGAGTCGCACCGCGACGCCCCGCAGCCCGTACGCCGCCCCGCCGCAGCCCGTACGCCGGCTCGCAGCCCGTACGCCGTCCGTCTCAGGCCCCGCCCGTACCCGGCACCGACCGGGGTACGGGCGGGGCCTGAGCGGTGCGCGGGCCGCCCCGGACCTGCGCGCCGGAGGAGCGGTCGGGACAAAGTAGTCTTGAGCCCATGCCCGAACGCCGTACCGTCGCCCTTGTCACCCTTGGCTGCGCCCGTAACGAGGTGGACTCGGAGGAGCTCGCAGGCCGCCTGGCGGCGGACGGCTGGGAGCTCGTCGAGGACGCCTCCGACGCCGACGTCGCCGTCGTCAACACCTGTGGCTTCGTCGAGGCCGCCAAGAAGGACTCCGTCGACGCCCTCCTGGAGGCGAACGACCTCAAGGACCAGGGCCGCACCCAGGCCGTCGTCGCCGTCGGCTGCATGGCCGAGCGGTACGGCAAGGAGCTCGCCGAGGCACTGCCCGAGGCCGACGGCGTGCTCGGCTTCGACGACTACGCCGACATCTCCGGCCGGCTCCAGACCATCCTCAGCGGCGGCATCCACGCCTCCCACACCCCGCGCGACCGGCGCAAGCTGCTGCCCCTGAGCCCGGTGGAGCGCCAGGAGGCCGCCGCGTCCGTGGCCCTGCCCGGCCACGGCGCGTCCCAGGAGACCGCGCAGGCCACGGGGACGGGGACCGTGGAGGCCACCGAGAGCGCCCCGGCGGACCTGCCGGAGGGGCTCGCCCCGGCCTCCGGGCCGCGCGCCCCGCTGCGCCGCCGCCTGGACACCAGCCCGGTCGCCTCCGTGAAGCTCGCGTCCGGCTGCGACCGGCGCTGCTCCTTCTGCGCCATCCCGTCCTTCCGCGGCTCCTTCGTCTCACGCCGCCCCAGCGACGTGCTGGGCGAGACGCGCTGGCTCGCCGAGCAGGGCGTGAAGGAGATCATGCTGGTCTCCGAGAACAACACCTCGTACGGCAAGGACCTCGGCGACATCCGCCTGCTGGAGACACTGCTGCCGGAGCTTGCCGCCGTCGACGGCATCGAGCGGATCCGGGTCAGCTACCTCCAGCCGGCCGAGATGCGCCCCGGCCTCATCGACGTCCTGACGTCGACCGAGAAGGTCGCCCCGTACTTCGACCTGTCCTTCCAGCACTCCGCGCCCGCCGTGCTGCGCGCGATGCGGCGCTTCGGTGACACCGACCGGTTCCTGGAGCTCCTGGACACCATCCGCGGCAAGGCCCCGCAGGCCGGAGTCCGCTCCAACTTCATCGTGGGCTTCCCCGGCGAGACCGAGGAGGACTTCGCGGAGCTCGAACGCTTCCTCACGCACGCGCGCCTGGACGCCGTCGGCGTGTTCGGATACTCGGACGAGGACGGCACCGAGGCCGCCACCTACGAGCGCAAGCTCGACCAGGAGGTCGTCGACGAGCGCCTGGCACACCTGTCCCGGATCGCCGATGAGCTGACCGCCCAGCGCGCGGAGGAGCGGCTCGGAGAGACCCTGGAGGTGCTGGTCGAGTCCGTCGAGTCCCCCGACGGCGACGAGGCCCTCGACGAGGACGAGTACGCCGGGGCCGGCCGGGCGGCGCACCAGGCGCCGGAGACGGACGGCCAGGTCCTCTTCACGTCGGGCGCCGGTCTCGCCGTGGGCCGTATGGTCAAGGCCAAGGTCGTGGATACGGAAGGTGTCGACCTGGTGGCTGAAGTGGTCGAGGAGGCGGGCAGATGACCGGAGTCCCGGCGTCCGCTGCGGGCGGTACGGGGAGGAGGGCGCCCGGCGGCAAGCTGGGCGCGGCGGCCGTCAACCAGGCGAGCCTGTGGAACATCGCCAACATCCTGACCATGATCCGGCTGGTCCTGGTCCCGGCGTTCGTGGTGCTGCTGCTCCAGGACGGCGGGTACGACCCGGTATGGCGCGCCTGGGCGTGGGCCGCGTTCGCCGTCGCCATGATCACCGACGTCTTCGACGGCCATCTGGCCCGTACGTACAACCTGGTCACGGACTTCGGGAAGATCGCCGACCCGATCGCCGACAAGGCGATCATGGCGGCCGGGCTGATCTGCCTGTCCGTGCTCGGCGACCTGCCGTGGTGGGTGACCGGCGTGATCCTCTTCCGCGAACTGGGCATCACGCTGATGCGCTTCTGGGTGATCCGCCACGGCGTCATCCCGGCGAGCCGCGGCGGCAAGATGAAGACGCTGGCCCAGGGCACGGCCGTGGGCATGTACGTGCTGGCGCTCACCGGCCCGCTGGCCACGCTGCGGTGGTGGGTGATGGCCGTGGCCGTCGCGCTGACGGTCGTCACGGGTCTCGACTATGTCCGGCAGGCCGTCGTGCTGCGGCGCCAGGGCCTGGCCGCCGAGCGGGCCGGCTCTCAGGCGGACGCCGCCGCGGAGCCGCCGCGGTGACATGGGCGGTACGGGTGGTACGGGCGGTTCGGGTGGTTCGCGAAGGGGCCCGGTGGGGGAACAGGTGAACGGTTCGGGGGAGCCGGTGGGAGGCGCCCGGCGGTCGGCCGGTGGACCGGCGCGGGAGGACGTCGCGGCGCGGGTGCTGCGACTGCTCGCGGAGCGTGACGAGTGGCTGGCGGTCGCGGAGTCCCTGACGGGTGGTCTCGTCGCCGCGGAGCTGACGTCCGTACCAGGAGCCTCGCGGTCCTTCCGCGGGTCCGTGACGGCGTACGCGACGCCCGTGAAGCGGGAGTTGCTGGGTGTCGACGGAAGCCTGCTGGAGCGGCGCGGAGCGGTCGACGCGGACGTGGCGCTGCAGATGGCGGAGGGTGTGCGGAGGCGCCTCGGCGCCGAGTGGGGCATCGCGACAACGGGCGTCGCGGGGCCGGAACCACAGGACGGACAGCCGGTGGGAACAGTTTTCGTGGCCGTGTGCGGCCCCGCCGGCGGCGCAGCCGCGACGGGGAAAGTGGCCGCACTGCGGTTGAACGGCGACCGTGCGGAAATCCGTAGAGAGAGTGTACGGAGCGTGCTGGAACTGCTCGCGGGCGAACTCTCGGAGAATGCGCGGGCAAAGGATACGGAACAGAACGGGGGGAATTGATGTTTACAGCCCTGAGTGAACACGTCATCGCTCCCCGCACGGCCGCAGCGCGAGGCGGTACGGTGGGGCGTGAAGGATGCGGCTACGCGGTCCGAGGAGGGAGCCACCGATGATTCTGCTCCGTCGCCTGCTGGGTGACGTGCTGCGTCGGCAGCGCCAGCGCCAGGGCCGTACTCTGCGCGAAGTCTCCTCGTCCGCCCGGGTATCTCTCGGCTATCTATCCGAGGTGGAGCGGGGGCAGAAGGAGGCTTCCTCCGAGCTGCTCTCCGCGATCTGCGACGCGCTGGACGTACGGATGTCCGAGCTCATGCGGGAAGTGAGCGACGAGCTGTCGCTGGCGGAGCTGGCGGCATCGGCAGCGGCGAGTGAGCCGGTGCCGGCGCCAGTGCGCCCGATGCTCAATTCTGTGTCCGTGACGTCGGTGGCGGGTGTGCCGACGGAGCGGGTGACGATCAAGGCACCCGCGGAAGCGGTGGACGTCGTCGCCGCCTGATCCGAATCGGATCCACTTCCGGATCCGCGGTTCGACGTTTGGGGCGAAGCCCCGGTCGGGTACTCGATGCCGGACCGGGGCTTTCGCTTTGCGTCGAAAGTCCGATTTCAGTGCTGTGTGTCATGGTGGGACGTGCGCACGGAATGGAGGATTCGGATGACTGTCGTCAAGAGTTCGCTGTCCGATGCCGATCTGAAGGTGGTCGGCGAGGCCCTGCAAGGCGCCCTCGTGGACCTCGTGGATCTGGCCCTGGTGGCCAAGCAGGTCCACTGGAACGTGGTCGGACCGCGCTTCCGGTCGATACACCTCCAGCTCGACGACGTCGTGGCCACCGCCCGGAAGCACTCCGACATCGTGGCGGAGCGCGCATCGGCCCTCGGCATCAACCCGGACGGCAGGGCCGCGACCGTGGCCGCCGCCACCGCCATCAAGCCCGTACCGACCGGCTGGATCCAGGACGGGGACGCCGTGCGGATCCTGATCGACGCGCTCAGCGAGATCATCGGCCGGATGCGGGAGCGCATCGCGGCGACCGACGAGCCCGACCTGGTCACCCAGGACCTGCTCATGGATGTGACCGCCGATCTCGAGAAGCACGCGTGGATGTTCCAGGCGGAGAACGTCTGACGTGAGCCGCGGGGCGTGGGGAGCCGGGTGCGCCGGGCGCTGCACCGGTGCGCCCTGCCGCCGGGTGATCGTGCCGGTCTAGCGTCGACCGGAGGAGGCGGCCATGGTAAGGCGACGGGTCCCGCTGCCGGCGCTGGTGTCGGCGCTCGTGCTGGGCGGACTGTGGTGGTGGGCTGTGCTGCGCCTGGCGCTCGTCCCCGAGCGGACCGGCCTGGTCGAGGGCGCGGTGGCGGCGAGCGGCTGGGGGCTCAGCCTGCTGCCCGTGCATGTTGCCGCAGCGCCGAGGCCGAGGAGGGGCGGCGCCGGGGGTGGCGGCGGCCCCGTTCTCGGAGCGGGGTCTGGTGGGGCTGCCCGGGCGTTGTCGGGCGGGCGGCGGGCACGGTGGCCGGCGGCTGTCGCGGTGGTGCGGGACTCGTTCCCGGAGGCGCTGCGCGGTGTTGTGTGGGACGTCGTACGGGCCGTCAGGGGGCGGGGGTCTGAGAAGAAGTGACGCAATATCAAGGTGTCGGACCGCCGCCCGGCTCGGGTGCCGGGCCCGGCCCCTTCTGGCAGCGGGGGCACCAGTAGGAGACCCGTTCGTGGCGGTCGTCCCAGCGGATCGGCGTGCCGCAGCGGTGACACGGCCGGTTGCCGCGCCCGTAGACGTACAGGGGGCGGTCGGGGTGGCCGCTCGTGGTGGTGCGGCGCTCGAACCGGTCCTTGTTCGCGACGAGGAGGCGGTGGGCCGTGGCGAGCAGCCGCTCGGGGACGCCCGGAGGGAGGTCGCCGACGGGCAGCCAGGGGGTGACGCGGGCCAGGAAGGCCAGCTCGCACTTGTAGACGTTGCCGATGCCCGCCACGTTCCGCTGGTCGAGCAGGGCGTCGCCCAGCGGGCGCGCCGGGTCGGCGCACAGCCTCCGTACGGCCTCGTCCAGGTCCCAGTCCGGGCCGAGGAGGTCGGGGCCGAGGTGGCCCACGACGGTGGGTTCGTCGGTGGTGCGGAGGAGGCCGAGGACGGGGAGCCGGTAGCCCACGGCGGTGTGTGTCTCCGTGCCCAGGACGGCGCGGATCTGGTGGGCGGGGCCGCCGCGCCAGCGCTCGCCCGCCGCGTACACCCGCCAGGCGCCGTCCATGCGCAGGTGCGAGTGGAGGGTGAGGCCGCCTTCGACGCGCGTGAGCAGGTGCTTGCCCCGCGGCGCGACGTCGAGGACCGTCCGGCCGGTCAGGTCGACGGTGGCGAGCTTCGGGACGCGCAGGTCGCAGTGGGTGAGGAGGTGCCCGGCCAGCGCGCCGTGCATACGGTGGGCGGTCAGCCAGACGGTGTCTCCTTCGGGCATGGGTCCATGATGCGCCCGCATTCACGGGGGCGGGCGGCGGGGCGGCCGGGGGCGTACGGCGGGGTGGGGTGGGGACTGTCTGTGCGGTCGGGTGGCTGCCGCGTGGTCGGCGGTAGCCGTCGCGGGCTAGGGAGTGTCCGGCGGATCATGCCGGCATCGCGGGGCCTTCTCTTTGTGCTGTTGGTGAGCGGGGTCTGGTGCGTGCGGCTGCAACGCGGCAGACGGGCGTGCCAGGGCCCGCGGCCCAGGCGTGATCCGCCGGACACGACCTAGGCGCGTATGCGGAGGCCTCGGGGGGTCGCGTGGAAGCCGGCGGCCTCCAGGGTGCCGGACAGCGGGGACGTGAGGGCCGCCGTGCCGTTGATGCGCTCGACCGTGACCGTGCCGAGCGCGTCCGCGCGCGCGGCGGCCGCCAGGGCGTCGGCGGCCGCCAGGAGGGCGGGGGAGTCCGGTTCCAGGGGCCACGACAGCAGGGTCTTGCCGCCCCGCTCCATGTACAGCGTCAGCTCGCCGTCCACGAGGACGACCAGGGAGCCCGCCTTGCGGCCCGGCTTGTGCCCGGCGCCGGTCGGCGGCTCAGGCCAGGGCAGCGCCGCGCCGTACGCGTTGGCCGGGTCGGCGGCGGCGAGGACGACGGCCTGCGGCGGGGCCGTGCCCTCGGCCCGGTCACGGGCCGTCGCCGCCGCGCGGAGCCGGTCCACGGCACCGTCCATCGCGAACTGGGCGGCGCCCAGGCCCTCGACGACATAGCCGCGGCGGGCCTGGCCGCTGTCCTCGAACGCCGACAGAACGCGGTACGTGGCGGAGAAGCCGCCCTCGACACCCTCGGCGGCCACCGCGCCGCGCGTCACCATGCCGTGCCGGTCCAGGAGCGTGCGGGCCAGCGCGTGCGCCCGGTGCGTCGGCTCGGGCTCGGCGGGCGGGAGCAGGGACCAGCGGCCGCTCACGGTCGGCGGGCCGGAACGGGACGCCGGGCGCGCCGCCGCCGTCAGCGTGCCGTACCGCCCGCGAGGGACGGGGCGTCTGGCCCGGTGCGCGGTGGACCCCGCCGTACGGCCGGAGCCGAGCAGCGCCCGCAGCGGCGCCAGGGTGTCGTTGGTGAGCCGCCCGGACCAGGCCAGGTCCCACAGGGCGTCGGCGAGCTGCGGGTCCGTGGCGTCCGGGTGCGCGGTCGCCCGTACCTGGTCGGCGATCTGGCGGAAGAACAGACCGTACCCGCCGGACAGCGTCGTCAGGATGGATTCGTGGAGCGCCGTGAGCTCCAGGGGGTGCGGCGGGGGCAGCAGCAGGGGTGCCGCGTCCGCCAGGTAGAGCGATACCCAGCCGTCCTTGCCGGGCAGGGCGCCCGCGCCCGCCCAGAGGACCTCGCCGGTGGTGGTCAGCTCGTCGAGGAGCGTGGGGCCGTAGTCGCGGACGCGGGACGGCAGGATCAGCTTCTCCAAGGCGGACGCCGGGACGGGAGCGCCCTGCAGCTGCTCGATCGCGCGGGCCAGACCGTCGATGCCGCGCAGACCGCTGCCGCCCAGGTGCTGCCACTGCGGCAGGAACGTGGCGAGCGCGGCCGGCGGGACCGGCTCCAGCTCCTGGCGCAGGGCGGCCAGCGAGCGGCGCCGCAGCCGGCGCAGCACCGCCGCGTCGCACCACTCCTGGCCGATGCCCGACGGGTGGAACTCGCCCTGGACGACGCGGCCGCCTGCCGCGAGGCGGTGCAGGGCGCCGTCCGTGACAGCCGTGCCCAGACCGAACCGGGCGGCGGCCTCGGCGGATGTGAACGGGCCGTGCGTGCGCGCGTAGCGCGCCAGGAGGTCGCCGAGCGGGTCCTTCACGGGCTCCGTGAACGCCTCCGGGACGCCGACCGGCAGGGCCGTGCCCAGGGCGTCGCGGAGCCGGCCCGCGTCCTCGACGGCCGCCCAGTGGTCGCCGCCCGCGACCCGGACGCGGATCGCCCGGCGGGCGGCCGCCAGCTCCCGCGCCCACGCCGGGTCGGCGCCCCGCTCGGCCAGCTCCGCGTCGGTGAGCGGGCCCAGGACGCGCAGCGCGTCGGCCATGCCTTCCGGGTCCTTGAGCCGCCGGTCCTCCGTACGCCACTGGAGTTCTTTCTCCAGCTCCGCCAGCACCTCCGGGTCGAGCAGCTCCCGCAGCTCCGCCTGGCCCAGCAGCTCGGAGAGCAGCCGCGAGTCCAGCGACAGCGCGGCCGCCCGCCGCTCGGCGAGCGGTGAGTCACCCTCGTACAGGAACTGCGCCACGTACCCGAACAGCAGCGAGCGGGCGAACGGCGACGGCTCCGGCGTGGTGACCTCGACCAGGCGGACGCGGCGCGACTCGATGTCGCCCATCAGCTCGCGCAGGCCCGGCACGTCGAACACGTCCTGGAGGCACTCGCGGACCGCCTCCAGGACGATGGGGAACGACCCGAACTCGCTCGCCACCTGGAGCAGTTGCGCGGCGCGCTGGCGCTGCTGCCACAGCGGCGTGCGCTTTCCCGGGCTGCGGCGCGGCAGCAGCAGGGCGCGGGCCGCGCACTCCCGGAACCGGGACGCGAACAGCGCCGACCCGCCGACCTGTTCGGTGACGGTCCGGTCCACCTCGCCCTTGTCGAAGGCGACGTCGGCGGCGCCGATCGGCGCCTGCTCGCTGTCGTACTCCAGGCCCGGTGCCGCCGGGTCCTGGTCGAGCAGGTCGAGGCCCATCAGGTCGGCGTCCGGGAGCCGCAGCACGATGCCGTCGTCGGCGTGCATGACCTGCGCGTCCATGCCGTACCGCTCGGCGAGCCGGGCGCCCAGGGCCAGCGCCCACGGGGCGTGCACCTGCGCGCCGAACGGCGAGTGCACCACCACGCGCCAGTCGCCCAGCTCGTCCCGGAACCGCTCGACGAGGATCGTCCGGTCGTCCGGCACGTGCCCGCACGCGCGGCGCTGCTCGTCCAGGTACGCCAGGACGTTGTCCGCCGCCCACGCGTCCAGCCCTGCGGCGAGGAGCCGCAGCCGCGCGTCGTCCGGCGCCAGTGAACCGACCTCGCGCAGGAACGCCCCCACCGCGCGGCCCAGTTCCAGCGGGCGGCCCAGCTGGTCGCCCTTCCAGAACGGCAGCCGGCCCGGAACCCCGGGCGCCGGGGACACCAGCACGCGGTCGCGCGTGATGTCCTCGATCCGCCACGACGACGTGCCGAGCGTGAACACGTCGCCGACACGTGACTCGTAGACCATCTCCTCGTCGAGCTCCCCGACCCGGCCTCCGCCCTTCTTCGGGTCGGCGCCCGCCAGGAACACCCCGAACAGGCCGCGGTCCGGGATCGTGCCGCCCGACGTGACGGCGAGGCGCTGGGCACCGGGCCGCCCCGTGATCGCCCCGGTGACCCGGTCCCACACCACGCGCGGGCGCAGCTCCGCGAACGCGTCCGACGGATAGCGCCCGGCCAGCATGTCCAGGACCGCCGAGAACGCCGACTCCGGAAGCGACGCGAACGGCGCCGCCCGCCGCACCAGAGCCAGCAGGTCGTCGTACTGCCAGGTGTCCAGCGACACGATGGCGACCACCTGCTGAGCCAGCACGTCCAGCGGGTTGGCGGGGACGCGCAGCGACTCGATGGAGCCCTGCCGCATCCGCTCGGTCACCACCGCGGCCTGCACCAGGTCGCCCCGGTACTTCGGGAACACCACGCCCCGCGACACCGCGCCCACCTGGTGCCCGGCGCGGCCCACGCGCTGCAGCCCGGACGCCACGGACGGCGGCGACTCGACCTGGACGACCAGGTCCACGGCGCCCATGTCGATGCCCAGCTCCAGGCTGGACGTGGCCACCACGGCGGGCAGCCGGCCCGCCTTCAGGTCCTCCTCGACGAGCGCACGCTGCTCCTTGGACACCGAGCCGTGGTGCGCCCGCGCCAGCAGCGGCGGCGCCCCCTTGGTGGCGCCGGACTGGGCCATCAGCTCCGCCGGGGAGGCGTCTTCGGGGAGCGTCTCGCCGGTGGCGCGTTCGTACGAGATCTCGTTCAGCCGGTTGCAGAGCCGCTCCGCCAGCCGCCGCGAGTTGGCGAACACGATCGTCGACCGGTGCGCCTGCACCAGGTCCGCGATCCGCTCCTCCACATGGGGCCAGATCGACGGCTTCTCGCCCGCGATGCCGCCCGGGCCGCCGGCCCCCGCGTCGGCCGCCGGCGAGCCCCCCAGCTCGCCCAGGTCCTCGACAGGCACCACCACGGACAGGTCGAACTCCTTGCCCGACGGCGGCTGGACCACCTCCACCTTCCGCTGCGGCGACAGGAACCGGGCCACCTCGTCCACCGGCCGGACCGTCGCGGACAGGCCGATCCGGCGCGCGGGGCGGGGCAGCAGCTCGTCCAGCCGCTCCAGGGACAGGGCGAGATGGGCGCCCCGCTTCGTACCGGCGACGGCGTGCACCTCGTCGAGGATCACCGTCTCCACGCCCGCGAGCGCGTCGCGCGTGGCGGACGTCAGCATCAGGAACAGCGACTCGGGGGTGGTGATGAGGATGTCCGGCGGCCGCGTCGCCAGCGAGCGCCGCTCGGCGGCCGGAGTGTCACCCGAGCGGATACCGACCCGCACCTCCGGCTCCGGCAGCCCGAGCCGCATCGCCTCCTGCCGGATGCCGGTCAGCGGGCTGCGCAGATTCCGCTCCACGTCCACGGCCAGGGCCTTCAGCGGCGACACATACAGCACCCGGCAGCGCTTCTTCGCGTCCGCCGGGGGCGGCGTCGACGCCAGCCGGTCCAGGGCGGCCAGGAACGCGGCCAGCGTCTTGCCGGAACCCGTCGGCGCCACCACCAGCACGTCCGACCCCGCGCCGATCGCACGCCATGCCCCCTCCTGGGCGGCCGTGGGCGCGGTGAACGCCCCCGTGAACCAGCCGCGGGTCGCGGGGGAGAAGGAATCGAGTGCGGTCCCAGCCATGTCCCCCATCGTGCACCCCGCCACTGACAACCGGAGTCCACACGACGGACACGCAGGTCAGCACCGGTGCGGACGGACGCAGAATGGAGTCATGGCGACCAAGCCCGACAGCGGCCGCACGGACGAGTGGGCCAGGCACTGGCAGTACCCCGGCGTACCCGGGCTCGACCTGCTGCGCGCCCGCTACGTACGCCACTCCTTCACCCGCCACAGCCACGAGGGCTACGTACTGGGCGCCGTACGGCGCGGTATCGAGGACGTGATCATGCCGGAGGGCACGATCCAGGCCCGGCCCGGCACCGTCGTCATGATCAACCCCGAGGTCCCGCACGCCGCGCACGCCGGTGCGCCGGAAGGCTGGTCGTACGCCACGCTCTACCCGTCGTCGGAGCTGGTCGCCCGGATCGCGGACGAGCAGACGACCCTGCGGGGGACGGTCGCGTTCGGCGAGACGATCGTGGAGGACGAGAGCTCGGCACGGCTGGTCCGCGCCGTCCACCGCGCGGCGGAGGAGGGCAACGCGCTCGCCGCCGACAGCGTCCTGCGCGTCGTCGTCGCCCGGCTGCTGCTTCGCCACGGCCGTACGGTTCCGGCGCGCACCCCGCCGGCCGCCGGCGCCCGCACGGCCGCCACCGCGCGCGAAGTGCTGCTGGAACGCATGGCCGGGCCGCCGTCCCTGGAGGAGCTCGCCCACGAGCTGGGCACCAGCCCCTTCGCGCTGCTGCGCGCCTTCAAGACCGCGTACGGGATGCCGCCCCACACCTGGCTCACCAACGCGCGCGTACGTGCCGCCCGCCGCCTCCTGGAGGCAGGGACGGCACCCGCCGAGGCGGCCGTGGCCGTGGGCTTCACCGACCAGCCGCACCTCAACCGGCACTTCGCCCGGATCGTGGGGGTTCCGCCGGGTGCGTACCAGCGGGAGCGCGCAAGAACGTACAAGACCGGCCGCGCCGACTGGCCGTAGCGTCCTCGGCGTGGCAGAACAGACAGCATCAGTTCCCCCATCGGCACGGCAGGGTGACGTCGGACCGCCCGGCTTGGTGAAGCGCGACGCGGTGAAGCCCGAAGCGGTGAAGCCCGACGCCGTGAAGCCCGACGCCGTGAAGCCCGACGCGGCCGTCGTACGGGACTCCCTCGGGGTCGGTGTCGCCGTCGGGCTCTCCGGCTTCGCGTTCGGCGTGACGGCCGTCGGAGCGGGCCTCGACCTGCTCCAGACCTGCGCGCTGAGCCTCCTCGTCTTCACCGGCGCCTCACAGTTCGCGCTGGTCGGCGCGCTCGCCGCCGGAGGCAACCCGTTCACGGCCGCCGCGGGCGCCTTCTTCCTCGGTACCCGCAACGCCTTCTACGGGCTGCGCCTGTCGCAGCTGCTCCGGCTGCCCCGGGCCGTCCGCCCGGCGGCCGCGCACTGGGTCATCGACGAGACGACGGCGGTCGCGCTGGCCCAGCCCGGGCGGCGCGGCGCGCGCCTCGGCTTCACGGTGACCGGGCTCACCCTGTACGTGCTGTGGAACCTGACCACGCTGCTGGGCGCCCTGGGCGCCGAGGCCGTCGGGGACACCGACGCCTGGGGCCTCGACGCCGCGGGCCCCGCCGTCTTCCTGGCCCTGCTCGCCCCGATGCTGCGGACGACGACGGACCGGGCCGTCGCCGGACTCGCCGTCGTCCTGGGCCTCGGCCTGCTGCCGGTGCTGCCGGCCGGTGTGCCGGTACTGGTCGCCGCCCTCGCCGCGCCCGCCGTGCTGTGGGCGCGAGGGCGCATGACGGCGCGGCGCACGGCTGGAGGGGGCGAGGAGCGATGAACGCGGCGATCGTCTGGACCGCCATCGGCCTCACGGCCGTCGGCTGCTATCTCCTCAAGCTCGGTGGGCTCCTGGTGCCCGCCCACACGCTGGAGCGGCCGCTCGTGCAGCGGCTCGCCGGTCTGCTGCCGGTCGCGCTGCTGGCCGCGCTGACCGCCCAGCAGACGTTCAGCGCGAACGGCGCCCTGGTCGTCGACGCGCGCGGTGCGGGCGTCGCGGCCGCGGCGGTCGCCCTGGTGCTGCGGGCGCCGTTCCTCGTCGTCGTGGGCGCGGCGGTGGCGGTGGCGGCGGCGGTACGGGCCCTCGGCGGGTGACGGGGCCGCCTGGGCCCGTACGGGGGGGATCGACGGGGCCGTGCGGGACTGTACGGGGCCGGGCTGCGCGGGGCGGTGCGGTGCGGTGCGGGGCTTGAGGGGGGCCGCCGGGTGGTCCCGTGCGGGTGGGCGTCGCGGGGTGGTGCCGGTGGGCCGGGTTCGGAGCCGTACGCGGTCAGGTGACGGGGCGGCCGTGGGCGCGGAGGGTGCGCAGGGCCTCGATGGTCACGATCGGGCGGGCCTCAAGAGCCGTGCCCGGAGCCCATTGGCGCCAGTTGACCGGCCAGCCGCCGTCCTCGCCCTGTTCGGCGGCGAGATGGTCCAGCGAACGCTCCATCTCTTCGTCCGTGAACCAGCGCCGGGCCAAGGAGTCCGGCACGCGCGCGTAGTCGTGCGGGAAGTGGTATTCGCCCGGCGCGTACCCCGGGGCCAGCGGGTACTGGTCGGCCTTCTCCGGCTCCAGCACCGCCAGCCGCTGTTCACGCACCAGGCGGCCCAGCCGGTCCGCGGCCGCCTCCGCGCGCGTGCGGTCCGGTACGCCGTCCAGGAAGGCGACGGCGGCCTCGATCTCGTACGGGTGGGAGGTCTGCGACGCCCCGATCGCGTCCACGGCGGCCCAGCAGAAGTCCGTGGCGCGGAACAGCCACGCGTGCCACACCTGGTTGCGGTGGAGCAGCCCCACCACCGGGCCGGTGGCCAGCAGGTCGCTCGGCGGGTCGTCGACGACCGGGACGAACGGCGCGACCGGGTAGCCCCGTACGGACGGGTGGATCGCGGGCAGGGCGCCGTCGTGCGTGGACACCCCGGTCAGATAGCGGCAGACGCGCTCCACGCGGAGCCCGCCGCACCGGCCGATGGAGTCCAGGACGCGCAGCGCGTGCGCGGTGTGCAGCGGCTGGCTGACGGGGCCCCGCACATCCGGCTCCAGGGCGTGTCCGTAGCCGCCGTCCTCGTTGGCGTACGCGGTCAGCGCCGCCTCCACTGCGTCGGCACCGCCGCCCAGGAAGTGGTACGCGAAGCGGCGCTGCTCGAGTACACGGGCGGTCAGCCAGATGAAGTGCCCGGCCCGCGCGAGAGGAGTTCCAGCCAAATTTGGACCCATGTCTCGACCGTAGGGCGGAAAGGGCTTTCGGCAAGCGGCTGGGCGCGGGCTGCACTCTCAGGAGCGGGATACTGGACGCATGCGGTTGACGATTTTCTGGGAGCGCATGGCGGACCACTTCGGCGAGATGTACGCCGAGTCGTTCGCCCGCGATCATGTGATGTCCGAGCTGGGCGGCCGGACCGTGCACGAGGCGCTGGACGCCGGCTGGGAGGCGAAGGACGTGTGGCGGGCCGTGTGCGCGGCGGTCGGCGTGCCCGCCGACAAGCGCTGACCCGGGGCGGCCACGGTTGCCGCCGGGCGGCCGCCGGGCGGCCACAGGGCGGCCACGGGGCGGAGCTGACCGCACCGGCCGGTGACAGGGCGGGGGCGGGGGCGGTGTGTCGTACCGGTGCGCGACACTTGGCCCGTGGCCCCGACTGACGAGACCCAGCAGACCTCCACGAACGACCCCGACGCGCCAGGCGAGGGGGCGGCCGGCAACCCGGCCGTCCCC
>NZ_JABWDV010000121.1 GCF_013362995.1 Streptomyces sp. TRM64462 | reverse complement strand
GTGGCTGCGCGTCCGGCAGCCCGCCCTGCTGGCCGCCGCGCGCCTCGCGGTCGCGGACGGCGAGCTCGACACCCTGGCCCGCCGCCTGATCGCCGCCCTCGTACGGGCCCTCACCGCGCACCGCGGCGCCGAGGCGGCGGCCCCCGAGCTGTACGGGCTGCACCAGCTCGTCCTGGGCGTCGCCGAGCGCAGGGGCCTGCATCGGGAGCGCGCCGCCGCCCTGCTGAACCTCGCGGACCTGGACACCCGCACCGGCCGCACCCACGACGCCCTGGCCCGGTATCGCGAGGCCTTGGACGCCGGACGCCTGGCAAACGACCCGTACGCGACCGGTCGCGCCATGGAATCCGTAGGCGGCGCCCACCAGGAGCTCGGGGACTGGCAGCGGGCCGCCGACTGGTACGGGAGGGCACTCGAACAGCGGCTCGCCCGCGACGAGCGGGCCGACCAGGCGCGGCTGTACGGCAGGCTCGGCGCCGTCCACACGTACGCCGGCCGGTACGGCGAGGCGCTGCGCAACTGGCGTGCCGCCGCGGCCGGTTACCGCAGGCTCGGGGATGTCCCGGGCCACGCCCGCGCGTTGAGCGAGGCCGCCCGCGTCCAGGAGTACGCGGGCCGCCCCGAAGAGTCGCTGCGCACCTGCGAGGAGGCCGTCGAATGGGCCCGCCGCGCCGGTGACGTACGCCTGCACGCCGCCCTGCGGCTGCGCCTCGCGGACACCCTCGAACGGCTCGGCGACCCGGCCGCCGCCCGGCTGCACCGCGTCGCCGCCGACCGGCTGCTCACCTCCAGGGCCGCGGCCGCCCGCACAGCGGGATCCGCAGGCCACGGCACCCCCACCCCACCCCCCAACCCCAACCACCCCACACCTCCCACCTACGAAATCCGTAGTGGTTCCGGGAAAGATTAATGCTTTGTAAGGCTAGACACGGGGAACTCCTTCATTAGACTGGGTCCGCCGCGATTAACCGCGGTGTATCCCGGTGCGTCGTCGTACGGCCGGGTATGTACCGCTGTAGAGCGCTATGCCCCGTACCCCCTGAGTCAAGGACCGTGATCGACGATGAAGGTCGGCATCCCCCGCGAGGTCAAGAACAACGAGTTCCGGGTGGCCATCACCCCCGCCGGTGTGCACGAGCTCGTCCGCAACGGCCATGAGGTCTACATCGAGCAGAACGCCGGTTCCGGCTCCTCGATCACGGACGACGAGTACGTCGCCGCAGGCGCGCGCATCCTGCCCACCGCCGACGAGGTCTGGGCCACCGCCGACCTGCTGCTCAAGGTCAAGGAGCCCATCGCGGAGGAGTACCACCGCCTCCGCAAGGACCAGACCCTCTTCACCTACCTGCACCTCGCCGCCTCCCGTGAGTGCACGGACGCGCTGATCGAGTCCGGCACCACCGCCATCGCGTACGAGACCGTCGAGACGGCGAACCGCGCCCTCCCGCTGCTCGCCCCGATGTCCGAGGTCGCGGGCCGCCTGGCCCCGCAGGTCGGCGCCTACCACCTGATGCGCTCGGCCGGCGGCCGCGGCGTCCTGCCCGGCGGCGTCCCCGGCACCCACGCCGGCAAGGCCGTCGTCATCGGCGGCGGCGTCTCCGGCTGGAACGCCACCCAGATCGCCGTCGGCATGGGCTTCCACGTCACCCTGCTCGACCGCGACATCAACAAGCTCCGCGAGGCCGACAAGATCTTCGGCACGAAGGTCCAGACGGTCGTCTCCAACGCCTACGAGCTGGAGAAGGCGGTCACCGAGGCCGACCTCGTCATCGGTGCCGTCCTCATCCCGGGCGCCAAGGCCCCGAAGCTGGTCACCAACGAGCTTGTCGCCAAGATGAAGCCCGGAAGTGTCCTTGTCGACATTGCGATCGACCAGGGCGGCTGCTTCGAGGACTCCCGTCCGACCACGCACGCGGAGCCGACCTTCCAGGTCCACGACTCGGTGTTCTACTGCGTCGCCAACATGCCCGGCGCCGTCCCGAACACCTCCACCTACGCCCTCACCAACGCCACGCTGCCGTACATCGTGTCGCTGGCGAACAACGGCTGGGTCGAGGCGCTGCGCCGTGACCCGGCGCTCGCCAAGGGCCTCAACACCCATGACGGCAAGGTCGTCTACAAGGAGGTCGCGGAGGCCCACGGCCTGGAGCACGTCGAGCTGGACTCGCTGCTCGGCTGACGCCTGCTCACTCCCCGCTCACTCCCTGTTCACCGTCCGCTCACCGACCGCGGACGGCGGGCCGACGGTCAACGGACACCGTCAACGTCACGCATCCGGCCGGACCTTGTTCGACGAGGTCCGGCCGGACGCGTGTCCGGCCACGCGCACCGGCCACGTCAAGTCGCCTCGAACGTAACCCTTTAACCGTTTCGCACACCCGTGAAACGTACGGATCGACGGCCATGCACCCTTGACAGGAAGGCGTTCGGTTGCCGACACATCCCGCCGCGTCCGGCCGATTGTGTTGCTGCGGAGCGGTGACACGCCATAGAGTCGCCAACCGTCGGCATGGTGCCACGCTGACCTATCGATAAGTTTCCTGGTCACGTCCAAGGAGGTAAGACGACTTGTGAATGAGTCGACATTTACTCCCGGGGGTGGTCAACCAGGAATGGCGGCGACGGGCAGCCACGGTGGTCCGTCGTCCGGGTTCGAGGCTGTCGGCTCCGTCGCTGTCCGAACCTTCGCGACCCACCAGCACATGACGACAGCCCACACGATGAAGACGATGGACGGCCAACACGTGAACGCCATGGCCGGCGACGAGAGTGGCCGAGAGTCCACGCACTTCGCCGCCTACGACGAGCTGCCCGAGGGGCATTTCTACGACCCCGACGCCGAGTACGAGCCCGACCCGGAGTACGCGGCCACCCTCGCACCCGACGCTGCCCGCCAGCGCCGCGAGCGGATCGGCCCGACCGGACGGCCCCTGCCGTACTTCCCGATCCCGGGACCGCTCACCGAGCACGGACCCGCGAAGATCATCGCGATGTGCAACCAGAAGGGCGGCGTGGGCAAGACCACGTCGACCATCAACCTGGGCGCCGCGCTCGCGGAGTACGGACGACGGGTGCTGCTCGTCGACTTCGACCCGCAGGGAGCCCTGTCGGTCGGTCTCGGCGTCAACCCGATGGAGCTGGACCTCACCGTCTACAACCTGCTCATGGAGCGGGGCATGTCGGCGGACGAGGTGCTGCTGAAGACCGCCGTGCCCAACATGGACCTGCTGCCGAGCAACATCGACCTCTCGGCCGCCGAGGTGCAGTTGGTCAGCGAGGTCGCGCGCGAGTCCACGCTGCAGCGCGCGTTGAAGCCGCTGCTGCCGGACTACGACTACATCGTGATCGACTGTCAGCCCTCGCTCGGCCTGCTGACCGTCAACGCGCTGACGGCCGCTCACAAGGTGATAGTGCCGCTGGAGTGCGAGTTCTTCGCGCTGCGCGGCGTCGCCCTGCTGACGGAGACCATCGAGAAGGTCCAGGAGCGGCTCAACCCCGAGCTGGAGCTCGACGGCATCCTCGCCACGATGTACGACTCGCGCACGGTGCACAGCCGCGAGGTCCTCGCGCGTGTCGTCGAGGCCTTCGACGACCACGTCTACCACACGGTGATCGGCCGGACCGTGCGCTTCCCGGAGACCACGGTCGCCGGCGAGCCCATCACCACGTACGCCTCGAACTCGGTCGGCGCGGCCGCCTACCGCCAGCTCGCCAGGGAGGTGCTCGCCCGGTGTCACGCCGAGTGAGTCTGCCCGGTGCCGACGAGCTGTTCCGTACGACCGGGGGCATGGCGCTGCAGTCGTCCACGCCCCGCCGCCCGGCCAACGGCGAGCCCGCCCGGGTGCCCGGCCAGGGCGGCGAGACCGAC
>NZ_JABWDV010000120.1 GCF_013362995.1 Streptomyces sp. TRM64462 | reverse complement strand
ACCGCCCGTGGCACCGGTCAGAGCGACGCTCCGGGCCCGGCCCGGGCCACCGCCCGGGCTACCGGCCGAGGCACCGCCCGGGCTACCGGCCGGGCCACCGCCCAGGTCACCGCACGAGGCACCGCCCGGTCCACCGCCCGTGCCACGGCTCGGCGTACCGCCCGTGGCACCGGTCAGAGCGACGCTCCGGGCCCGGCCCGGGCCACCGCCCGGGCTACC
>NZ_JABWDV010000119.1 GCF_013362995.1 Streptomyces sp. TRM64462 | reverse complement strand
CGCGTACTCCGTGCCCTCCGGCGTGTACAGGGCGGCCCGCCCCCCGAGCCGCCCCGCCAGGACGTGCAGCACGGCCGGTACGGGATCGGGGCGGGCCGCCGCCGTCGCCAGCGCCCGCTGGGCGTCCGTGACCCGGCGCAGCTCGTGGTGGCGGGCCTCCGTCATGAGCCGCCACACCGCGCGGGCCACCGCCGAGAACGGCGTACCCGGCGGCACCTCCACCAGCGGCAGCCCGTGCCGTGCGCAGGCGGCCACCAGGGCGTCCGGCACCGTGTCGTACACGGGCGTGACCCCGAACCCGAGCGCCGCGGCCCCGGCCTCCGCGACCCGCGCGACGAACCGCTCCGGGTCGGTCCGCGGGAGCTGCACGCCAGCCGTCAGCAGCAGCTCGCCGCCGAGCAGGTACGGGTACGGGTCGGCCATCTCGGAGGTGTGCACCCAGTGGAGGACCGTCCCCGGATCGCCCGCCACCAGCCGCAGCCCCAGCTCCTCCCGGCCCAGCAGCGCGGCCAGCCGGACGGGCGGGGCGAACGGCGTGGGCGGGTGGGCCTTCATGTGCGCTTCCTCCACTCCGTAACGCTCCAATGGAGGAAACGTACACTTCAGCGAGGCTTCCCGCGCCCGTACCGTCGTCCCGTAGAAGGCGAACACGCAGGAAGAAGGCACCCGACATGAGCACCGACACCCCCCGCGGCCCCATCGACTCCTCCCGCGTCCCCCGCTACGCCGGCCCCGCGACGTTCGCCCGGCTGCCGCGCCTGGACGAGGTCGGCACCGCCGACGTCGCCGTGATCGGCGTGCCCTTCGACTCCGGCGTCTCCTACCGCCCCGGCGCCCGCTTCGGCGGCAACGCCATCCGCGAGGCGTCCCGCCTGCTCCGCCCGTACAACCCGGCGCAGGACGCGTCGCCGTTCGCCCTCGCGCAGGTCGCGGACGGCGGGGACATCGCCGTGAACCCGTTCAACATCAACGAGGCGGTCGAGACCGTCGAGGCAGCGGCCGACGACCTCCTCGGCACCGGCGCCCGCCTGATGACGCTGGGCGGCGACCACACCATCGCGCTGCCGCTGCTCCGCTCGGTCGCCAAGAAGCACGGCCCCGTCGCGCTGCTCCACTTCGACGCGCACCTCGACACGTGGGACACGTACTTCGGCGCCGAGTACACGCACGGCACCCCGTTCCGGCGGGCCGTCGAGGAGGGCATCCTCGACACCGAGGCGCTCTCCCACGTCGGCACGCGCGGCCCGCTGTACGGCAAGCAGGACCTGACGGACGACGAGAAGATGGGCTTCGGCATCGTCACGTCGGCCGACGTCTACCGGCGCGGCGCCGACGAGGTCGCGGACCAGCTCCGCCAGCGCATCGGCGACCGCCCGCTGTACATCTCCATCGACATCGACTGCCTCGACCCGGCGCACGCCCCCGGCACCGGAACCCCGGAGGCCGGCGGCATGACCTCGCGCGAGCTCCTGGAGATCCTGCGCGGCCTGTCCTCCTGCAACCTGGTCTCGGCCGACGTCGTCGAGGTCGCCCCGGCGTACGACCACGCCGAGATCACGTCGGTGGCCGCGTCGCACACGGCGTACGAACTGACGACGATCATGTCCCGCCAGATCGCGGCAGCCCGCGCGGCGTAGCGCGACCGGGGGCTCCGCCCCCGAACCCCCGCCGCCGGTTCCGCTGTGGGCAGTCGTTCCGCTGGGGCGGAACGGGTGGGCACAGCGGAACCGGCCCCGGGCCGCACTCACCGCACCCCCGCCGAGACGGACGCCCCATGACCCACGACCACGACCTGGTGCTCAAGCCCACGGCCGCGCAGACGGACGCCGCCCTCACCCCGCCCCCCGGGCGCCTCGGCGGCGACCTGGTGATCGAGACCCTCCGCGGCCTCGGCGCGACCACCGTCTTCGGGCTCCCCGGCCAGCACGCGCTCGGCATGTTCGACGCCCTGCGCCGCTCGGACCTGCGCTACGTGGGCCTCCGGGTGGAGAACAACGCGGGCTTCGCCGCCGACGCGTACGGCCGCCTCACCGGCGAGGCCGCGCCGCTCCTGCTGTCGACCGGGCCCGGCGCCCTGACGTCCCTCGCCGCCCTCCAGGAGGCGGCCGCCGCGAGCGCGCCGGTGCTGGCGGTCAGCGCGCAGGTCCCGGTGCGCGGCCTGGGCGGCGGCCGCCACGGCTACCTGCACGAACTGCGCGACCAGCAGGCGTCGTTCCGCGACGTCGTGAAGTCGGTCCACACCGTTCGTACGGCGTCGCAGATCCCGTCGGCGATCGCGGCCGCGTGGGAGTCGGCGCTGACGGCACCGCACGGCCCCGTGTGGGTGGAGATCCCGGCGGACGTCCTGACGGCACCGACGGCCGTCCCGGTCGTGACGGCCGTGGACGCGACACCGCGCGACCTGCCGCCGCGCCCGGAACTGACGGCGGTGGCGGCGCACCTGCTGTCGCGGGCGGAGCGGCCGGCGATCATCGCGGGCGGCGGAGTCGTACGGTCGGACGCGTCGGGCAAGCTGCGGGCGCTGGCGGAACGGCTGTCGGCCCCGGTGGTCACGACCTTCGGCGGGAAGGGCGCCTTTCCGTGGGAGCACCCGCTGTCGCTCCAGTCGTGGCTGGAGGACCGGCACACGACGGACTTCCTGGAGGACGCGGACGTCCTGCTGGTGGTCGGCTCCGGGCTCGGCGAACTGTCGTCGAACTACCACACGTTCGCGCCGCGCGGCAGGGTCGTCCAGATCGAGGCGGACCTCGGGAAGCTGGAGTCCAACCACCCGGCGCTCGGCATCCACGCGGACGCGCGCCTGGCGCTGTCGGCGCTGCTGGAGACCGTGGAGGAGCGCGAGGACGCGACCGCGCACGAGCGTGTGCGCGAGGTGCTGGCCAAGGTACGGGCCCGGATCGCGGCGCAGGACCTGACGCGGGAGCAGGGGCTCCTGGCCGCGATCAGGAAGGCCCTCCCGGACACGTCCCCCAGCTTCTGGGACATGACGATCCTGTCGTACTGGGCGTGGTCGGCGTTCGACGCCCGCCGGCCGAACACGATGCACTCCGCGCAGGGCGCGGGCGGCCTCGGCTACGCCTACCCGGCCGCCCTGGGCGCCGCCGTGGCCGACCCGACCCGCCCGGTGCTGGCGGTGTCGGGCGACGGCGGCGCCCTGTACTCGGTCGCCGAACTGGCCACGGCCCGCCAGCACGGACTCCCGGTCACGTGGCTGATCGTGGACGACGGCGGCTACGGCATCCTGCGCGCGTACATGGCGGAGGAGTTCGGTGAGGCGACGGGCACGGAACTGACCCGCCCCGATTTCGTGGCCCTGGCCGAGTCCTTCGGCGTCCCGGCGGCGCGTACGACGTTGGAGACGCTGGAGGAGGACCTGACGAGGGCGCTGCGGACGGGAGGCCCGTCGGTCCTGGTCGTCGGGACGACGCTGAGGATGTTCGCCCCGACCCACTGAGGGGCGGTCCGGCCACCGGCCCCACCGGCTACCAGATGGACTCGACCCACTCGGGGTGGTCGATGAACGGATTCCGGTTGTGCTGGTACGAGGCGTAGATGACCTCGTTGCGGTTCCGCTCGAAGGCGTCCGGCGGGTCCTGCTCGTTCCACTGCTTCAGAACGGAGAGCCGCCCGTGGTACGGGGCGCTGCCGTTGTTGACGTAGTTGTTGGGCTCCAGGTCGGGCCAGCCATCGGTGCCCTCGTACCGGACGGCCATGTAGAGGATCATGCGCGCGACGTCGCCCTTGACGGCGTCGCGGGGTTCGAACGAGTTGGAGTCCGTGTAGTTGCCGGGCGCGCCGCTGACCGGGCTGCCGCCCCAGTCGAAGTCCTTGTTGCCGCGGATGCTGTTGACCTGCACGTCGGTGGGGCGCAGGTGGTGGAGGTCGGTGCCGGGGCCGGTGGAGGTGCCGAAGTCGCCGTGCGACTTGGCCCAGACGTGCTCGCGGTTCCAGTCGCCGACGTCACCGCCGTTGAGGGACTTGCTGCGGGACTTGCCGCTGTAGAGCAGGATGACGTTGGCGCTGTTGGCGGGGTCCTGGTCGGTCACCTTGAGCGCGTTCCACACGGCGCTGTACGAGATCTTGGTCTGGTCGCTGATGATGTCGTGCAGCGCGCTCTTGAGCGCGGCACCGGACTTGCCGGCGGCACCGTCGTAGTAGGAACTGTCGTACGCGCTGACGGCGGTGGCCGATTCCGCACCGGCGTCCGGAGCCGGCGCCGCCACGGCACCCGGCACGGCGAGCCCGACGACCAGCGCGGCGGCGGCCAGAACCGGCAGCCTGCGGCGGCGTATGGAGCGGGGGAGCGGAGAGGGCATGGCGGAGTCCTTTCCCGAGGTGGGGACACGGGGAACAGTCGTGCGATCTACGCGAGTTGACTCGTGCGGCAAAGGGAGAGTCGCATGCTTCCGGTCACCGGAGTGTGAACGAGAGGGATCGATTCTGTGTCATTGTCATGGACGCGACTCTTTGGCCGGAACCCGCGTTCCATGGATGGCCACCGAGTACATCCCGGCCCCGTCACGCACCTGCCCCGCCCGGCACCGCTCCGGGCGCCGCGCCGCCGTCGCACCGGGCCGTGGGTCGCCGTGGCCCTCGCGGGACTGCTCGCCGTGGGCGGGTTCGCGGCCCTCACCGGGCGTGCGGCACACCGGAAGCCCCCGCAGAACCAGGTCGCGATCGTCCTCGGCGACCGGCTGCTCAGCGCCCCCACGGTCCTCCAGGCCATCGCCGGGGGCCAGGTGGAGATCTCCGGCGGCTTCACCGAGGCCTCCGCCAGGGAACTGGCCAAGGAACTCGGAGCCCGCTGAGCGACGGACGTGCTTCTCTTTCTTGTCTGTGCGTTGGGCGTGTGCTGGACGTGGCTTGTACGGGCGCTGAACCGGGCCGCGCGAGGCTGAAGGTGCTTCCGAGGCAGGGAGCGGTCAGCTTCAGCTTCAGCCGCACAAGGAGAACTGATGAAGCGTCATATGCCTGTCCGTGCCGCCGTGGCCGCCGGCATAGCCGTCGTCGTCGCCGGGACCGTGACCGTCGGGGTCGGCGTCGCCGCGCCCGAGCGGTACCACGGGCCCCGCGCCGTCAAGCCGGGCGAGAAGGAGATCGCCGGGCTCTTCGACCAGTGGAACGCGGGCCTGCGCACCGGCGACCCCGAGAAGGTCGCCGCCCGTTACGCCCCGGACGCGGTGCTGCTGCCCACCGCGTCGCCGAGGATCCGCACCGACCGCGCCGGGATCGTCGACTACTTCGAGCACTTCCTCCAGAAGAAGCCCGTCGGCGAGAAGGTCACCAGTGTCATCAACGTGCTGGACGCGAACTCCGCGATCGACGCCGGGCTCTACCGGTTCCACGTCACCGACCCCGCCACCGGCGAGAAGAGCGCCATCGACGCCCGCTACACCTACGAGTACGAGAAGCGCGGCGGCACGTGGCTGATCGTCAACCACCACTCCTCGGTGCTGCCTGCCGAGGGCTGAGCCGCAGCCCGATCCGTACGCACAGCCCGCCACCAGGGGCGTCGCGCAGGCTCACCGTGCCGCCGTCGTCCGTCAGGAGCTGCTTGACGATGGCGAGCCCGAGCCCCGAGCCCGACCGGCCGGTCAGGCCCTGGCCGCGCCAGAAGCGGTCGAAGGCGCGGGACTGCTCGGCCGGTGACATGCCCGGCCCCTGGTCGCGTACCTCCAGCACCACCTCGTCCGACCGCCCGGCCCCCACGCCGACGCTGATCATGCCGCCGTCGGGGGACACCTCCAGGGCGTTGGACAGGACGTTGTCCAGCACCTGGTCCAGGTGGCCCGGGCTGCAAGCACCCGCAGCCCGCTGTCGACGTCGCCCCCGAGCGTGATCCGCACGCCTCGTTCGTCGGCGGCGGGCCGCCACACGGCCAGGCGTTCCTCGACGATGTCGCGCAGCGCCAGCGGTTCGGCCGCCGACACCTTGCCCTCGGCGCGGGCCAGCACCAGCAGTCCGTTCACCAGGCGGCTCATCCGTACGACCTCGGCCGTGGCCTGCTCCACGTCCTCCCGTACGAAGGGGTCGTCCACGCCGTCCGCGATGTTGTCCAGCGACAGGCGCAGGGCCGTGAGCGGCGTACGGAGCTGGTGCGAGGCGTCCGCGACGAAGATGCGCTGCGCGGCGACGAGGGTGTCGAGCCGCTCGGCGCCCTGGTTGAGCGTACGGGCCAAGGTCTGGGTCTCCGGTGGCCCCGTCACCGGGGAGCGGGCCGTCAGGTCGCCGTCCCCGAACCGGCTCGCCATGGCGTTCAGCTCGCGCAGCGGCCGCGTCAGCCGGCGGGCCACCAGCGCGCCGAGCACGGCGGCCACCGCCAGCACCGTGACGGCGAGCACGGCGCGGAAGCCCCAGATCGTCCAGAGCCGGTCGGTGAGCCCGGACGTCGCGTACCGGATCTGCACCGCGCCGACGACCGCCGTCCGCTCCCCGGGCGCACGCGCCGGGACGGTGACCACCAGCTCCGGGCCCCAGACGAACCGCGACCCCCAGTCGACGCTCGTCCCGCCCGCGCGCAGTGCCCGCGCCACCGCGGCGTCGTGGGGCGCGGCGGGTGCGTACGGCCGCAGCGGACCGGTCGCGCCCGTGCGGTCCGTGCGGTCCGTGCCGTCCGTGCCGCGCGTGGCGTCCGCGCCGGTGAACACCTGCACCGTCGCCGGCATCTCCTCCTCGTACGCGTGGGCCATGCGGGCCAGCGCCTGGTGGGATTCGAGGTCGCCGTCGGCGAGCAGCAGCGCCATCGTCCGTGCCTCGCGCCGCACCGACTCCGCGGTGTCGTCGCGGAGCTGGTCGGTCAGCGTGAACGCGACCGGCACGGTGAACGCGGCGATCGCGACCGCCACCAGCAGCACATAGCTGGCGATCAGCTGCCGGATCACGCCGGCTGGCCCTCGTCGGGGGACGCGGCATCCGTGATGTCCAGGCGGAACCCGACCCCGCGCACCGCCTCGATGACGACGACCCCCGCGAGCTTCCGCCGCAGCGCCGCGACGTGCACGTCCAGCGTCTTGGTGGGGCCGAACCAGTTGGCGTCCCACACGGCTTCCATGATCTGCTCCCGCGACATCAGCGCGCCCGGCTCCTCGGTGAGGAAGGCCAGCAGGTCGTACTCCTTGGGCGTGAGCGCGACCTCCGCCCCGTCGAGCCGGACGCGGGCCGCCCTGCGGTCGACGGTCAGCCGCGGTCCGTACCGCTGCGGCCCCCCGGCCGCTTCCCGTCCCTCGCCCGCAGCACCGCCGCCCGCAGCACCGCCGCCCGCAGCACCGCCGCCCGCAGCACCGCCGCCCGCCGTGCCGCCGCTCCCGTCCGGCGGTCCCGGCCGTACGCGCCGCATCACCGCCCTGATGCGGGCGATGACCTCCCGCACGCCGAACGGCTTGGACACGTAGTCGTCGGCGCCGATCTCCAGGCCCACCACGCGGTCCGTCTCGTCGCTGCGGGCGCTGATCACGATGATCGGCACGTCGCCGCGCCCTTCGCCGCGTCCACGGAGCGACCGGCAGACGTCCAGGCCGTCCGTGTCCGGCAGCCCGAGGTCGAGCAGGACCAGGTCGTACGGGTCGGTCACCGCCAGGGCGGCCCCACCGGTGGTCACCCAGCGCACGTCGAAGCCGTAGCGCCGCAGCCCGCGGCGCAGGGACTCGGCGACCGGTTGGTCGTTCTCCACCAGAAGTACACGCACCCCCGTCACACTAATTGTTCGATCACACAGTTGAAAGTTCACTCATTCATGGCGGGGGGCACATGGGTGCGGGCGGGATGAAATACGGCCCTCGCCCTGTTGGTGCCTTCCGGTAGGGAAGCGGAAGCGCGAGCGGCAGCGAGAGGCGGAGACGTGGCGTCGGCGGCGGGGGCAGAGGCGGAGACGGCGGCAGAGGCGGCGGCGACCGCGGCCGGTCGAGGATGGGCGCGGCGGCTGTGGGGGTACGCCTGGCGGCACCGTCTGGACGTCCTGCTCGCCCTCGGGTCCTCGCTCGGCGGCATGGCGCTGATGGCGGTCGTACCGCTCATCATCAAGATCGTCATCGATGATGTGATCGGGGACTCGGGCGGGGGCCTGTCCTTCTGGATCGGGCTGCTCGTCGCGGCCGCGGTCGCCGTCTACGCGCTCACCTACATCCGGCGCTTCTACGGCGGCCGGCTCGCCCTCGACGTGCAGCACGACCTGCGCACCGAGATGTACGGGACGATCACCCGGCTCGACGGCAAGCGGCAGGACGAGCTGTCGACCGGGCAGGTCGTCGGGCGGGCCACCAGCGACCTCCAGCTCATCCAGGGGCTGCTCTTCATGCTCCCGATGACCATCGGGAACTTCCTGCTCTTCTTCATCTCGCTGGGCATCATGGCCTGGCTCTCGCTTCCCCTGACACTCGTCGTCCTCGCCGTCGCGCCCGCCCTGTGGTTCATCGCCAAGCGCAGCCGCGTCCGCCTCCACCCCGCCACCTGGTACGCCCAGACGCAGGCCGCCCATGTCGCCGGCGTCGTCGACGGGGCCGTGACCGGCGTCCGGGTCGTCAAGGGGTTCGGGCAGGAGGAGCAGGAGACCGACAAGATCCGGCGGGCCAGCCGGGACCTGTTCGCCGGGCGGCTGCGCACCATCCGGCTCAACTCCCGCTACACGCCCGCCCTCCAGGCCGTGCCCGCGCTCGGGCAGGTCGCCATGCTGGCGCTCGGCGGCTGGCTCGCCACCCGGGGCCAGATCAGCCTCGGCACGTTCGTCGCCTTCTCCACGTACCTCGCCCAGCTCGTCGGGCCCGTCCGCATGCTCGCCATGGTCCTCACCGTCGGGCAGCAGGCCCGCGCCGGCGTCGAGCGCGTCCTGGACCTCATCGACACCGAGCCGGGCATCGAGGACGGCACCGTCGAGCTGCCCGCCGACGCTCCCGCCAGCGTCGAGTTCGACGAGGTCGGCTTCTCCTACGACGAGGACGGGGACGGCCCCGGCGTTCTCGACGGCTTCTCGCTGACCATCCGCCCCGGCGAGACCGTCGCCGTCGTCGGCGCGTCCGGCAGCGGCAAGTCCACCGTCTCGCTGCTGCTGCCGCGCTTCTACGACGTCACGCGCGGCGCCGTCCGGGTCGGCGGGCACGACGTACGCGAACTGACCCTGGAGTCGCTGCGGGCGGCCATCGGGCTCGTGCCCGAGGACTCGTTCCTCTTCTCCGACACCGTGCGCGCCAACATCGCGTACGGGCGTCCCGACGCCACCCGGGAGCAGATCGAGGCCGCCGCGCGCGCCGCCCAGGCCGACCGGTTCATCGCCGCCCTGCCCGACGGGTACGACACCACCGTCGGCGAGCACGGCCTCACCCTGTCCGGCGGGCAGCGGCAGCGCATCGCCCTCGCCCGGGCCATCCTCGCCGACCCGCGCCTGCTGCTCCTCGACGACGCCACGTCCGCCGTCGACGCGCGCGTCGAGCACGAGATCCACGAGGCGCTCCGCGCGGTCATGGCCGGGCGGACCACGCTGCTCATCGCGCACCGCCGCTCCACCCTGAACCTCGCCGACCGGATCGCCGTCCTCGACGACGGGCGGCTCTCCGACATCGGCACCCACGACGAGCTCCAGGCCCGCTCGGCGCTGTACCGGCGGCTGCTCACCGACCCCGACGAGCTCGGCGGGGTCTCGCCGGGCCACGTCCTGCAGGCCGCCCGGCCCCCGGAGGCGGACGACCGCACCGTACGGGCCGAGCTCGACGCCGCGTTCGACGCCGAGCGCGGCGTCACACCCGCCCTGTGGGCCCGCGACGAGACCACGCCCGGCAGCGAGACCGCGGCGCCCGGCGCCACCCCTGAGCTGCTCGCCCAGGTCGCCGCGCTGCCGCCCGCCGACGACACCCCCGGCGTCGACGAGGCCCGCGCCGTACGCCCCGAGGAGTCGTACGGGCTGCGCAGGCTCCTGGCCGGATTCAGGGCGCCCCTGCTCCTCAGCCTCGTGCTGGTCGCCCTCGACGCCGGCATGGGACTGCTGCTGCCGGTCCTGATCCGGCACGGCATCGACGAAGGCGTCACGCAGGCCGCGCTCGGCGCCGTGTGGGCGGCGTCCGCGCTCGCCCTGCTCACGGTCGTCGTGCAGTGGGCCGCGCAGACCGGCGAGATCCGGATGACGGGACGCACCGGCGAACGCGTCCTGTACGCGCTCCGCCTCAAGATCTTCGCGCAGCTCCAGCGCCTCGGCCTCGACTACTACGAACGCGAGCTCACCGGGCGGATCATGACCCGGATGACGACCGACGTGGACGCCCTGTCCACGTTCCTCCAGACCGGACTCGTCACCGCCTTCGTCTCCGTCGTCACCTTCTTCGGGATCATGGTGGCGCTGGTCGTCATCGACGTACAGCTCGCCCTCGTCGTCTTCGCCACGCTGCCCGTGCTGATCGTCGGCACGTTCTACTTCCGGCGCGCCAGCGTCAAGGCGTACGAGCTGGCGCGTGAGCGCATCAGCGTCGTCAACGCCGACCTCCAGGAGTCCGTCGCCGGGCTGCGCATCGTCCAGGCGTTCCGCCGCGAGCGGTCGGGCGGCGCGCGGTTCACGGAACGCAGCCTGGAGTACCGGCAGGCGCGGGTGCGCGGCCAGTGGCTGATCTCCGTGTACTTCCCGTTCGTGCAGCTCCTGTCGTCGCTCGCCATCGCGGCCGTGCTGGTGGTGGGCGCGGGCCGGATCGAGGCGGGCACGCTGACGGCGGGCGCGCTCGTCGCGTACCTCCTCTACATCGACCTGTTCTTCGCGCCCGTGCAGCAGCTCTCGCAGGTCTTCGACGGCTACCAGCAGGCGTCCGTGTCGCTGGGCCGGATGCAGGAGCTGCTGCGCGAGCCCACATCGACCCCGCCGGCGGCCGACCCGCGGCCCGTGCGCGCCCTCAAGGGCGAGATCGCCTTCGAGAACGTGTCGTTCCGGTACGGGACCGCCGACGGCGAGGAAGAGGCGGCGCTCAGCGGCATCGACCTACGCGTCCCCGCCGGGCAGACCGTCGCGTTCGTCGGCGAGACGGGCGCGGGCAAGTCGACGCTCGTCAAGCTCGTCGCCCGGTTCTACGACCCCACCTCGGGGCGCGTCACCGTGGACGGCACCGACGTGCGGGACCTCGACCTCACCGCCTACCGCCACCGCCTCGGCGTCGTCCCGCAGGAGGCGTACCTGTTCCCCGGCACCGTACGGGACGCCATCGCGTACGGGCGGCCCGACGCGACCGACGCCGAGGTGGAGGCGGCCGCGCGTGCCGTGGGCGCCCACGACATGATCGCCACGCTCGACGGCGGCTACCTCCACGAGGTCGCGGAGCGCGGCCGCAACCTGTCGGCCGGGCAGCGGCAGCTCATCGCCCTCGCCCGCGCCGAACTGGTCGACCCGGACGTGCTGCTGCTCGACGAGGCCACGGCCGCCCTGGACCTGGCGACGGAGGCCCAGGTCAACCAGGCCACCGATCGCCTCGCCGGCCGCCGCACGACCCTGGTCGTCGCCCACCGCCTCACCACCGCCGCCCGCGCCGACCGGGTGGTCGTCATGGACCACGGACGCGTCGCGGAGGACGGCACCCACGACGAACTCCTCGCCCGCGACGGGCGGTACGCGGAGCTGTGGCGCACCTTCATAGGCGAGGACGAGCCGGAACGGGTGTCCTGACGGCACGCGGGCGGAGCGCAACCCTCCGCCCGCGCCCCGCGTCGTACGCACATATGTACGTTCATGGGGCGAGGGGGACACACGTGTTCATGCGCAACGCGGCCGCGGGCGGCGGCCGACGGGGACGACGGGGACGATGGGCCGCCGTCGGCGCGGCGCTGCTCATCGCCTCGGGCGCCCTGACCGTCGCCGGGCCCGGCGTCACGGACGCCGCCGCGCTCGCCGGGTGTTCCGGACGGCTCGCGAAGCGGGTGCCGTTCGCCACCGGTGAGCTGCGCGTCTACAAGAACCGCCAGTACGCGTGCGCCGTCACCGTCGCCAGGACCCCCGGCGCCCGCCGCCCCATGGCCGTCACCCTCCAGCCGCGCGGCGCACGGGCCGTCACGGACTCCGGGCGGTTCACCCGGCTCGCCGGGCCCGTCACCGTCCACGCCCTCAACCGCTGCGTCCGCGCCACCGGTTCCGTCTCCGGGCGGGGCGCCTCCACCGGATGGATCCTCTGCTGAACGACCCGGTCCGTTCAACTGGGTCTGTTCACGCGCCCGTTGGCACCGCTAGGTTCACCGCGACCGTAGTGAACCCTGTGGAGGGCGCATGCGCAGAACGCTCAGATGGCTGCTGTCGCTCGTGGTGCTCATAGGCACCGTGAGCGCGGCCGGCACGGCCACCGCCGCCGGCCCGACCGACAGCGCCACACCGGACATCAAGGACCGCATCCTCGCGGTCCCCGGGATGTCCCTCGTCGAGGAGAAGCCCTACCCCGGCTACCGCTTCTTCGTCCTCAGCTACACCCAGCCGGTCGACCACCGCCGCCCCGCCGCGGGCACGTTCCAGCAGCGCCTCACCCTGCTGCACAAGGACACCAGCCGCCCCACCGTCTTCTTCACCAGCGGCTACCACGTCAACCCCAACCCCCGCCGCTCCGAGCCCACCCGGATCGTCGACGGCAACCAGGTGTCCCTGGAGTACCGCTTCTTCACCCCGTCCCGCCCGCAGCCGGCCGACTGGTCGAAGCTGAACATCTGGCAGGCCGCGTCCGACCAGCACCGCCTGTTCACGGCGCTGAAGAAGATCTACGACCGCAAGTGGGTCGCCACGGGCGGCTCCAAGGGTGGCATGACCGCCACCTACTACGAGCGGTTCTACCCGCACGACATGGACGCCGTCGTCGCGTACGTCGCCCCCAACGACGTCGTGAACAGGGAGGACTCGGCCTACGACCGGTTCTTCGCCACCGTCGGCAGCGAGCAGTGCCGCGCCCGCCTCGACGCCCTCCAGCGCGAGGCGCTCGTCCGGCGCGCGCCGCTGCAGAAGAAGTACCAGGAGTGGGCGGCCGCGGAAGGCGCCACGTTCCACACCGTCGGCAGCATCGACAAGGCGTACGAGGCCGTCGTCCTCGACTTCGTGTGGGCGTTCTGGCAGTACTGGGGCGAGCAGGACTGCGCGAGCGTCCCGGACGCCGCCACCGCCACGGACGACGCCGTGTACGACACCATCGACACGTACTCCGGCTGGTCCTTCTACACCGACCAGGGCCTGGAGCCGTACACGCCGTACTTCTACCAGGCGGCCACCGAGCTGGGCTCGCCCAGCCTGCGCATGGCGCACCTGGACGGTCTGACCCGCTACGGCTACCAGCCGGCGCGCAACTTCGTGCCGGACGACATCCCGGTGTGGTTCAAGCCGTGGGCGATGCGCGACATCGACACCTGGGTGCGCCACAACGCCCAGCGCATGCTGTTCGTCAACGGCGAGCGCGACCCGTGGGGCGCCGAGCCGTTCCGCGTCGACCGCGGCGCCCGTGACAGCTACGTCCTCACGGCGCCCGGCATGAACCACGGCGCCAACATCGCCGGCCTCGCCGAGAAGGAGCGCGCCCTGGCCACCGCCAAGCTCCTGGAGTGGACGGGCGTCGCCCCGGCCGCCGTCCGGGCCGCGCCGGAGAAGGCCAGGCCGCTCGCCGGCTACGACGCGCGCCTCGACAAGCGCGACGTCCAGCGCGAGCTGCGGCTCCGTCCGTAAAGCACGGCGCGAGCCGTACGGGTGCGCGCACCGCGCCGGGACCACCGGCCGGTGCGCGCACCCCTGTGCGGGCACCCCCTGTGCGCGGTCCTCAGTACGAGAGGCCGTACCCGATCGGGTACAGCACGTGCGCCGGGTCGGCGGCCGGCACCGGCACCGGAAGCCGCCCGTGCGGCCGCGCCCGCCCCGCGACGACCCGCGCGGCGGCCCGCAGTTCGACGTCCGTCCAGGAGTACGTGGCGAGGGCCGCCCGCACCCCGCTGAGCCGCGCGATGTCGTACGGGTTGCGGATCGCGACCGCCACGACCGGCACGCCCCGCGAGGCCAGCCGCAGCACGAGCGTGCGCTGCGTGCTGGTCGGGGAGACGTTGTACGTGGCGACGACGACCACGTCCTTGCCGTCCGCCGCCGCCACCGCCTCCTCGATCCGCGCCGCGGTCGGCGACAGCCCCGTCGACAGGGCCGTGGCCGTGAAGCCGAGTTCCCGGAACGCGGCGGCGAGCGTGGCCGTCGGCGGGCCCGTGGTACCGGAAGGGGACGCCGGGTCGGCGCCGACGACCAGCAGGTCACCGTGGGTGCGCGGGTCGAGCGGCAGCAGCCCGCCCGTGTTGCGGAGCAGCGTCGTCGTCTCGTCCGCGATCCGGTCGGCGGCGTCCAGGTGCGCCCGCTTGCCGACGACCCGGTCCACGCCCGTGTGCGTGACGTACGGCCGCCGGAACAGGCCCAGCTTCGCCTTGAGCCGCAGGATCCGCAGCACCGACGCGTCCAGCCGCGCCTCGCTGATCTCACCGTCCCGTACGGCCTTGAGGACCGCGTGCCACGCGAGGTCGAGGTCCGGCGGGTTGAGGAGCTGGTCGCACCCCGCCTTGAGCGCGAGCACCGGGACCCGGTCGTCGCCGTACTTCGTCCGGACGCCCTGCATGTCGAGCGAGTCGGTCACCACGACGCCGTCGTAGCCGAGCTGTTCGCGCAGGATGCCGGTGAGGATCGGCCGGGACAGGGTGGCGGGGTCCTCAGCCGGGTCGAGGGACGGGACGACGATGTGCGCCGTCATGATCGAGTCGATGCCGGCGGCGACGGCGGCCCGGAACGGCGGGGCGTCGAGGGTGCGCCACTGCTCGCGCGTGTGGTGGATGTACGGCAGGTTGGTGTGGCTGTCGGCGGTGGTGTCGCCGTGGCCGGGGAAGTGCTTGGCGGTCGCGGCGACGCCCGCGCCCTGGTAGCCCTTCACCTGGGCGGCGACGAGACGGGCCACGGCCCGCGGGTCGGCGCCGAAGGACCGTACGCCGATGACGGGGTTCGCCGGGTTGACGTTCACGTCCGCCACGGGCGCGTAGTTCTGGCGGATGCCGAGCGCGGCCAGCTCGGTGCCCGCGATGTGCGCGGCGTGCCGGGCGAGGCCGCGGGAGCCGGCGGCGCCGAGCGCCATGGCGCCGGGCACGAGCGTGGCCGGCTCGCCGACGCGGGCGACGATGCCGTGCTCCTGGTCGGTGGAGATGAGCAGCGGAACGGGCGTGGCCTGGGCGAGTCCGGCCCGCTGGATGCCGTTGGAGAGGTCCGCGATCTGGTGCGGGTCGCGGGTGTTGTGCGCCCACGAGAAGTAGATGATGCCGCCGACGTGGTACGTCGCGACGAGCTCGGCGGCGGTGCGGACGCCGATCTCGCGGAGGTTGGCGTCGATGTCGGCCTGGTCGGGATCGGTCGCGGAGTGCCCGTACACCCGCATGACGAAGAGCTGGCCGACCTTCTCTTCCAGGCTCATCCGCGCAAGGACCCGGGCGAGCTGCGGGTCGCCGCCGCTGTGCGCACGTGCGGGGGTGACGCGGGTGGTGGCCGCGGCGACGGCTGCGGCGCCGACGGTGAGGAGGGTACGTCTGGAGGTGGTGGCCCGGTGGTGCACTGGTGCTCCTTCCGGCCGTGCGTGACGAGAGCTGAAGGAAACTGCCGAGGTGTCACGCTTAAGCGAAAGTAACTGCCGGGTCAAGGACGCGCGCAGGCCGGACCCCCGGCCGCCCGCCCGCCACCGGTGCCACGGGAGGGGCCGCACCGGCGACGGGGTGCTGCCGGCCGCGGGCGGCGGGAGGAGGAGCCGGCACTCGCCGCCAGGAACGAGCCCGACACCGCGCCACGGTGACTCCCCGCCAGCACGCCGCTTGGACGCCCGCCCGGCCCTCGGGGTTCCGCCCCGCCCCCGCATCTGATGCGGACGGCCGACCCTCCGCGTACAGCAGCGGTACGGCCCCGCCCGCGCTCTGCGCGGCTCGGGCGTGGTGAGAGGGTGCTCGTATGGACGTTCAGGGATATCTGGCCGGGCTGTTCTCGCTGGAGGGGCGGGTCGCCCTGGTGACCGGGGGGAGTTCTGGGATCGGGCGGGCCATGGCCGAGGCGCTGGCGCGGGCCGGCGCCCGGGTCGTGATCGTCGCCCGGCGGGAGGCCGAGCTGGCGGAGACGGTGGACGCGCTGGCGGCCGAGGGGTGCCGGGCCGCTTGGGTGAGCGGTGACCTCGGCACCCGTGACGGGGTGCGGGCGGCCGCCGAAGAGGCCGCGGGGGTGTTCGGGGAGCCGGACATCCTCGTCAACTCCGCTGGCGTGAACCTGCGGCCGCCGATGGGCGAGATCGGCGAGGACGTGTGGGACACCACGATGGCCGTGAACCTGGAGGCGCCCTTCCTGCTGGGCCAGCGGTTCGGGCCCGGCATGGCCGAGCGGGGCTTCGGGCGGATCATCCACGTCACGTCCCAGCAGGCGCACCGGGCGTTCGTGCGGAGCGGCGCGTACGGCGTGTCCAAGGGCGGCCTCGAATCGCTGGCCCGCTCGCAGGCGGAGGCCTGGTCGCCGTACGGGGTCACGTGCAACACGCTCGTGCCCGGGTTCGTCCTCACGCCCCTCAACACCCGGCTGGCCTCCGACCCGGCGACCGTCGAGGCCCTGGCCGCGCGCACCCTGGTGGGCCGCAACGGGCTGCCCGGCGACTTCGCGGGCGCCGTCGTGTTCCTCGCGAGCCCCGCGTCCGGGTACGTGACGGGGCAGTCGGTGTTCGTGGACGGCGGTTTCTCCTCGCACTGAGCGGTCAGCCGGCGGGCCTCAACTCCTGCCGCTCGCCGTCGACGCCGGGGCCACGCGCATCAGCAGTGCGGTCACGTTGTCCGCGCCGCCCGCCGCCAGCGCGTGGTCCACGAGCGCCCGTGCGCCGTCCAGCGCACCCGTGCGGCTCGCCACGACCGCCCGTACGTCGGCCGGCCGGGGCAGGTAACGGGACAGCCCGTCCGTGCAGAGCAGCAGCCACCCGGCGGACGCGGGCCGCCGGTGGTGGACCGGGGGAACGGGCGCGTCCGCGTCGGCGCCCAGCCAGGCGGACAGCGCCCCGTACGCGCCCGTGTCGTCCTCGGTCAGGACGATCCCGGGACCCTGGTCCGGCAGCCAGTACGCGCGGCTGTCCCCGACCGAGGCACACCAGAACCCCTCCGGGCCGACGACCGCCGAGACGTACGTGGTCGCCGGTGCGGCCTCCCGCGACGCGGCGAGGGCCGTGACGGCCCGCCACGCGCGCG
>NZ_JABWDV010000118.1 GCF_013362995.1 Streptomyces sp. TRM64462 | reverse complement strand
ATCGAGCAGCTGAACGAGGAGGTGGAGAGGGAACTCGCGGGCCGCCCAGCCGACGACCCGCGCCCAGCCGCCCGCACCGTCGTGTACTTCGGCCCCCTCAGCGGCGGCAAGGACGCCGAGGACCCGGTGCGCGGCGGCACCCTCGCCGAGCTCCGCGGCCTCGCGCTCGCCCAGGCGTACGTCAACGCCCAGGCGCTGAGCTCCGGCGAGCGCGTCCCGCTGCGGGTCCTCGCCGCCAACGCGGGCGACCGCTTCAAGGACGCACCGGAAGTCGCCCACCGCATCGTCGAACTGGCCCGGAAGGACCGCTCCATCGTCGGCGTCGTCGGCTTCGGCCAGAGCCGCCGCAACACCTACGCGGCGATGCGCGTCTTCGACGAGGCGGGCCTGCCCATGGTCGGCACGTCGGGCACGGCCGACGAACTGCTGCGCCAGGGCGGCCACTACTACCAGACCGCGCCGACCGACACCCGCGCCGGACAGGTCATGGCCGCGTTCGCCGCGCACGCCCCCATGACCGCCGGGAAGCCCGCCGTACGCGTACGGCTCGTCGCGGACCCGACGGACGCCTACAGCGCCAGCCTCGCGGCGGCCTTCCGCGCCGCCTACGGCGAGCAGCGCACCACCACGCTCCTGTACACGCCGCCGGACGCGCCGGAGCCGACTACGGTGCCGGGCGCGCCCACGGGTACGCCGGTGGCCACCGTCGACGACCTGGCCCGCGACGTGTGCCGCGCGGTGGCCGACGAGCCGCGTACGGCCGTGGTGTGGGCCGGCCGAGGCAGCCACTTCCAGCTCTTCCTCGGCGAACTGGCCCGGAGCGCGCAGAGCTGCCCCAAGCTGAGCGTGCTCGGCGGCGACGACGTCACCAACGCCCTGACGGAGCAGCGCCGGCCCTGGCAGGTGTTCCCCGGCCTCACGCTGTACTACGTCTCACCCGGCCGGGCACCCGCCCCGGCCGGCGGTGGCGGCGAGGCGGCCACGTTCCTCGCCGCGTACGACCGTACGTACGGGAAGGACCACAGTGCCCGTACGGGCGAGATGCGCGACGACGCCCACGTGGCGCTCGCCTGGGACGCCATGCGGTACGTCGCCGAGGGCGTCGACCAGGCGTGGCGGGGCACGGGCGGGCGCGACGACCGCCTCGACCGGCGGCTCCTCCAGGCGGTGCTCTACCAGGGCCTGGGCGGAGGCGGATTCGACGGGGCGACCGGCTGGACCGACGCGCACGGGGCGGCGAGCGGCGGCCGGGTCACCGAGCAGAAGCTGATCGCCGTGGAACGCGGCGGCGGCGCGGGGGAGGCCCGTACGGTCCTGCTCTGCGGGGCGGTGACCCGGGCCGACGTACGCACCGCCTGGGGCGAAGGCGGCCACCCCTGCCCCTGACGGCGGCGGTGGCCGCTCCTCGCCCGGCGCGGCCGGCTCCTCCACGCCGCCTCGGCGGAGCCTCCTGAGCAGCACGGGTCGTGGAGGACAGGGCGAGGCGCAGGAGTGGGCCCGGCCCGAATGTTTTCGACCGATCCGACCTGTTGACGTGGGCATGGCGCGCTCCTAGCTTAGCAAGCGCTTTCTATCTCGCGTGTCGAGAGCCGCACTGTTGCCCTGCCTGCGCCACAGGCGACCACGGAGAAGGACGAGACCCCCCATGAGGACGAGAACCCCCCTGGCTCTACTGGCCGGTACCGCACTGGCGGCCGGCGCGGTCGTGGTACTGCCCGCCGCCACGGCGACGGCCGCCACGGTCCGCTACGAGGCCGAGCGCGCGCCCGCCACCTGCGACGGCACCATCGACACCAACCACTCCGGATATTCGGGAACGGGCTTCTGCAACGGCCGCAACGCCGTCGGCGCGGCGGCCCAGTTCACGGTGGACGCCCCGCAGGCCGGCACCGCGACGCTGACAGTCCGCTTCGCCAACGGCACCACCACCGCGCGGCCGGCGAACGTGACGGTGAACGGCTCGGCGGCCGCGTCGACGTCGTTCCAGGGCACCGGCGCCTGGGCGAGCTGGACGACGAAGACCCTCACGGTGCCGGTGCGGGCCGGCGGCAACGTCATCCGTCTCAGCCCCACGAGCGCCGACGGCCTGCCCAACATCGACCACCTCGACGCCGACACGGCCGGCACCCCGTCGCCGACGGGCCCCGCCCTGTACGTGTCGCCCAACGGCAGCGACGGCGCCTCCGGAACGGAGTCGAACCCGACGACCCTCACCTCGGCGATCAGCCGCGTCACCCCGGGCGGGACCATCTACATGCGCGGCGGCACCTACCGCTACACGCAGACGGTCACCATCCCCTCCGGCAACAACGGCACGTCCGGCGACCGCACGGAGCTGGCCGCCTACCCGGGGGAGACCCCCGTACTGAACTTCTCGGCGCAGAGCGAGAGTTCGTCGAACCGCGGGCTCGCCGTGAACGGCTCGTACTGGCACATCCGCGGCCTCGTCGTCGAACGCGCCGGGGACAACGGCATCTTCGTCGGCGGCAGCAACAACGTCGTCGAGCGCACGGTGACCCGCTTCAACCGGGACACCGGGCTCCAGCTCTCGCGGATGTCCTCCAGCTCGCCCCGCGACCAGTGGCCGTCCCACAACCTGATCCTGAGCGCGGAGTCGCACGACAACGCCGACTCCGACGGCGAGGACGCCGACGGCTTCGCGGCGAAGCTCACCGTCGGCCCCGGCAACGTCTTCCGCTACGCCGTGGCCCACCACAACATCGACGACGGCTGGGACCTCTACACCAAGACGGACACCGGCCCCATCGGCGCGGTGACCATCGAGGACTCCTTCGCCTACGACAACGGCACCCTCAGCGACGGCTCCCAGGCCGGCAACGGCGACCGCAACGGCTACAAGCTCGGCGGCGACGGCATCGCGGTCGACCACGTCGTCCGGCGCAGCATCGCCTACGAGAACGGCAAGCACGGGTTCACGTACAACAGCAACCCCGGCAGGATGCAGATCTCGGACAACGTCAGCGTCGGCAACCGGCAGCGCAACTTCAACTTCGACAGCGGCAGCACATCGGTCTTCCGGAACAACACCTCGTGCGACAGCGGGTCGAACGACCGGATCATCGGTGACGCCGACGGCTCGAACCAGTTCTGGTCCGGCTCGAACGGCTCCCGCTGCTCCTCGTACTCCGGCGCCATGGACTGGTCGTTCGCCTCGGACGGCCGCCTCGTCGTGACCTTCGGCGGCACCGCGGTCACCCCGTAAGCACCGGCAGCGTACGACTCACTCACTCACTCACGAGCCGGGCGGGGCGCGGGCAACTGCTGCGTGACGCAGTGGATGCCCGCGTCGCCCAGTGCCAGGGCCCGCGCCTCCACCCCGACGACCCGGTGCCGGGGGAAGGCCGCGGCCGCCGCGGCGAGTGCCTCCTCGTCGGTGTCCGTCCCGGCGAGCGGCATGACCACCCCGCCGTTGGCGATGTAGAAGTTCATGTAGTTCACGACCGCGTCCTGGCCGTGGACCCGGATGCGCTGCTGCGGCGGCAGCTCGAAGATCTCAAGGCTCCGGCCACGGGCGTCCGTGGACGCCTCCAGGACGGCACGGTTCGCCTTGAGCCGTACGTGATCAGGGCGGTCGGGGGCGCCGCACGCCTCGACCACCACCCGGCCCGGCGCCGCGAACTGGCAGACGTGGTCGACGTGCCCGTCCGTGTCGCCGTCGAGGTGCCCGTACGGCAGCCAGAGCACCTTGCGGGCTCCCAGCAGGCTTTCCAGTTCGCGCTCGATGTCGGCACGGCCGAGCCGCGGGTTGCGGTTCGCGTTGAGCACGCACTGCTCGGTGGCGATGAGCGTGCCCTCGCCGTCGACCGTGACGGCGCCGCCCTCCAGGACCGTCATGGTGGCCCGCCGTTCCAAGCCCAGGGCGAGCAGGAGGCGTTCGGCGATCCGCTCGTCCTGGTCGTACGGAGGGAAGCGCCCGCCGAAGGCGTTGTACCGGAAGTCGACCCCGACCCTGCCCTCCGGGCCGTGCACCACGATGGGCCCGGTGGCGCGGAGCCAGGAGTCGTCCATCGGCAGCTCGACGGTGGTGACGTCCACGCCGCACAGCTCGCGCACCCGGTCCGCCCCGCCGGGCAGGACGAGCAGCGTCACCGGCTCGAACGCGGCGATGGCGCGGACGATCGCCGCGTACTCCCGCTCCACGTCGGCGAAGGCGTCATCCCAGAGCGACGCGTACGTCGGCCAGGCGAGCAGGCACCGTTCGTGCGGCTCCCACTCGGCGGGCATCACGAGGCCCGTCACCGGTAGGCCCGTCACCGGTAGGCCCGTCACCGGGAGGCCCCCGCCGAACCGAACGAGCGGACCGCGTCCTCGGCCGCCCCCCAGTCACCGCCGAACCGCTCCGCGAGCACGTGCAGCCACCGCTCCACTCCGAAGGCCACGCACGACGTGTGCGCCTCCTCGCCGCCGCAGGTGATGCCGGCGCGCTCACCGAAGAAGTTGCGGTGGTAGTTGACCGACGCGATCGCGAGGCCGTCGTCGCCGTCGCCGACGACGAACTCCTCCTTGGTGGGGAAGAGGCGCTGCATGACGGCGCGCGAGCCGTTCGCGTCGAAGAACGGATCCGTCGCCACCTCGGTCCTCAGCACCAGACCCAGGTGGGCGGCGAAGGCGTGGATGAGCGTCCTGTGCGTGGCGAGGTGGCCCTTGACGGTCGCGGCGTCCCCGACGGCGACGATCTCCCGCATGGTGAAGCCGTGCAGGCGCCGCATGCCCCGGTACGCGGTCTCGCGCCGGAAGCACTGGGCGATCGTGGTGAGCTTGACCGGTTCGTCCAGCCGGGCCCCGGAGAGCGACAGATACGCGCTGTAGCAGGCGGCCGACGGGAGCACGAACCCGGCGTCGCCCAGCGAGGCGCCCGCGAGCCGCGTGTCCGGGCCGGCGTCGCGCGCGGGCAGGGCGGCGACCGCGGCCGTGTCCACCGGCGCCGCCGCGAGCGCGAGGTGCGGGAAGTTGGTGAAGTAGTCGAACCGGGCCAGGTCCGCCACCCGGACCAGCGGCGGGTAGAGCACCTCCGCCGCCCCGGCGTCGGCGGCCCACCCGGTGAACACCGCGTCCAGCGCGGCCCTCAGGCGCACCGCGTCCGGGCCGAGCGTGACCAGGCCGTCGGTGACGCCGACCGGCGCGACGGCACGCGTGCCGGGGCGCGTCTCAGATATGGGCACGGCCCGTCCTCTCCGTGATCAGCGCGTTGATCCGGTTCAGCGTGCGGAGGTTCTCCACGTCCGTCCGCGCCAGGTCGATCGGCTCCCCGACGATCTCCTCCATCAGCAGGAGGAATTCCACGAACGCCAGCGAGTCGAGGACGCGCGCCTCGATGAGATCCGCGTCCCAGTCGAGGCCGTCCACCGCCTTGTTGAGCTTCCGCAGGAAATCGACGACGGTCTCCATGGCCTCGTGCACCCTCACGTCCCCGCTCTCGTTGTCAGGCGCCGACATGCTCGTCCCCCCACGCCGTACGGAACATCCCGCTCGCGACGAAGAACCGGTCGACCCGCGCCATCAGCTTCACGTGGAAGGCCTCCCGCACGGGGTGCGACAAAGCCCTGCGGCGCACCTCCAGAGGCTTCTCCACACCGCAGTCACGGAATATCTGCGGGTTGTAGAGGCTGCGCACCGAATACGTCATGTAGTCCTTGACGTATTTCTCGATCTCGTCGCGGCGGTCCGGGTCCGCGGCGCACGCCCGGTCGTACAGCCGCTTCACGAGCTGCTTGCCGAAGGCGACGTGCCGGCTCTCGTCATGGTGGTGCGCGGCGTGGATCTCCCGCAGGATGTCCGGGATCAGCGGATCCTTGCCCATCCGGCTGTTGTAGTAGTCGAAGATCTCCTCGAAGATCAGGATGCGCGAGAAGACGACGACGTCGTCCCAGACGTCCCCGTAGCCCTCGCGCCGCAGCGGCGAACCCGCCTCCGGGTAGATGCCCCCGGTGTACCGGTGGCAGAACTCGGCGAAGAACCACATGTGCGCGTTCTCCTCGCCGATGAAATGGTGCAGATACTCGTTGTACTCGGCGAAGTCGGGCGTGTGGATGCGCTTCGCGACCTCGATCATCAGCTCACGGATGCCGTGCACGTGCAGGCTGAAGAAATTGACCGTCTCGTGGCGCGCCAGCGCCTTCAGGGTCGTCTCGTCCTCGATCAGCCCGGTGCCGGACACGGTGAGGTAGTCCGGGTTCATCCACCAGCTGTCCTCGGGGACGCTGTCGGGCCACGAGAATTTCGTGTACGGGTTGTAGTAGTCGTTGCGCGACTTCTCGGAGAGCCGCGCGAGCATCGTGCTGAAGCCGGAATCGTCCATGGTGCGGGGATCTTTCGGTGGGTTCATGCGGGCGTGTCGGCAAGGCGGACGAGCGATCCCTCCAGATCCCGGAGGAACCGCTCCATGACCGCCTCGGTGAAATGCCGCGTGTCGCAGGTCAGCGAGAACGCGAGAAGGTCGTCGTCACCGTCGACGACCACGTAGAAGTCCTCCTCCTCGGTGACCGCGGGCCAGTCGAGCGCGGAGTCGGGGAGCAGGCTCGCGGCGGGTGTGGCGTCCGCCTTCGCACCCGCTGCGGGGAACGAGGGGAGACCGCGCCTGTCGTTGACGCAGTAGGGGAACCGCAGCGGCTCGTCGGGCCCGCCGCCGAGCCGTGCCAGGAGAGCGGCCATACCGTCGGCGTCGCAGCCGGAGTTCTGGTACGCGGTGAGCGCGGCGCGCCAGGAGCGCCGGACCGCCTCCGGCAGGTCCGCGTCCGTGACGTCCACCGAGAAGTACGTCTCCTGCATCAGGGTCGCGACCATCCGCCGCGCCTCCGGGCCGAAGCGCTGGGAACTCGTCAGGTGGAGGTCCACCCGGCCGCTGCCGGTGAGGTCCCGCAGCAGCAGCGCGACCGCCCCGTTGACGACGGCCCCGGTGCTCACGCCGGTGCGCGCCGCGACACGGCCGACCGCCCGGTGCGCGGCACGCGACCGGAGCCGCGCCTGCCGGTACACGGCCTCCGTGGGCGCCCCGGGCACCCGTGGCGGCAGTCCCAGCGGCGGCCGGTCGCGGTAGAGGGACTCGACGTGACGCAGGGTCCGCTCCCGCCGGGCCATCCCCTCCGGTGACGCCTGCCAGGCGGCGAGCGCGGCCGGTGTCATGGCGTCACCGGGCAGCGGCGGAGGCTCCCTGCCGTCGCGGAGGTACGCGGTCACCTCGCCGGCGAGATGCTGGATTCCGTACCAGTCGACGGCCATGTGCGAGAACGCGTACACCCCGCCCCACACGCGGCCGTCCACGACCAACAGGACCAGGGCCAGCGGCAGTTCGTCCGCGAAGGAGAACCGTCTCGCGCCCAGGGACGTGCGGTGTGCCGCGGCGGTCCGCTCCGCGTCGGAGGGCGTCGTCCCGACCACCTCGACCGGCAGCCGCCCCTCGCTCAGCACCCGCTGCACGACGCGCCCGCTCCCGTCCCGGGGGAACACGGTCCGCAGGGACTCGTGCCGTTCCAGGAAGAACGACAGCGCCTCCAGGCACCGTTCCACGGTGAGCGGCAGGTCAGCGGGTGTGCGGAAGCCGCCGACGACGTTGTAGACATACTCGTGCGGCATCGCCCGCTCGATGAGCGCCCAGACCTCCTGCTGACTCCACGTCAGCGGAGCCTCGACGCCGCGCGTGCCGGTGAACGGCGCGTACCTGGTCCCCGCGCGTTGTCCCCCGTGTGCCCCGTCAGAAACGACGACCACCACAATTCCCCCGTCAGCTCGCCGACTTCGAAGATCTTACGAGATGATCTAGTGGTGAGCGCAAGCCTTCCGGCAAACTCATGATCGAGAAGGAAGCGCTCCCCGGCAGGCCACGCACCCGGCACATCCGGCACCCCAGGCACACCCGGCACACCCCGGCACACACAGGAAGAGCGACCATGCTGACCTCACCGCCCAGCGCCCTGCGGCGTGCCCACCGGGGCGTCGTCACCACCTTCGCCCTCGTCGGGGTGGTCAACGGCATCCTCGCCGCACGGCTGCCGGGCCTGGCGGCCAAACTCGGCCTGGACCCGGGCGACGTCGGACTGGTCATCCTCTCCTGGGGCGTGGCGGCCTCGGCGACCATGCAGGGCATGAGGTGGCTCGTCGCCGCACTCGGCAACCGGCTGCTGCTGCGCATCGGCACCCCGCTGGTCACCGTCGCCGTCGCCCTGATCGCCCTCAGCCCGTCGTTCCCGGTCCTCCTCGCGGCGGCCGCCGGCTTCGGCGTCGCCTCCGGAATAGCCGAGGCGA
>NZ_JABWDV010000117.1 GCF_013362995.1 Streptomyces sp. TRM64462 | reverse complement strand
GTGGGCGCGGGGGCCGGGCCGGGCAGGCCGCGCACCGTACCGTCGGGTTCCAGGAACGCGGGGGCGCCGCCCGGCACCATGCCGAGTTCGCGGGCGCGGCGTTCCAGGGCGTCGGGGGCGGATCTGGCGTCCACGTCGCGCTGGAGGGCCTGCTCCTCGTCGGTGAGTTCGGTGGTCTTCTTCTTCAGCTCGTTCAGCTTGAAGGAGCCCTGGCTGAGGGACGTGTTGAGCAGCAGCAGGCCGATCAGGCCGCCGCCGAGCAGCAGGACGACGAGCAGGACGAAAGGGGTGCGGGCGGCCGTGCTCGGCCCGGACGGCATGAACCGGGCCAGCCGCGCCGCGCGCCCCTTCAGGGGTCCCGCCTTCGTCACATGTCCTCCCTGATCCGCTCCGCACCGCGCAGTCGGGCCGGTGCGGCCCGGCGGTTCTCGGCGACCTCCTCCTCTGTGGGAAGTTCGGCGCCGCGGGTCAGCAGCTTGAGCCGTGGCTGGTACCGCTCGGGCACGACCGGCAGTCCGGGCGGTGCCGTGGTGGCGGCGCCGGCCGCGAAGACCTGTTTGACGAGGCGGTCCTCAAGCGAGTGGTACGAGAGGACGGCGATGCGCCCGCCGACGGCGAGGGCCTTCACGGCGGCCGGGATCGCCCGCTCCAGGACGGCCAGCTCGCCGTTGACCTCGATACGCAGGGCCTGGAACGTCCGCTTGGCGGGGTTGCCTCCGGTGCGCTTGGCTGCCTGGGGCAGGGCGTCGCGGATGACCTCGACGAGGCGGGCGCTGCGCGTGAAGGGCTCCTTCTCGCGCTCGCGCACGACGGCCGCCACGATCCGCTTGGCCTGCTTCTCCTCGCCGTACGCGCGCAGGATGCGGACCAGTTCGCCGGGCGGGTAGGTGTTGAGGACCTCGGCGGCGCTGATGCCGGTCGTCTGGTCCATGCGCATGTCGAGGGGGGCGTCCTGGGCGTAGGCGAAGCCGCGCTCGGCCTCGTCGAGCTGCATGGACGAGACGCCGAGGTCGAAGAGGACGCCCTGGACGCGCGGGACGCCGAGCCGGTCGAGGACGTCGGGCAGCTCGTCGTACACGGCGTGGACCAGGGTGGCGCGGTCACCGAAGCGTGCGAGGCGCTCGCCGGAGAGGCGCAGGGCCTCGGTGTCCCGGTCGAGGGCGATGAGCCGGGCCTCGGGGAAGCGGGTCAGGAGGGCCTCGCTGTGGCCGCCGAGGCCGAGGGTGCAGTCGACGACGACGGCTCCGGGGCGTTCCAGTGCCGGGGCGAGCAGGTCCAGGCACCGCTGGAGCATCACGGGGACGTGCCGGGCGTTCCCGTTCGCGTCTCCGTCGGGCCGTCCGCGGTCGCCCTCGCCATCGCGATTGCCGTCGCCGTCGCCATCGCGATCGCCGGGGAGCTCCGCCTTGTCGGGGAGGTCCGCCGGGCTGGCACCGGCGGCACCCCCATCGCGCCCTTTCAATCTGCCCTCTCAGGTCCGGCGCGGCGTACGTACTGCCGGTTCCGCGCTCGTACGTACCGCCCGCACACGCGGAGGAGAAACCGCCGGAAATCGGGTCGGAATTCGCTCGATATCTCCGCAGTCTCCCGTGAACTTCGCGCCACTCTAGTCCACTCCTCCGCGCGGTCAATCAACCGGCCAGCGCGTCTCCGGAGGGTGAGCACAGGGGGAGCAATCGGGATGCTTCACCCTTCCGGCCGCAGCCGCCTCGCTCTTGTGGGTTACCTCACAACAAGACTCGTTGGCGGTCTTTGTCCCCTCTCACAGCGCGCCCGCGCGGGGCGTGACCATTAACGTCATAGCTATGTCGACTTCCGCGCATCTCTCGACCGACCAGGTAGACGCCGGCGAGACGGTCACCGACCGGCTCATCGAGGCGAACCGCACGTACGCATCGAAGTTCACGGATCCGGGCATGGACGCGCGGCCTGTGCTGAAGGTCGCCGTGGTGGCCTGCATGGACGCCCGTCTGGACCTGCACGCCGCGCTGGGCCTCAACCTGGGCGACTGCCACACCATCCGCAACGCGGGTGGCGTCGTCACGGACGACGTGATCCGCTCGCTCACGATCAGCCAGCGGGCGCTGGGCACGCGCAGCATCGTGCTCGTGCACCACACCGGGTGCGGCCTGGAGGTGATCACCGAGGGCTTCCGCGACGAGCTGGAGCAGGAGGTGGGGCAGCGTCCGACGTGGGCGGTCGAGGCGTTCCGTGACGTCGACCAGGACGTACGCCAGTCGATGCAGCGGGTGCGGACCTCGCCGTTCCTCCAGCACACGGACGACGTCCGCGGCTTCGTCTTCGACGTGAGCACGGGCCTGCTCCGCGAGGTGGACCCGACCGACCCGCGCTGACCCGCGCCGACCGCCGTACGGACCGGATCAACCCCTGACATATCACCCGCAGTTATCCACAGCCGAGTGACACCGCGCTGTACGCCAACAAGAATGCGGGGGTGACACCTCCTCCGGAACGCGCCGAGCGCGCCGGGGGCGGTGTCCGTGTTTCTGGGTGGGCCGTGCCGTATGCCGTGCACCGGCCCATGAACGAAGGGCCGAGGAGGGCCGGGTGACGACCTATGACGATCGAGCGAGCCTCGCGGATCTGACCACCACAGCGGAGCGGGTCCGCCGGTCGGTGGAGGGTGTGATCGAGGGCAAGCCCGAGGTCGTACGGCTCTCGCTGACCGTACTGCTGGCCGAGGGGCATCTGCTCATCGAGGATGTGCCGGGCGTCGGCAAGACGATGCTGGCCAAGGCGCTGGCGCGGTCCATCGACTGCTCGGTGCGGCGGATCCAGTTCACGCCGGACCTGCTGCCGTCGGACATCACGGGTGTCTCGGTCTACGACCAGCAGCGGCACGAGTTCGAGTTCAAGCCGGGCGCGATCTTCTCGCAGATCGTGATCGGCGACGAGATCAACCGGGCATCGCCGAAGACGCAGTCGGCGCTGCTGGAGTCGCTGGAGGAGCGCCAGGTCACCGTCGACGGGCACTCGTACGAGCTGCCGAGCCCGTTCATGGTGGTCGCCACGCAGAACCCGGTGGAGATGGAAGGAACGTATCCGCTTCCCGAGGCGCAGCGGGACCGTTTCATGGCCCGGGTGTCGATCGGCTACCCGAGCGCGGAGGCCGAGCTGCGGATGCTCGGCACGCACGGGTCGGTGTCCCCGCTGGACGACCTCCAGCCGGTGGCGCACGCCCATGACATCGTGAAGCTCGTCGAGGCGGTCCGTACGGTGCATGTCGCCGACGCCGTCCAGCGGTACGCGGTGGACCTGGTCGCGGCGACGCGGAGCCACCCCGACCTGAGACTCGGCGCCTCCCCGCGCGCGACGCTGCATCTGCTGCGCGCCGCGAAGGCGTCCGCCGCGCTGAGCGGCCGGGAGTACGCGCTGCCCGACGACCTCCAGGGACTCGCCGTGCCCGTGCTGGCGCACCGGCTGCTGCCGACCGCGCAGGCCCAGCTGAACCGGCGGACCGCGGAGCAGGTCGTCCTGGACATCCTGCAGCGCACGCCTGTGCCGGCGGTGGCGACGCAGCCCTCCGAGGCGTACTTCGGCCAGCGGCAGCCCGGCCTGCGGCGGCTGTGATGACGGCCGGGGGACCCGCCGCGGGGCAGCCGGCCGCCGACGGGCCCGCCGGGGCTGCGGGCGGTGCCGTGAAGGGCGGGGTCCGGGGCGCGCTCAGTGGGCTCACCACGCGTGGCCGGTCGTTCCTGGCCGCGGGCGTGGCGGCGGCCGTCTGCGCGTACGTGCTGGGGCAGGCCGATCTGCTGCGCGTCGGGCTGCTGCTCGCGGTGCTGCCGCTGGTGTGCGTGACCGTGCTGTACCGCACCCGCTACCGGGTGACCGCGACGCGGCGGCTCAGCCCTCAGCGGGTGCCGGCGGGCGACGAGGCGCGGGTGCGTCTGCGGATGGACAACGTGTCGCGGCTCCCCACGGGGCTGCTGATGCTCCAGGACCAGGTGCCGTACGTGCTGGGGCCGCGGCCCCGGTTCGTGCTGGACCGCGTGGAGCCGGGCGGCAAGCGGGAGGTCTCGTACCGGGTCCGCTCCGATCTGCGCGGGCGATATCCGCTGGGGCCGCTCCAGCTACGGCTGAGCGACCCGTTCGGAATGTGCGAGCTGACGCGTTCCTTCAGCGCGTACGACCTGCTGACGGTCGTGCCGCGCACGGAGCCGCTGCCGCCGGTCCGGCTGGCCGGTGAGGCTCCGGGGTACGGCGAGGGGCGGCAGCGCTCGCTCGCGCAGGCCGGCGACGACGACGTGATCCCGCGCGGGTACCGGTACGGCGACGATCTGCGCCGGGTGCACTGGCGGTCCACGGCGCGGTACGGCGAGCTGATGGTGCGCCGCGAGGAGCAGCCGCAGCGGGCGCGGTGCACGGTGCTGCTGGACACCAGGGCGGTCGGTTACGACGGCGGCGGCCCCGACTCGGCGTTCGAGTGGGCCGTGTCGGGCGCGGCGTCGGTCGTCGGGCACATGCTGGAGCGCGGCTACGCGGTCCGGCTGCTCACGGACACCGGGGACGCGCTGCCCGGCGACGGCTCGGACGGGTACGTGTCGTCGGGGCACGACGCGGCGGACGCGGCAGGTCTGATGATGGACACGCTCGCGGTCGTCGACCACTCCGACGAGGACGGGCTCACGCGCGCGTACGACGTACTGCGGGGCGGCGGGGAAGGCCTGCTGATCGCCTTCGTCGGGGACCTGGACGAGGACCAGGCGGCGGTCGCGGGCCGGATGCGGCACCGGGCGGGCGCGGCGGTCGCGTTCGTCCTGGACAGCGGCGCCTGGCTGAGCGGCCCGGGCGG
>NZ_JABWDV010000116.1 GCF_013362995.1 Streptomyces sp. TRM64462 | reverse complement strand
GCCCGCGCCGCCCGTGCCGCGCGTGGCGGCCAGCCGCGAATGGTCCCTGGACGAGCTCGCCGACGCCTACGCGTACCCGGCGTCCGCGTCCGTCGGGTACCCGGCCCCGCACGGCGCGTGGCTGCGGGCCAACATGGTGTCCTCGCTGGACGGCGCCGCGCAGCACGACGGCCGCTCCGAGCCCATCTCGTCCGCCGCCGACATGCGGATCTTCGGCACGCTGCGGGCGCTGGCCGACGTGATCGTGGTGGGCGCCGAGACCGTACGCAAGGAGGGGTACCGCCCCGCCCGGGCGCGGGAGGCCTTCGCGGCGCGGCGCAAGGCGGCCGGGCAGACGCCCGCGCCCGTGATCGCCGTGGTGAGCGCCTCGCTCGACCTGGACTTCTCCCTTCCGCTCTTCACCGCCCCGTCGGCCCCCACCCTCGTCCTGACGGGTGCGGCGGCGCCGGCCGCGCGGGTGCGCGCCGCGGAGAAGGCGGGCGCGGAGGTGATCGTCGCGGGCGACGGTCCCGGCGCGGAGCCGGAGCGTGCGGTGCGGGCGCTGGCCGCGCGCGGACTGACCCGGCAGCTCACCGAGGGCGGGCCCCGGCTCCTCGGCCAGTTCGTGGCCGCCGGCGTGCTGGACGAGCTGTGCCTGACGGTCTCGCCGATGCTCACCGCCGGGTCGGCGCAGCGCATCGCGGGCGGCCCGTCCGTGGAGGTGCCGTCCCGCTTCGCACTGGCGTCCGTACTGGAGGAGGACGGGTTCCTTTTCACCCGGTACCAGAAGCTCTGAGCGGATCTCACGGAGATCCGACAAATCAGCGGAATTAACCGTTCCGCTTAGCTTCCTGCGGGCACACTTACATCGGCAGACCCCGTGCGGGCACGGGGAAGGATGGTTTCCGCAGAAGGGCTCCGAAGGTGTTCACAAGCGTTCTGATGATCGAGAAACCGCTCTCGTCCGTGGACGTGGAATTCGTCACGACCCTGCACGGCGACGAGAGCGTCTCCTTCATCGTGCTCATGCAGCCCCGCGGCGACCAGGCCGACGCTCTGCTGCGCGCCATCGACGACGTCGCCATGGGCGCGCTGAAGGACGTCGCCAAGGAAGGCGAGGAGCTGTCCGCGAAGGACGGGCGGCGCCCCGTCGAGATCGCCCTGGAACGGTCCGTCCAGGCCCTGCGCGACGCCGGCTGCGAGGCCGTCGGCCAGGTGGTGGAGGACCACCCGCTGGACAAGATGAAGGCCGTCGTGGAGGAGTCCGAGGCCGACGAGGTGATCGTGCTGACCGCACCGCACTACGTGGAGGAGTTCTTCCACCGGGACTGGGCGTCCCGGGCCCGCCACAAGGTCGGCGTACCGGTGCTCAAGCTCTTCGCGCACAACGAATAGGCTGGGCCCCCGCACCTACGTCAGACCCCCGGGGAGAGATCACGCATGGCACCCGCCATCCCTGCCGCAATGGAACGGCCGCACTTCATCGGCATCGGCGGCGCCGGCATGTCGGGCATCGCGAAGATCCTCGCCCAGCGCGGGGCGAAGGTCGCCGGCAGCGACGCGCGTGAGTCCGACACCGCCGCGTCGCTGCGCGCGCTCGGCGCGACCGTCCACATCGGGCACGCCGCGCACCACCTGGCCGACGACACGAGCTGTGTCGTCGTCTCCAGCGCCATCCGCGCCGACAATCCGGAGCTGGCCCGCGCGCGGGAGCTCGGCATCCCCGTCGTCCACCGCTCCGACGCGCTGGCCGCGCTCATGAAGGACCTGCGCGCCATCGCCGTCGCGGGCACGCACGGCAAGACGACCACGACGTCGATGCTCGCGGTCGCCCTCACCGAGCTGGGCCTCGACCCCTCGTACGCCATCGGCGGCGACCTCGCCGGCCCCGGCACCAACGCCCGCCACGGCGAGGGCGACGTCTTCGTCGCGGAGGCGGACGAAAGCGACCGCAGCTTCCAGAAGTACGACCCCGAGGTCGCCCTCGTCCTCAACGTCGAGCTGGACCACCACGCCAACTACGCCTCCATGGACGAGATCTACGAGTCGTTCGAGGCGTTCGTGGCCAAGATCCGCCCCGGCGGCACCCTGGTCGTCGGCGAGCACGCGGGCGCCCGCGAACTGGCGGCCCGCGTCGCGCACCGCGAGGACCTGGACATCCTCACGGTCGGCGAGTCCCCCGACTCCGACGCGCGCATCACGGCCGTCGTCCCCCAGGGCATGACCAGCGAGGTCACCGTCGTCCTCGACGGCACCGAGCACACCTTCACGGTCTCGGTCCCCGGCCGCCACTACGCCCACAACGCCGCCGCCGCCCTCGCCGCCGGCGCCCGCACGGGCATCGACCCGGCCGCCCTGGCCCAGGCCCTCACCGCGTACACCGGCGTCGGCCGCCGCCTCCAGCTCAAGGGCGAGGCCGCGGGCGTCCAGGTCATCGACTCGTACGCGCACCACCCCACCGAGATGACCGCCGACCTGGAGGCCATGCGCGCGGCGGCGGGCACCGACCGCCGCCTCCTCGTGGTCTTCCAGCCGCACCTGTTCTCCCGCACCCAGGAGCTGGGCACGGAGATGGGCCAGGCCCTCACCCTCGCCGACCGGTCGGTCGTCCTCGACATCTACCCGGCCCGCGAGGACCCGGTCCCCGGCGTCACCAGCGCCCTGATCACGGACGCGGCCGCCGCGGCGGGCGCCGACGTGACCCCCGTCCACGACAAGGACACGGTCCCGGACGTGATCGCGGGAATGGCACGCCCCGGCGATCTCGTTCTCACGATGGGCGCGGGCGATGTCACGGACCTCGGCCCGAGGATCCTGGCCCGCCTGTCGGACTGAGGGAGCTGACACAGCGATGCCGTATGAGGTCGAGAAGACGGCCGAGCAGTGGCGCGCCGAACTGACCCCGGAGGAGTACCACGTCCTGCGCGAGGCCGGCACGGAACGCGCCTTCACCGGTGAGTACACCGACACCGACACCAAGGGCGTCTACTCCTGCCGCGCCTGCGGGGCCGAGCTGTTCACCTCCACCACCAAGTTCGCCTCCCACTGCGGCTGGCCGTCCTTCTACGACCCGAAGGACAGCGACGCCGTCGAACTGATCGAGGACCGTTCGTACGGGATGGTCCGCACCGAGGTGCGCTGCGCCCGCTGCGGCTCCCACCTGGGGCATGTCTTCGAGGGCGAGGGCTACCCGACCCCCACGGACCAGCGCTACTGCATCAACTCGGTCTCGCTGCGGCTGGAGCCCCGGGAAGACTGACTGGAGCCCCGGGAGGACTGAGGGGGAGGAGCCGCCGGAGGGCTGGGGCGGGAGCCGCGGGCCGGGTTCACGTGCAGTCGGGGCACAGCCCCCGGTACGTCACCTCCGCGCCGGTGACGGCGAACCCGTACCGCTCGGAGTCCGGCAGCGCGGCCAGGGGATCGCCCCCGGGGTGGACGTCCCGGACCGCGCCGCAGCCCGAGCACACCAGGTGCTGATGGGCGTGGTGCGCGTTCGGGTCGTAGCGCTTGGCGCGGCCGACGCTGGACACCTCGATCACCTCGCCGAGCGCGACCAGCTCCCCGAGGGTGTTGTAGACGGTCGCGCGCGAGATCTCCGGCAGCCGGGCCGTGGCGCGCGTCAGGACCTCGTCGGCGGTGAGGTGGATGTGCTCGCCGTCGAGTACCTCGGCGACCACCCGGCGCTGCGCGGTCATCCGCCAGCCGCGACGGCGGAGCCGTTCCAGCAGGTTGCTCATGATCACCAGCCTTGCGATGCGTCGTCCGACGGATGAGGCCGTGCGGGGCCTGGCTGTCGTATTGACTTGGACTGAGTCCAGCATAGGATCTGTTTTGGCGGCAGCCAAGGGCACGTGTGACGGTCACGCCTTCCCACCCCTACAGGGCCGGACCTCGCGAACCGTGGCCTGTACCGCACAGCTCCACCGCCTCAGCAGTTCCCGACCTCCGTGATCCGCTTGGTTCGGAAGGAATTTCCATGTCTGAGAAGCACGTCGCACCCCTCGCCGACACGGCGGAAGGCACAGGCGGCTGCCCGGTCGCGCACGGGCGCGCCCCTCACCCCACTCAGGGAGGAGGGAACCGGCAGTGGTGGCCGGAGCGGCTCAACCTCAAGATCCTCGCCAAGAACCCCGCCGTGGCCAACCCGCTCGGTGAGGAGTTCGACTACGCCGAGGCGTTCAAGGCCCTCGACCTGGAGGCCGTGAAGCGGGACATCGCCGAGGTGCTGACCACCTCGCAGGACTGGTGGCCCGCCGACTTCGGCCACTACGGCCCGCTGATGATCCGGATGGCCTGGCACAGCGCGGGCACCTACCGCATCAGCGACGGCCGCGGCGGCGCCGGCGCCGGTCAGCAGCGCTTCGCCCCGCTCAACAGCTGGCCGGACAACGGCAACCTCGACAAGGCCCGCCGTCTGCTGTGGCCGGTCAAGAAGAAGTATGGCCAGAGCATCTCCTGGGCCGACCTCATGATCCTCACCGGTAACGTCGCCCTGGAGCAGATGGGCTTCGAGACCTTCGGCTTCGGCGGCGGCCGCGAGGACGTCTGGGAGGCCGAGGAGGACGTCTACTGGGGTCCCGAGACCACCTGGCTCGACGATCGCCGCTACACCGGCGACCGCGAGCTGGAGAACCCGCTCGGCGCGGTCCAGATGGGCCTGATCTACGTCAACCCCGAGGGCCCGAACGGCAACCCGGACCCGATCGCCGCGGCCCGCGACATCCGTGAGACGTTCCGCCGCATGGCGATGAACGACGAGGAGACCGTCGCCCTCATCGCCGGTGGCCACACCTTCGGCAAGACCCACGGCGCGGGCCCGGCGGACCACGTCGGCGCCGACCCCGAGGCCGCCTCGATGGAGGAGCAGGGCCTGGGCTGGAGAAGCACCTACGGCACGGGCAAGGGCGCGGACGCCATCACGTCCGGCCTGGAGGTCACCTGGACCACCACGCCGACCCAGTGGAGCAACGGGTTCTTCAAGAACCTCTTCGAGTACGAGTACGAGCTCACCCAGAGCCCGGCCGGCGCCCACCAGTGGGTGGCGAAGGACGCCCCGGAGATCGTCCCCGACGCGTACGACCCGTCGAAGAAGCACCGCCCGACGATGCTCACCACCGACCTGTCGCTGCGCTTCGACCCGGTCTACGAGCAGATCTCCCGCCGGTTCTACGAGAACCCCGACCAGTTCGCGGACGCCTTCGCCCGCGCCTGGTACAAGCTGACCCACCGTGACATGGGCCCGAAGTCGCTGTACCTCGGCCCGGAGGTCCCGGAGGAGACGCTGCTGTGGCAGGACCCGCTGCCGGAGCGCGAGGGCGAGCTCATCGACGCCGACGACGTCGCCGCACTCAAGGCCAAGCTCCTGAAGTCGGGCCTGACCGTGACGCAGCTCGTCACCACCGCGTGGGCGTCGGCGTCGTCGTTCCGCGGCAGCGACAAGCGCGGCGGCGCCAACGGCGCCCGCATCCGCCTGGAGCCGCAGCGGAACTGGGAGGTCAACAACCCCGACGAGCTCGCCCAGGTCCTGCGCACCCTGGAGAGCGTCCAGAAGGAGTTCAACTCCGGTGCCAGGAAGGTCTCCCTGGCCGACCTGATCGTCCTCGGCGGCTGCGCCGCCGTGGAGAAGGCGGCCAAGGACGCCGGGTACGACATCGAGGTGCCGTTCACCCCGGGCCGCGTCGACGCCACCGAGGAGCACACGGACGTCGAGTCCTTCGCCGCCCTGGAGCCCGCAGCCGACGGCTTCCGCAACTACGTCGGCAAGGGCAACCGCCTGCCGGCCGAGTACCTGCTGCTCGACAGGGCGAACCTGCTCACGCTGAGCGCCCCGGAGACCACCGTCCTCGTCGGCGGCCTGCGCGTACTCGGCGCCACCTACGACGGTTCGAAGCTGGGTGTCTTCACCGACACCCCGGGCCGGCTGACGAACGACTTCTTCGTCAACCTGCTCGACCTGGGCACGGAGTGGAAGGGCACCTCCGAGGACCAGACCACCTTCGAGGGCCGCGACGCCGTCACCGGCGAGGTCAAGTGGACCGGCACCCGCGCCGACCTGGTCTTCGGGTCGAACTCGGAGCTGCGCGCGCTCGCTGAGGTCTACGCGAGCGACGACGCGCGGGCGAAGTTCGTGAACGACTTCGTCGCGGCGTGGGACAAGGTCATGAACCTGGACCGGTTCGACATCGCCTGATCGCCGGACCGCGCGCGCTTGCGCCCGCGCCGCCGCGGGGCACACCCCTGCGGCGGCGCGGGCGCGCGGCTCAGTGCCTCAGGACAGCTTGCCGTCGTAGTCCGGGAGCTTGAAGGTGCGCTCCGCGTGGCCACCCGTCAGGTCGCTCGGGCGGTTGCCGATGTTGGCGATGATCGTGTAGCCCTTCGCCTCGATCTCGGCCCGCTTCTCCGTCTTGTACGCGGACACCTCATCGAACAGGTCCGGCAGGTCGCGGACGTACAGGCCGGTCAGCGGGTAGCCGACCGCCTTGAGGTTGTAGGCCGTGAGGTCGTGGATGATGCCGGGGCGGGCCGTGACGAAGAAGACGGCCACTCCGCGCGCGTGGGCGTACCGCGCCAGGTCGCGGACGGGGCTGACGGCGGGCGTCGGGTACTCCCAGAAGAAGTGGAAGTCCGTCTCCAGGGACGTGTTGTCGACGTCCAGGACCACGGCGAGCTTCTGGCCCGATGCGTCGGCCGTGCGCTGCTCGATGTAGGGGCGGGCCTGGGCGACGACGGCGTCGACCTCCCGCTTCCAGGC
>NZ_JABWDV010000115.1 GCF_013362995.1 Streptomyces sp. TRM64462 | reverse complement strand
CGCTCGAGCAGGGGAGACCCCAACCACTCCCTCCTCCGCCTTGCATCCGCACGCACCAGACCCCGCTCACCCACCGCGAAGGGCACCCAGCCACGATGTCGCCATGATCCGCCGGACACTCCCTAGTCCTCCGGCCGGGGCGGCCAGGCGTGGAACTGCCGGAGGCCGTACAGCAGGGGCCACGGCTCGGCCCGTCGGATCACCCGGCGGGCCTCGCCGTACACCGTCACGTGGTCGCCCATCCGCTGCGTCAGGACCACCTCGCAGTCGGTGACCGTGTGGGCGTCCGCGACCAGGTGCGGGCCCGCCGCCTCCTTGTCGCACTCCCAGGGCACCAGCTTGAAGCGGTGCGGGTTGCCCGACGCGAACAGCTCCGCGCTCTCGCGGGCTCCCGCGTGCAGCAGGTTCACCGCGAAGGCGCCCGAGCGCAGCACCGCGTCCAGGGTCGGGCTCTCGTACCGCAGGCACACCAGCAGCACCGGCGGGTCCAGCGAGACGCTGCACACCGACGAGCAGGTCATGCCGCGCGGGGCACCCTCCGGGTCGGTCGCGGTGACGACCGACACCCCGGTGGGGAAGCCGCTCATCAGGGTCCGGAACTCGTCGGGGCTCACGGCCGCCGGCGTTCGTATGGCCGAGTCGGTCATCGCACTCCGCTTTCTGTGGGTAGGGGCACGGGGAGCGCCGTAGCCGGCGCTGGCGCTGGCGCCGGCGCTGGCGCTGGCGTGGTGGGGACGGGGCTCGGGGGCGGTGGTGCCGTGCGGTCGTCGACCAGTCGCAGCAGGGGGCCGGTCATCGCGGTGGTGACCAGGGTCATCACGGTGAGGGCGAGCACCAGCGGGGCCGTGATCAGACCGGCCGCGTAACCCGCCTGCAGGACGATGAGTTCGGTCAGGCCCCGCGTGTTCAGCAGCACCCCGACGCGGGTCGCCTCACGCCGGGTGCCGCCCGCGATGCGGGCCCCGGCGTAGCCGCCGAGCACCTTGCCGAGCACCCCGAGGACGAGCGTCGCGGCGATCAGCGTGCCCGACGCGGCGGCGAACGCCCCGCTGCCGAGCAGGGTGACCCCGGTGACCACGAAGAACGCCGGGACGAGCGCCCGGCCGGCCCGCGAGACCCGGGTCACGGCCCGCGCCCAGGGGGCGTTCCGGTCGCCGGGGATCGCGAAGCCGACGAGGGCGGCGCCCAGGATCGCGGTCATGCCCAGGTGCTCCATGGTGAACGCGGTCAGCAGGGCCGTCGCGCCGATCAGGCAGGCCGCGGCCGCGGGGGCACGGCGCAGGAGCAGCAGCGCCACATGGGCGCGCAGCCCGTACCGTACGGCGAGGGCGCACAGTACGCCGATGGCGAGCGCCCCGCCGGCGTGCAGCACGCCGGTCGCGCTGCCGGAGCCGAGCGCCACGGCGGCGGTCAGCAGCAGCCACCCGGCCGCGTCGACCACCAGGGCGGAGCCGAGCGCGAGCCGCCCGGCCCGGGTGCCGGTCATGCCCCGGTCGCTGAGGATCCGGGCCATGACCGGCACGGCGGTGACCGACATGGCGACGACGAGCATCAGCACGAACGCCGGCAACGGCGCCGAACCCCGCACAGTGGGAGCCGCGTCCGCCGCCACCCACCAGGCCAGCACGCCCCCGCAGAGAGCGGACGGCACAAGCCCACCGGCCGCGACCCAGGCGACCTCCCGCCCGGAAACCCGCCCACCGCCAGGCACGCCACCCGGCCCACCGCCAGGCACGCCACCCGGCCCACCGCCCCGGCCGCCGCCGAGGTCACCGCCCGAGCCGCCACCCGAGCCACTGGCCGGCGCACCGCCTGACCCAAGGCCCCGACCAGCGCCCAGGCCACCGCCCGAGCAACCGGCCGAGGCACCGCCCGGCGCACCGCCCGTGCCACGGCTCGGCGCACCGCCCGTGCCACGGCTCGGCGCACCGCCCGTGGCACCGGTCAGAGCGACGCTCCGGGCCCGGCCCGGGCCACCGCCCGGGCTACC
>NZ_JABWDV010000114.1 GCF_013362995.1 Streptomyces sp. TRM64462 | reverse complement strand
AAGCCCGTGGCCGACTGTGTCGTCGGCGACGACGGCACCCTCACCATGAGGCTCCTCACGCCCCTGCCCGGCGCCCGGCTCACCGTCGCCGGCCGCGCCTTCCCCTTCGACGGGACCGGGGTCGCCACCGTGCCCGCCGGGACCGACCTGGCCGAGGGTGTGTGGCCGTGCGCCGTCCAGGCCCACGGCACCGCCGCCACCGACGGTGCGGGCGTCACCCCGGGCGCCCCCCTCCCGCTCGCCGCCCGCGCCGTCGACCAGCGAGGCGCGATGCGGGCCGCCGGGCGGCAGGCCGCCGACGCGCCGGTCCGGCACCTCGTTCCGTACACCAAGGGCGGCGTCCTCACGCTGCGGTCCTGGGTGCGCGAGGTCCACGCCGAGGCCGGTCACATCCAGGTGCAGGACCGGCACATCACCCTCACCACCCGCCTCTACGGCGGTGCCGGAGCCGCCGGCGCCGAGACCGCGACCCTGCTGCTCCGCCGCCGCGGCGGCCACCCGCTCGACCTCACGTACCGGGGCACCCGGCTCCCCGACGGCGGGCACCGCTTCACCTTCCCCGTCACCGCACCCGCCGACCGTCAGCACGACCCGCACGATGTGTGGGACCTGTGGGTGCGGTATGCCCCCGACGCCGAACCCGCCCGCGTGGCCCGCCTCCTCGACGACGTCGTCGAGAAGGGCACCCTCCAGCCGTACCCGCCGGTGGACCTGCTGAAGAAGCGGCCCCTCCGGAGGGTCCGCGCCGCGGTCCGCAAGCTCTCCGGCAGGTCGCAGGACCGCGTCACCGTCAAGGTGTTCTTCAGCGCGGCCGACGATCTCGTCCTAAACGTCCAGGACAAGTGATGTCCGTCACGGGGATTCTCCGGGAGAGGCTCGCCCGGCCCGTACCCACCGCCCCTGACCAGCAGGTGAACATCGGGTGTCGCACCGCCGCGAGCCCCGCCATGGCCACCTTGCGATTCGGTCACGGAGAGTGCGACCATCAGCCCGTTCCCCCAGCCAAGCAAGGTAGGTCGTCCTGTGTCTGCGCCTTCGTCCGCGCCTAGTGAAGCCAAGACCCGCACCACAGCCGTCGTGCTCGCCGGGGGGACGGGCCAGCGCGTGGGGCTCGCCATCCCGAAGCAGCTCCTGAAGATCGCGGGCAAGGCCGTCATCGAGCACACGCTCAGCATCTTCGAGCAGGCGGAGAGTGTCGACGACGTGATCGTGCTGATGGCGCCCGGATTCGTCGAGGACATCGAGCGGATCGTCGCCAAGGCCGGCTTCGCCAAGGTCACCCAGATCATCGAGGGCGGCGCCACCCGCAACGAGACCACCGAGCGCGCCATCCGCGCCCTCGGCGAGGGTCTCACGGACGGCGAGGACCTGAACGTCCTCTTCCACGACGCCGTCCGACCGCTGCTGTCACAGCGCGTGATCAAGGACTGTGTCGACGCCCTCGACCGCTACCAGGCCGTGGACGTCGCCATCCCGTCCGCCGACACCATCATCGTGACCCGCACGCACGGCGAGGACGGCGAGTTCATCACCGACGTCCCCGACCGCTCCCGGCTGCGCCGCGGCCAGACCCCGCAGGCGTTCAAGCTCTCCACGATCCGCAGGGCGTACGAGATCGCGGCCGGCGACCCGAACTTCCAGGCCACCGACGACTGCTCCGTCGTCCTCAAGTACCTGCCGGACGTGCCGATCCACGTCGTGCCGGGCGACGAGTACAACATGAAGGTCACGCAGCCCGTCGACGTCTTCATCGCGGACAAGCTGTTCCAGCTCGCCTCCACCGCCGCGCCCGCGCAGGCCGACGAGGCCGCGTACCGCGAGCGGCTCGCCGGCAGGACGGTCGTCGTCTTCGGCGGCTCGTACGGCATCGGCGCCGACATCGCCCGCATCGCGGAGCAGTACGGCGCGAGGGTGTACGCCCTCGGCCGCTCCACCACCGGCACGCACGTCGAGAACCCCGAACACGTCGAGGAGGCCCTGGCCACGGCCTACGCCGAGACCGGCCGTATCGACTACGTCATCAACACCGCCGGAGTGCTGCGCATCGGCAAGCTCGCGGAGACCGACACCGCCACCATCCAGGAAGCGCTGAACGTCAATTACCTCGCGCCTGTGCAGATCGCGCGTGCATCGTACAAGTACCTGGTGGAGAGCAAGGGACAGCTCCTGCTCTACACCTCCTCCAGCTACACCCGCGGCCGCGCCGAGTACAGCCTCTATTCGTCCACGAAGGCCGCCATGGTGAATCTCACGCAGGCACTCGCCGACGAATGGGCGGCGGACGGAATCCGCGTCAATTGCGTCAACCCGGAGCGCACCGCGACGCCCATGCGCACCAAGGCGTTCGGCCAGGAGCCCGCCGGATCGCTGCTCTCCTCCGAGGCCGTCGCGCGGACCTCCCTGGACGTGCTGCTGTCCGAACTGACCGGTCATGTCATCGACGTTCGGCAGCAGGACCCGACCCGTGCCGCCGGCGAGGCCTCCGGCTTCGAGCAGGCGCTCGCCGCCGTCCTCGACCGCGAGGAAGATGTGTAATACTCACTGGATGTGAATTCCCGGGCCCCTGCATGATCGCCGAACGGCGAATGCAGGGGCCCGCGCAGTGAAGCCCCACCTTCACGGAATCGACGTCTTACCAACGCCTTTGTGAAACAACCGGCTTTGTGAAACGACCGGCATCCCCGTCTGGAGCAGGTTCTACGTGATTTCGACCGCTATTCGCCTGGCCCGCGTGGGCAGTGGGGCAGAGCTGTCCGCGGCAGTCCTCCTGGGACTCGGTTATCCGTGCGTCATGCTCGCCGCGCTGATCCCGAACCTCTGGCTCTTCACGGCCGCCGGTGCCGTGACATACGCCGCGGACTGGTACCTCCACCAGAAGCGCAGCTACCTCGTCAACCGCCTCAACAGCGTGCGCGCCGGTCTGCCGATCCGCTTCCTGCTGCGCCAGCTCCTGCTGATCCTGCTCCTCGCCCGCGAAGGTCTCGCCGACCGGCCCGTGTTCTACGCCGCGGTCGCCGGCTTCCTGCTCTTCTACGGCCTCCAGGCCCCGCACGGCGCGCTCGCCGCGTTCATCCGGCTGCGCCGCACCATGCCGGTCGTCACGCGCAACGTCGACCTGCACGCCGTACGCATCCCGGACGCCCCGCCCCGGGCGCTGCTGCACCGCTCCGCGGAGAAGATGCTGCACCTCGACGTCCCGGCCGTCGCCGGTGTCGTCGCCGCCGTCCTGACCGGGCGCGCGGTCGTCGCGTACGCCGGTGTCGCCGCCACCCTGGTGCTGGGCGTCCTCTACATCGCGCTGCTCGCCCCGTACATGCGCCGCAGGCGCCGCGTCCCGGGCGCGGGCGCGGTCCTGAAGGCCGTCGACGGGTGGCTGCGCGAGTACCAGCCCACCGTCGCGCTCTACTTCTCCGGCGGCGGTGACTCGGCCTATCAGGTCAACATGTGGCTGGACGCCCTGGAGCAGGTCGACGGGCGCCCGATCATCATCATGCGTGAGCGCGAGCTCGTCGCGAAGCTCGGCGACACCTCCGTGCCCGTGCTGTGCATCCCCGGCGGCCAGCATCTGATGGCCCGGGACTTCTCCTCGGTACGCGTCACGCTGTACGCCGCCAACGTCGGCAAGAACATCCACATGCTGCGCGTCCCCACCAGCAAGCACGTCTTCATCGGTCACGGCGACAGCGACAAGCTCGCCAGCGTCAACCCGTTCTCCAAGGTGTACGACGAGGTGTGGACCGCCGGCCAGGCGGGCCGCGACCGCTACGCCCTCGCGGACGTCGGCGTCCGCGACGAGGACATCGTCGAGGTGGGCCGCCCGCAGCTCGACGGCGTCCAGCGCTGGACGGGCACGCCGAAGAACCCCATCCCGACGATCCTGTACGCCCCCACCTGGGAGGGCTGGGACGGCAACCCCGGCAACACCTCGCTGCTGCTGGCCGGCGAGAACATCGTCAAGCGGCTGCTGAACGCCGACCCGCCGGTCCGCGTCATCTACAAGCCGCACCCGTTCACCGGGCTTGTCGACAAGAAGGCCAAGGCCGTCGACGAGCGCATCAAGAAGCTGGTCACGGAGGCCGCCGCGCGCCGCGCCACCGACCCGCGCTGGGCGAAGGAGGCCGCCGCCGCGCAGCCCGGGCAGGCCGCCGCACGCGCCGAACTGGCCAGGATCGAGGCCCGTCTCGCCGCCCTGAGCACCCCCGGCCGCAAGGGCACCGACGAGGCCGAGACCTCCCGCGTCTCGCTCGCGGACCCGCACCGCCTCGCCGAGATCAAGCGGCTGCGCGCCGAGTGGAACGACGCCTACTGGCGCTCGTCCGGCTGGTGGGAGCACAAGGTCGTCACCGGCTCCGAACCGCGCCTGTACGACTGCTTCAACGAATCCGACGGCATGGTCTCCGACATCTCCAGCGTCGTCTCCGACTTCATCGCGAGCGGCAAGCCGTACGCCGTGACCGACTCCGCCGAGGTCGGCGAGGAGGAGTTCAAGAGGCAGAACACCGCTGTACGGGCGGCTGTCGTCCTTTCCAACAGCGCCGCCGAACTCGGCGAACTGCTGGCCGCCGTGGCCGACCCCGCCGCCGATGCACAGGCGGAGGAGCGGCGAGGCCTGAAGCGCTACCTGCTCGGGCCCGACGAGCCCACGTCCATCGAGCGGTTCAACGCCGCCGTGCGCGCCCTGACCGCCAAGGCCGAGGCCCGCAACGCGGGCGTCGCGCAGCGGCTCGCCGGCCAGCGGATCGGTGAACTCGACCGCGAGGACGGCGCGGCACTCGGAGCCGAGCCGGAGGGCAGGCCGGGCGCGGCGGCGGAGACGCAGAAGGACGCGGCGGAGACGACGGCCGTCGGCTGAGGACGGCTGTCGGCTGAGGACGGCCGTCGGCTGAGGACGGCCCGGGAGCGGTTTCGTGAAGGTGTCCGGCCCGGTTTCTGGAAGAGCCCCGGCCCCGGCTCCCGGCCCGGTTTCTGGACATGTCCGCGGCATGTCCAGAAACCGGTCCACCGGATGAAACGCCCGCGCACCGACCGCCCGACCTGGCATAGATTCGCCACGTGACAGTGGTAAGGCAGTACGTGACAGAAGCCCGCCGGATCGTCGTCAAGGTCGGTTCGTCGTCCTTGACCACCGCCTCAGGCGGCCTCGACGCGGACCGCGTCGACGCGCTGGTCGACGTACTGGCCAAGGTGCGCGGCCCGGGCGAGGACGGGGGTACGGGCGGCGGTGCGGGCGCGGGTGCGCGGGAGATCGTCCTGGTCTCCTCCGGAGCCATCGCCGCCGGACTCGCCCCGCTCGGCCTCACGCGCCGCCCCAAGGACCTCGCCCGCCAGCAGGCCGCCGCCAGCGTCGGCCAGGGCCTCCTCGTCGCCCGCTACACCGCGTCCTTCGCCCGCTACGGCGTACGCGTCGGCCAGGTGCTCCTCACCAGCGACGACATGAGCCGCCGCGCCCACTACCGCAACGCCTACCGGACGCTCGACCAGCTTTTGTCGATGGGCGCGTTCCCGATCGTCAACGAGAACGACACCGTCGCCACGGACGAGATCCGGTTCGGTGACAACGACCGGCTCGCCGCCCTCGTCGCCCACCTCGTCCGCGCCGACCTGCTGGTGCTGCTCTCCGACGTGGACGGCCTGTACGACGGCGACCCCAGCAGGCCCGGCACGTCCCGTATCCAGGAGGTGCACGGGCCCCGGGACCTGGCCGGCGTCGAGATCGGCTCCGCGGGCAAGGCCGGGGTCGGCACGGGCGGCATGGTCACCAAGGTCGAGGCGGCCAGGATCGCCGCGGCGGCGGGCATCCCCGTCGTCCTCACCTCCGCCAGCCGGGCAGCCGACGCCCTCGCGGGGCGGGACACCGGCACGTACTTCCACCGCACCGGGCGCCGCTCCGCCGGCCGGCTGCTGTGGCTGGCCCACGCGTCGGCGCCGCAGGGGGCCCTCACCCTCGACGAGGGTGCCGTGCGGGCGGTCGTGCACGGCAGGAAGTCGCTGCTGCCCGCCGGAATCGCCGCCGTGGAGGGCGAGTTCGGCGCGGGCGACCCCATCGAGCTGCGCGACACCGACGGCCGCCCCGTCGCCCGCGGTCTGGTCAACTTCGACGCGAAGGAGATCCCGCAGCTCCTGGGACGTTCCACCAAAGAGCTGGCCAAGGAACTGGGCCCGGCATACGAGAGAGAAGTCGTACACAGGGACGATCTGGTCGTTCTGCACCCCTGGAACGGCTGAAAGTCGGGTCAACCGTCGGAGACCTTTACCAAAACCGCCCCATCCAGCGCTCAGGGCTGGTCAACTTTGTCTGGGGGGTAAGGCGGGGTGACAGCACGACAACGCATCAACAGGAGGCCGCCGGTGAGACGAGCGCGCCCAGGGGCTGGGCCCCGCGGGACGACCGAACGTGCCTTGACGAGTGTCGAGGCCGGGGCCGATTTCGACGACACCCAGGTCCCGACCGGCACGGGTACGGGCGCCGGCACCGGCACCGGTACGGGCGTCGGCACGAGCAGCCGCACGGTCACGGGCACGGGAAACGGCACGGGCATCGGCAAAGGTGCCGGCAAGGGCATCGGCATCGGTTCCGGCATCGGCACCGGCACGGGCCCGGGCACGGGTGCGGGCGAGGGTGACGCGTCACCGGACCGGCCGGTGTCCAAGCTGTGGCACATCACGCTCAGCGTGTCCGGCGAGGAAGCACCGCTGAAGGAGGTCCGGCGAGCGCTCGAACAGCTCGCCCACGACCATCCCTTCCTGCTGACCAGCCGGTACGCCAACGATCACGCCGAGATCCGGTACTGGGAAGAGGCCCGCGACCTGCACGACGCGGCGGCCGTCGCCCTGCGTCTGTGGGGCGAGCACCGGCAGAGCGCCCAACTGCCGCCCTGGGAGATCGTCGGCCTGGAGGTCATCGACCGCGAGACCTACCACCAGCGCATCGCCGAGGGCTACGGCCCGCCGCCCGCGGCCCCGGTCGGCGTGCACCCGTACTGAGCGGCGCGCACCCGTGCCGAGCGGGTGCAGGAGCGTTCCGCTGCGTCTCGGGGACCGGGACGGAGCGTGACCTATGAGGGGTGCCCGCGGGGATCGCATTACCCTGCGGGCATGACCTCGCATTCCGCCTCTCCCTCCATGAACCCGTACGACGACCTGTCCCCGGTCGCCCAGGCCGCCTACCGGGCCCGCGGGGCGGCCGCCGACATCGCGCCACTTCCGCGCGCGGTCAAGGACGACGCCCTGCTCGCCATGGCCGACGCCCTGGAGGTCCGCACGGCCGAGATCGTCCAGGCGAACGGCGAGGACGTGGCCCGGGCCCGGGAGGCGGGCACCAGCGAGTCCATCGTCGACCGGCTCACGCTCACCCCCGAGCGGGTGCGGGCCATCGCCGCCGACGTCCGCCACGTCGCCGCGCTGCCCGACCCGGTCGGCGAGGTCGTCCGCGGCTCGACCCTCCCCAACGGCCTCGACCTGCGCCAGGTCCGCGTCCCGCTGGGCGTCGTCGGCATCATCTACGAGGCCCGCCCCAACGTCACCGTGGACGCCGCCGCCCTCTGCCTCAAGGCCGGCAACGCCGTCCTGCTGCGCGGCTCGTCCTCCGCTTACGCCTCCAACACGGCCCTGGTGCGCGTCCTGCGCGACGCGGTCGGCGGCGCCGGGCTCCCCGCGGACGCCGTGCAGCTCGTCCCCGGCGAGTCCCGCGACTCCGTACGGGAGCTGATGCGCGCCCGCGGGCTCGTCGACGTTCTCATCCCGCGCGGCGGCGCCTCCCTGATCCGCACCGTCGTCGAGGAGTCCACCGTCCCGGTCATCGAGACCGGCACCGGCAACTGCCACGTGTACGTCGACGCCCACGCCGACCTCGACATGGCCGTCGACATCCTGATCAACTCGAAGGCGCAGCGCGTCAGCGTCTGCAACGCCGCCGAGACCCTCCTCGTCCACCAGGACATCGCCGCCGCGTTCCTGCCGCGCGCCCTGGACGCCCTCGCCGACGCGGGCGTCACCGTCCACGCCGACGAGCGGGTCCAGGCCTACGCCGAGGGTTCCAAGGCGACGGTGGTCCCGGCGACCGCGGAGGACTGGGAGACCGAGTACCTCTCGTACGACATCGCCGCGGCCGTCGTCGACTCCCTGGACGCGGCCGTCGCCCACATCCGGCTCTGGACCTCCGGCCACACCGAGGCGATCGTCACCACCTCGCAGGCCGCCGCCCGCCGCTTCACCCAGTTGGTGGACTCCACGACGGTCGCCGTGAACGCCTCGACGCGGTTCACGGACGGTGGCCAGTTCGGCTTCGGCGCGGAGATCGGCATCTCCACGCAGAAGCTGCACGCCCGCGGCCCCATGGGCCTTCCTGAGCTCACCTCCACGAAGTACATCGTCACGGGCGACGGTCACACCCGGTAACCACGCCCCGGCGTCGGCCCCGAATCGGACCGCGCCGACCCGCTTCGGACCGGCATCGGGCAGGGGGAGGTTCCGCACTCTCCCTGCCCGAACCCGTCCCGCGGGTCTACTCTGAACACGTGCCGGACGACGTGGGGGGCAGGCCGTTCCCGGACGGCTGGGAGCCCGACGACGACCGCGGAGGCGCGGACGAGGACCTCGCCCCCGTGGTGTTCGACGAGGACTTCGTACGAGCCGCCAGGTTCCACGAGCCGACCGCGGTCGAGCGTCTCGTGGCCGCCGCCCAGGCCCGCGCCGACGCGGACGCCGCCCGAGGCCGCCGCCCCGGCCCGGGCCCCGACGGCGACCCGTACGACCCGCCCCCGTACACCCCCGGCGACGACGCCCCCGACCCGTACGACCCCTATGGTCCGTACGGCGGCCGCCTCCGCCCCTACCGGCCGGTCTCCCGCTGGTACCGGCCCGTGGCCTGGGTCGTCGCCCTCCTGATGGGCCTCGGCATGGTCGCCCTCGCCTTCACCGCCGTGTACCGCAGCTCGTCCGGCGACCGCGACGACCAGATCCCCGCCCCCGCCACCACCGACATCGCCCCCACCAGCGACCCCGCCGACACCACGGCCTCCGCCCCGTCGACCCCGGACTACTCGCCGCCGCCCCTCCTCACCCCCGACGCGCCGTCCCAACCGTAGAGACGCACGGGCAAGTTGGCGTCCGGCCCGGCGTTTACGGCAGCCCCCTCAGACCTACCCTCAAGGTATGGCAGGGAGTGTCGACCCGCCCGACGGGACGCCCGACGGCACACCGGAGGGGCTCCCCGGCGGTGGAGAGGACGAGTACCGGTCCGTCGTCTTCGACGAGTCGTTCGTCCGCGCTGCCCATCTCCAGGAACTCTCCGCCCAGGAGCGCCTCGACGACCACACCCGGCCCGTCCGCGACCGCCCCCACCACGGGGGACCCGGCCCCGAGCCCCCCGGCCCCGGCGGCCGCCGCCGCGGATCCCGGGCCGGCGCCCTGCTCCTCGTCCTCGTCGTCGCGATGGTCTTCGCCGCCGCCGTCCACCTCGGCTCCCGCCAGGCCTACCCGCCGCCGCTCGACCAGCGCGCCGAGCCGCTCCGTATGACCCTCCTCCCACTCGTTCCCCAGGGCGCCGTCCCCGGCGGCCGCCCCGCCGACCTGTACGCCCACAGCCCCGCCGCCGAGTACCGCTCCGGCGCCGCCGGGGTCACCCTGCCGCCCGTCCGGCGCACCACCCACTTCTCCGAGGGCCAGGTCATGGCCGCCCTGAGCACCGCCAAGGACTACCTGGTGCAGTCCTCCCTCGACCCCGACGTCCTGACCGGCGGCACCGTCCGCCCCGTCCGGCTGCTCCTGGACCCCGACCAGCTCGCCCAGTTCGACCGGAGCACCGACGCCCCGTCCACCGACGGCCGCCACGCCACCGCCGGCTGGCTCGTACGCTTCGACCCCGCCCGCGTCGCCCTCGCCGACCCCGCCGTCCGCGTCCACGGCAGCCTCCGCGTCGCCGAGACCAGCCCCGGCGTCCTGGAGGTCACGTCGGACCACACCTTCGTCTACGTCGTCCGCCCCGCCGCCGCGCCCGGCTCCGACACGGCGAACGCCTCCCTGTTCACCGTCCGCCGCGAGCTGCGCTTCCACTTCGACCGCGAGGACCTCCGCCTGCACCGCGCCGAACTGGTCACCAGCCACCTCCAGGCCGGCCCCCTGGACTGCGCCGCCGACCTCTCCGGCGCACTCCGCCCCCTCCTCTCCGGCCAACGCGCCACCTCGACCACGCCCCCGCCCACCGACCCCCACGCCTCCGACCCAGCGACCGCCACCCCCCTCTGCGCCCCCTTGTCCCCAGCTGCACAACCCACGCTCCCGCCCACCACCGGCACCCCGCCCCCACAGGCCCCGTGACCCTTGGGCCTGGCAACCGCCCGGCCCCCCAGACCACCGATGCGGGGTCTGGACGGGGGCAGGCGGATGGCCGTGCGGGCCGAGCGGGGCAGTCGGCGGGCGCCCCGCTGACAGCGCGGGCCACAGCAGGCGGGCGGTCGTGCGCGGCCGGGTGGACGGAGGCGCCGACGGGACGTCCGGCCGGGAAGGTCACGCGAGCGGATCGCCCACCCGCCGGGCAGCCGGTGCGGACGCGCGGTGCGCGCCTCCCGCGGCGCCGGGGCCCGCGGGGGACGGG
>NZ_JABWDV010000113.1 GCF_013362995.1 Streptomyces sp. TRM64462 | reverse complement strand
GGCGGATGCGCCGGCCGCTGGGGCGCGGGGTGCTGCTGGCGGGCGCGGCCGGAGTGGCGTACGGGATCGCGTCGGTGGTGACGAAATCGGTCACGGGACGTGGAGCCCGGGTGCGCCGCTGGCGACCGTCACGGTGGTCAACCCGGTGGTGGCGGCCGCCGTGGGGGTCGCCCTGCTCGGCGAGCGCTTCCAGCACGGCGCCCCGGGCACGCTCCTGGCGCTGCTGTGCGGGGCGGTGGCGGCGGCGGGGCTGGTCCTCCTCACGACGTCGCAGGCGGAGCCGCCGGCCCCGGTTCGGGCGGCGCGTGCCGGGGCCGGGGCCGGGAGTGGAGGCCGGGGTGGTTCAGATGCGGACGCCGCCGGCGCGGAGGTAGGTGAGGGGGTCGATGTCGGAGCCGTAGCCGGGTCCGGTGCGGATCTCGAAGTGGAGGTGCGGGCCGGTGCTGTTGCCGGTCGAGCCTGAACGCGCGATGCGCTGGCCGCTGTTGACGGTCTGTCCTTCGCGGACGGTGAGCGCGGACAGGTGGGCGTACTGGCTGTAGCGGCCGTCGTCGTGCCGGATGACGATCTGGTACCCGTACGCGCCGGCCCAGCCGGCCGATACGACCTTCCCGGAGGCGACGGCCTTGACGGACGTGCCGGTCGGCACGGGGAAGTCGACGCCGGTGTGGTAACCGGCGGCCCAGCTTGATCCGGGGCGGCCGTAGGACGTGCCGGGCGGGGCGTCGACGGGTGAACTGAGGCCGCTGGTGCGGGACTTGGCGACCACGGGCCGCGTCCGGGGCTTATCCGCGGGCCGGGCGGCCGGTTTCGCGGCGGGTTTGGCGGTGGGCTTCGCCTTGGGCCGGGCGGGCGGCTGGGCGGCGGGCTTCTCCTTGGGCGTCGCCGACGTCTTCTGGCGGAGGGTCAGCTTCTGTCCCGGCATGATGAGGTCGGGGTCGTCGCCGATGACGGCGCGGTTCTGCGCGTACAGCTCCTGCCAGCCGCCCGGGACGCGCTGGTCGGCGGCGATGCCGGACAGGGAGTCGCCGCGGGCCACGGTGTAGCTCTCACGGCGCTGACCGGGCACGGTCGTGGGCGACGCGGCCTTCCGCCCCGGCGCGATGTCGGGCGAGTCGCCGCCGCGGGTCAGCCCGGCCCTGCCCGAGCAGGTGGGCCAGGCCTGCGGGCCCTGCCCCTTGAGCACCTTCTCGGCGATCGCGATCTGCTGGTCCTTGGTGGCGAGGTCGGCGCGGGGCGCGTAGCGGGTACCGCCGTACGCCTCCCAGGTGGACTGGCTGAACTGGAGGCCGCCGTAGTAGCCGTTGCCGGTGTTGGTCTTCCACCGGCTGGTGGACTCGCAGGCAGCGACCTTCTCCCAGACGTCCACGGACGCCGCCTGCGCGGTTCCGGCGCCTATGAGCGGCAGCGCTATTCCGGCGCCGCCGACCGTGACGGTGAGCGATGCCCGGTTGAGCCGGCTCGGCTGGTACCGGCGGTGTCGTCCCCGTGAGGCCATGGGTGGTTCCCCCCTATGCACACGTCAGCAGCCGCCCAAGCTAGAGGCGCCGAACGAGCCATGACAAGGGGGCGCAGCGGGCGCAGGGGGCGCGGGCCGCCTCTCAAGTGGCCTTCGGACACGGGGACATGCCACAGCACGACGCCCCCGCCCCGGCGGCGGCACGGGGTCGCACACCGCCACGCGCAGGGCACGGGATCCCCGCACGGAGGCGCGCGGGCCCTGGCGGGGCGGGCGTGGCGTGCCGCCGGCCGACCG
>NZ_JABWDV010000112.1 GCF_013362995.1 Streptomyces sp. TRM64462 | reverse complement strand
GGGAGCGGGCCGCCGAGGAGCGGGCGGAGCGGCTGCGGGACGCGCTGGACCTGCTGGCCGAGCACCCGGTCGTCGACGGGCACAACGACCTGCCGTGGGCGCTGCGCGAGAAGGCCGGGTACGACCTGGACCGCCTCGACATCGCCGCCGACCAGACCGGGCGCCTCCACACCGACCTGCCCCGACTCCGCGCGGGCGGGGTCGGCGCCCAGTTCTGGTCGGTGTACGTACGCAGCGACATGGCCGGCGACGACGCGGTCAGCGCGACGCTGGAGCAGATCGACTGCGTGGACAGGCTGCTGGCCCGCCACCCGGCGGAGCTGGCGGAGGCGCTGACCGCCGACGCCATGGAGGCCGCGCGGGCCGCGGGCCGTATCGCGTCGCTCAAGGGCGCCGAGGGCGGCCACTCCATCAACAACTCGCTCGCGACCCTGCGCGCCCTGTACACGCTGGGTGTGCGCTACATGACGCTCACGCACAACGACAACATCGCGTGGGCGGACTCGGCGACGGACGAGCCCGGCGTCGGCGGCCTGTCGGCGTTCGGCCGCGAGGTGGTCCGGGAGATGAACCGCCTGGGCATGCTGGTCGACCTCTCGCATGTCGCGGCGACGACGATGCGGGACGCCCTGGACACCACCGAAGCCCCGGTGATCTTCTCGCACTCCTCCTCGCGGGCGGTCTGCGACCATCCGCGCAACATCCCCGACGACGTCCTGGAGCGGCTGCCCGCCAACGGCGGCGTGGCCATGGCCACGTTCGTACCGAAGTTCATCCTGCCCGCGGCCGTGGAGTGGACGGCGCGGGCGGACGAGAACCTGCGGAAGCACGGCTTCCACCACCTGGACACCTCGCCGGAGGCCATGCGCCTCCACGCGGAGTTCGAGGCGGCACACCCCCGCCCCGTCGCCACGGCCGCGACGGTCGCGGACCACCTGGACCACATGCGCGCGGTGGCCGGCGTCGACCACATCGGCATCGGCGGCGACTTCGACGGCACGGCGTTCACCCCGCACGGCCTGGACGACGTGGCGGGCTACCCGAACCTGATCGCGGAGCTGCTGGGCCGCGGCTGGTCGCGCGCCGACGTGGCCAAGCTGACGTGGGAGAACGCGGTACGGGTGCTCCGCGACGCGGAGGCCGTCGCACGGGACGCGGCGGCCCGGCGCGGCCCGTCGACGGCGACGCTCGTGTCCCTCGACGGCTGAGGTCAGCCGCGGCAGAGACAGAACGGGTGCCCGGCCGGGTCGGCGTACACGCGCCACGAGCGGGTGCGGTCGTCGGCCTCCAGCTTCCTCGCGCCCAGCGCGAGCGCCCGTTCCTCGGCCGCGTCCATGTCCTCGACCATCAGGTCCAGGTGGAACTGCTGCGACCGGTCGGCACGCGGCCACTCCGGTGGCACGTACCCGGGCGCGGCCTGGAAGGCGAGCGGCGTGCCCGCGAACCCGGTCACATCGACCCACGTGGGGTCGTCGGCCTTCACCTCGCCGCCCAGGAGCTCGGCGTAGAAGGCGGCGAGGGCGAGCGGGTCCGGGCAGTCGATGACGACGGGCCCGAGGGTGGCGATGGCCATGACGACTCCTCGTACGAAGACAGCGAGCGTGGCCCGTTACCGGTATTTCTCGCCAACCGGTAACGGAGTTACCCCATACTCCACCCCGAGAGGTAACGTCGCAAGCATGAATGACCGAGCGCCCGCGCCCGGGGACCTCGCGCTGGTCGAGGCCCTGGTGAACTCGCTGGACATCGAGACGGGCGCGGACTCCCTCGACACGGAGGAGGGCCGCGCCGCCTTCGCGCTGGCCGAGGCCGACGTCCCGGCGGCCCGCGACCTGCGCGAGGCCCTGCGCGCGGCCTGCCTGGCCCACGCCGGCCACCCGCCGCACCGCCCCACGCGCCCGCTGGACGTGCTGCTGTCGGCCGCGCCCCTGGTGGTCACCGTCGATCCCGCCGACGGCGCCGCACACCTCCGCCCGGCGGGCCCGCCCACGCTCACGTCCCGGATCGCGGCCGCCATCGCCGCGGCGGCGGCCGACGGCACCTGGCCGCGCCTCAAGGCGTGCGAGGCACCCGACTGCCACTGGGCGTACTACGACCGCAGCCCGGCGGGCCGCAGCCGCTGGTGCTCCATGGCGCTCTGCGGCTCGCGCGCCAAGATGCGCGCGTACCGGGCCCGTAAGGCCTGACCCGCCGATACGGGGCGGCTACGCGCGCGGGCGGCCCATCGCGCGGAACGTCCAGCCCGCGTCGCGCCAGCGCATCGGGTCGAGCGCGTTGCGGCCGTCCAGGATGATCCGGGCGTTCACGACCTCGCCGAGCTCCGCCGGGTCGAGGCCGTCCCGGAACTCGCGCCACTCCGTGAGGTGCAGCACCACATCGGCGCCGCGTGCCGCCTCAAGCGCGCTGTCCGCGTACGCGAGGGTCGGGAAGAGCTTGCGGGCGTTGTCCATGCCCTTCGGGTCGTACACGGTGACCTGCCCGCCCTGCAGGTGGATCTGGCCCGCCACGTTCAGCGCCGGCGAGTCCCGTACGTCGTCCGAGTCGGGCTTGAACGCGGCGCCGAGCACGGCGACCCGCTTGCCCAGGAACGTACCGTCGCCCAGCGCCTCCCGCGCCATGCCGACCATCTGGCCGCGGCGGCGCATGTTGATGGAGTCGATCTCCCGGAGGAACGTCAGCGCCTGATCGGCGCCCAGCTCACCGGCCCGCGCCATGAAGGCACGAATGTCCTTCGGAAGACACCCACCCCCGAAGCCGATCCCGGCCCGCAGGAACTTCGCGCCGATCCGCTCGTCGTGGCCGATGGCCTCCGCGAGCTTCGCGACGTCGCCGCCCGCGGCCTCGCAGACCTCCGCCATGGCGTTGATGAAGGAGATCTTCGTGGCGAGGAAGGAGTTGGCGGAGGTCTTCACCAGCTCCGCCGTCGGGAAGTCGGTCACGACGAACGGCGAACCCTGCCCGACCGGCACCTCGTACACCTCGCGCAGGATCTTCTCGGCGCGCTCGCTCTCCACGCCGACCACGATCCGGTCCGGGTGCAGGGTGTCCTGCACGGCGAAGCCCTCGCGCAGGAACTCGGGGTTCCAGGCCAGCTCCACCTCCCCGCCCGCCGGGGCGCGCTCCGCCAGCAGCCGCGCCAGCCGCTCGGCGCTGCCGACCGGCACGGTCGACTTGCCGACCACCAGCGCGGGCTTCTTCAGGTGCGGCGCCAGCGACCCGAAGGCGGCGTCCACGAAGCTCATGTCGCAGCCGTACTCGCCGTGCTTCTGCGGTGTGTTGACACAGACGAAATGGACATCACCGAAGTCGCCGACCTCCTCCCAGGAGGTCGTGAAGCGCAGCCGCCCGGTCGAGCCCTCGCGCCCCGCGACATGCTTGAGCAGCAGTTCCTCGAGCCCCGGCTCGTACATCGGGACGCGGCCCTGGGCCAGCATCTCGATCTTCTCCGGTACGACGTCGAGCCCCAGCACATCGAAGCCGAGCTCCGCCATGGCCGCCGCGTGCGTGGCGCCGAGGTAGCCGGTGCCGATCACCGTGATCTTCAGGGCCATGGGTGTGCTGCTCCAGGTGTGGACGGGCGGGTGCGCGACGCCGAGCATATCCGGGGGCGGGCGGGGGCATCGTTCGAGCTGTCACGAAGCTCACGTATGCCTGATCAGCCGGTGCCCACTAAAATTCGAGTTACTTAACGGTAGTTAGCAGCAGCTCAGGGGAGTGAGAGACAGATGGCGGGAACGCCTGAATTCGATCTGTACCGCCCGTCCGAGGAGCACGACATGCTCCGGGACACCGTCCGCTCGCTCGCCGAGGCCAAGATCGCGCCCTACGCCGCCGCCGTCGACGAGGAGGCCCGCTTCCCGCAGGAGGCCCTGGACGCGCTCGTCTCCTCCGACCTGCACGCCGTGCACGTACCCGAGACCTACGGCGGCGCGGGCGCCGACGCGCTCGCGACGGTCATCGTCATCGAGGAGGTGGCGCGCGTCTGCGCGTCCTCCTCCCTGATCCCGGCGGTGAACAAGCTGGGCTCGCTCCCGGTGATCCTCTCGGGCTCCGAGGACCTGAAGAAGAAGTACCTGGGCCCGCTCGCCAAGGGCGACGCGATGTTCTCGTACTGCCTCTCCGAGCCGGACGCCGGCTCGGACGCCGCCGGCATGAAGACCCGTGCGGTCCGCGACGGCGACCACTACATCCTCAACGGCGTGAAGCGCTGGATCACCAACGCGGGCGTGTCCGAGTACTACACGGTCATGGCGGTGACGGACCCCGAGAAGCGCAGCAAGGGCATCAGCGCCTTCGTCGTCGAGAAGAGCGACGAGGGCGTCTCCTTCGGCGCCCCCGAGAAGAAGCTCGGCATCAAGGGCTCCCCGACCCGCGAGGTCTACCTCGACAACGTCCGCATCCCCGCCGACCGCATGATCGGCGCGGAGGGCACCGGCTTCGCCACCGCCATGAAGACCCTGGACCACACCCGCATCACCATCGCGGCCCAGGCCCTCGGCATCGCGCAGGGCGCCCTCGACTACGCCAAGGGCTACGTCCAGGAGCGCAAGCAGTTCGGCAAGCCGATCGGCGACTTCCAGGGCGTGCAGTTCATGCTCGCGGACATGGCCATGAAGATCGAGGCCGCCCGCCAGCTGACGTACGCGGCCGCCGCCAAGTCGGAGCGCGGCGACAGCGACCTCACGTTCCAGGGCGCGGCCGCCAAGTGCTTCGCGTCCGACGTCGCCATGGAGGTCACCACGGACGCCGTCCAGCTCCTCGGCGGCTACGGCTACACGCGCGACTACCCGGTGGAGCGCATGATGCGCGACGCCAAGATCACCCAGATCTACGAGGGCACGAACCAGGTCCAGCGCATCGTGATGGCCCGCAACCTGCCCTGACGCCACACGGCAACACCTGACGAAGAGGCACGAAGAGGCACCTCCTGGGGGGGTGCCTCTTCCCGTGTCCCGGGGTCGGTTAGGCTGCGCTGCCGCCGGAACTCAGCCGTCGGCATCCGGCCATGGCAGGGCGAGGAACATGAACGCGGACCGTACGATCTCGAAGCTGCTCCGGCAGATCGCCACCCAGGACGTCGTGGAGATCACGGACAGCGCCACCGCGACCGGCCGCGTCGCCGCCCAGGTGTACTTCGTCGAGCAGTACGGCTTCGCGTACGGCGAGGCCCAGCGGCACGGTCACAACAAGCAGCTCCTGACCGCGTTCCTGTACCGCGACCCCAGCCCCGAGGCCCGCGCCCGCGAGGCCGCCGCCATCGCGGCGCACCCGCGGGCCGGCAACGGCGGAGCCGCCCCCGGGCTGCGGCCCGGCACACTCAAGCCGCTCCCGGAGGCGGAGGCGGCCGTCGCCCTGGCCAAGGACCGGATCGCCTTCGACGTCATGGCGCAGGCCGCCGGGCCGCGGCAGAAGGCCATGGCCTGGGCCATGCTCGGCGTCGCCGTGGCCGCCATCCTGATCACCGGGAAGTACCTCGTGGCCCTCGGCACCGGCGTCGTACTCGGCGGCCTCCTCATGGGCTTCTTCACGCTGGGCGAGGCCCGCCGCCGGAAGCTCGCGCAGCGCCTCACGGCGGCCGGGTTCGTCGCCGTACGGGACGAGCACGGCGTCCAGCGCTTCCTGGCCCCCGGGCAGCAGCTCCCGGGCCACGCGAACCCGTTCGCCGGCTGACCCGCCGCCGAGGCACCGCCGTCGCGGCCGGGGCCGCTCACCGTTCGGCTTCCACCAGCTCCTTGAACTGCTGAAGGTCGTCCCGTACGAGCCGCTCGATGGCGGTCGCCTGCGCGAAGCCCTTCGGGCCGCCGAACGCGTCCCTGACCTTGCCCGGCTCGTACGTGACGCGTGCCTGCACCCGCGTGTGCCCCTGGTCGATGGGCAGCAGCGAGAAGGTTCCCGACAGATCGGGACCGCCCGTGGTGCGCCACGCCATCACGTGCTCATCCCCGCGGTCGGTGATCTCGGCCTCGAATTCCTGGGCCCGGCCGCCCGCGTCGACGTCCAGGTGCGCCCGGTCGCCGCTCTCCGCACGCGCCCCGCGCACGCCTTGCAGGAAGCTCGGATACTCCTCCACGCGGTGGAGACAGTCCCAGGCCGCATCGATCGGGGCATTGATGTCGATCTGTTCTTCCAGCGTGCTCATCGTCCGCCTCCCATCGTGGTTCAGGGTCGAGCGCGGCCCTGCCTCCAGTGTCGCCCCGTCAGCGGTCCGACGTCACCGTGACCTTCTCGTCGTTCTGGATCTGCTGCACCAGCTGCCGCACCTTCGCCTTGTCCCAGACCAGGTTCCCGCCGCGGCTGCCCGAGATGGGCATGTTCATCGACGTGCCGTCGCCGCTGTTGACGCCCTTCATCGCGAAGAACATCTCGCCCAGGTCGAACAGCGACATGTCCTTGTCGACGATCAGCGTGTCCAGGCCCGCGCCCAGCGTCGGGTACAGCTTGAACGGGTTGAGGATCGTGCCCGGTGTCGCCGCCTGGTTCGCCAGCGCCGCCAGGAACTTCTGCTGGTTCTTCGTACGCGCCAGGTCCGACTCGGCGAACGCGTACCGCGTGCGGACGAACGCCAGCGCCTGCTCGCCGTCCAGGGTCTGCTTGCCGGCCTGGAAGTCGGCGCCGGACTTCTTGTCCTTGAAGCCCTTCTCGATGTTCATCTCGACGCCGCCGAGCGCGTCGACGATGTTCGCGAAGCCCGCGAAGCCGATCTCCGCGTAGTGGTCGATGCGCAGCCCGGTGTTGTGCTCCACCGTGCGGACCAGCAGCTCGGGCCCGTCCTCCGCGTACGCCGCGTTCAGCTTCACGCGCCGGCCCGTGCCCTTGAACGTCTTGCCGGACTCCGAGCCCACGAACGTCGGTATCTCCACGTCCGAGTCGCGCGGCAGTGAGATCATCGTGTTGCCGCTGCCGCACGCCGCGAGAATCATCATCGAGTCCGTGCGCTTGCCGTCGGCGGAGCCGGTGTGCAGCCGCTTCTTGTCCTCGGACGTCATGCCCTCACGGCTGTCGGAGCCGACGATCAGATACGTCGTGCAGTCGCCTTCCGCCGGACGGTCGATGACCTTGGCGAGATCCACCTCGCGGCGCATCTTGCCGTCGGCCCAGAAGTACGTACCGACCGTGGTGGCCAGGACGACCACCGCCAGCGTGATGGAGCCGACCTTGATACGGCGGCCCCAGTTCGGCGCGGGGCGCGCGCCCGGGCTCTGCGACGGCATGGGCGGCGCCCCGCCGGGGCCGCGGCCGCCGGGGCCGCCGGGGCCGTACCCGCCCGGGTTGTTGCCGCCGCCCCTGGGACTGCCGTACACCTGGCCTGTGTTGTAGCCGCTGTCATAGGCGTTCGCGTACCCGTCCGGCGACCGCGGCGACCGCGGCGGCTGCTGCGGCTGCGGGGGCACCCCCTGGCGGGGGACCGATCCGGGCCGCACATGGCGCATCACGCGGTGCCCCTCGGGCTGGGCGTCGGCGCTGCCGCGGCCATGACGCGCGTTGCGGTCGTCGGACCATCCTTCAGGCCAGTCATTCATGGCGAACAGTGTGACGCCCGGCCCCGTGCCCCTTACAGGGCGGGTGGGGAATCGGGGCGGCGCTGTAGCGAAGCTGATGCAATGAGGCGTGGTGAGGGCGCGGTCGAGGCGCCGGCCGGGGCGCGGCCGGGGCGCGGTCGGGTCTGTCCGACTCCGGGCATATGGTGGAGGGCATGACAGATCAGGCCATGCTCGAGGGCAAGCCCACCTCGGCGTCCCGCACCACTCTCAGCCACATCATGACCGGCAGCGACACCAACCTCCTCGGCACGGTGCACGGCGGCGTGATCATGAAGCTGGTGGACGACGCGGCGGGCGCGGTCGCCGGCCGCCACTCCGGCGGGCCCGCGGTCACCGCCTCCATGGACGAGATGGTCTTCCTGGAGCCGGTCAGAGTCGGCGACCTGGTCCATGTGAAAGCCCAGGTCAACTGGACCGGCCGGTCCTCCATGGAGGTCGGCGTACGGGTGCTCGCCGAGCGCTGGAACGAGTCGACGCCCGCCACCCAGGTCGGCTCCGCGTACCTGGTGTTCGCCGCGGTCGACGCCGACGGCAAGCCGCGCCCCGTACCGCCGGTCATCCCGGAGAGCGAGCGCGACAAGCGCCGCTACCAGGAGGCGCAGATCCGCCGCACCCACCGCCTGGCCCGCCGCCGCGCCATCAAGGAGCTGCGCGAGCGCCGCGCCGCCGAGGGCATCGGCGACTGACGCCACACCCGGCTCGGAGCCTCAGGGCAGTGCCTCAGGGGCAGGCCACCTGGTCGCCCGTCACGGCCGTGTAGCCCGTGGACGGCGCGGCCGCCGGGAGCGGGGTCTCGGGTCGTACGGGCGTCACGGCCTTGAAGTCGGCGCCCGCCGTGACCTTCATGAGCGGGCCCTGGCTCGCCACCTCGCGCAGGACCGCGCCCGGCAGGGCCGCCGCCAGGGTCTTCGCCGAGCGGTCCCAGCGCGGGTCGTAGAGGATGACCGTCCGTGTCACGTCGCGCCGGTCCGCGTTGGACGGGATGCCCGAGGTGCGGAAGCCCGTCGCCTTGAGCGCCGCGTCCACACGGGCGCCCAGCCCGGCCACCCGCGTCCCGTTGTAGACCTGCACCCGGACCTGCCGCGGCGGTACGTCGACGAGCTTGGCGCGCGGGGACGGCGCGGCCGCAGCGGACGGCGAGGACGGTGCGCCCGGCGCGCCCGACGCGGGCGCACCCGACGCGCCTTGCGCGGACGGGCTCGGCTTCCGGGTGGCCGCCGCCAGCGGGCGGTCCTCGCGGATCGCGTCGAACAGCTTCTTCGACGCGGCCGGGTCCCACTTCACCGTCGACCCGATGCCCTTCACCGGCACCCCGACCGCCCCGACCGGCACGGACGTGAACTCCGACGACGCCGTCGTGAACCCGCGCATCGCCTTCGCCAGCGACAGCATCTCCTCCGTCCCGAACCCCTCGCTGGCCCGCACCGAGCCCGCCGCCGCGTTCAGGACCTGCCGGAACCGCACCGGGTTCAGCAGCACCCCGCCGCTGGTCACCCGGTCGATGAGCGCCGCCACGAACCGCTGCTGCCGCTGCATCCGCCCCAGGTCCGACGCCCCGTCGACATGCCGCGACCGCACGTACTGCAGCGCCCGCCCTCCCCCCAGAGTGTGCGTGCCCGCCGGCAGGTCGAGGCCGCTGTACGGGTCCTTCATGGGCCGGGCCGTGCACACCTCCACGCCGCCGACCGCGTCCACGGTCCGCATGAAGGACGTGAAGTCGACCTCCAGGTAGTGGTCGATCTTCACGCCCGTCATCTTCTCCACGGTCCGGACCGTGAGCCCCGGCCCGCCCTCCGCGTACGCGGCGTTCAGCTTCACCGGGTGCGGGCCGTGCCGCTCGCCGGTCGTCGCGTCCGTGTGCTCGGGCAGCTCCGCGTACGAGTCACGCGGCAGCGACACGAGGCTGGCCCGCCGCCGGTCCTCCGACAGGTGCACCAGCATGATCGTGTCGGTGCAGTTGCAGGGCGCGCCGCCCAGCCGGTAGCGCGCCCGCTCCGCGTCCGTGACCTTGTCGCGGCCGTCGGTGCCGACGAGGAGGAGATTCGTGCCGTGGCCGCTCTTGGGGCGGTTGCTCATGTCCTTGAACGCGTCGACCCGGCCGATGCCCGTGTCCAGGGTGCTCACCACCGCGTGCCCGATCCCGCCCGCCCCCAGCACCAGGACCGAAAGGGTCGTCGCCATGCGCATGCCCCACCGGCTCCCGGGCCGCCTCTCCGACCGCCTCCCGGGCCGTGGCCGTGGCCGTGGCCCGGGCCTGCGCGGGACCGCCGGACCGTGGCCGGGCACGGGGCGCCCGGCACGTCCCGTACCCGCCTGCCGTCTCGTACCCGCGCCGGGCTGCCGTGGCTGCGGGGCGGGGCGGCGGCGGGGCGGCGTGGGCACGGGGGGACACCTCCGCGGGCGAACGGGCGAACCTGAGCACGGTAGGCCCATACGATCAGCGCCCGCCCGCACCCGCCGGGCGGCGCGCACCGGTGTCCCCCGTTCGCGGTAACGTGGCGGCCGATACCGCCCCCGTACACCCCCGTACACCCGAGGAACCATGCCCCTGCCCCCGGTCTCCGTGATCATGCCGGTCCTCAACGAGGAGCGGCATCTGCGCAACTCGGTCCGTCACATCCTCGACCAGGAGTACGACGGTGAGATGGAGGTGGTCATCGCGCTCGGCCCCTCCACGGACCGTACCGACGAGATCGCCGCCGAGCTGGTACGCGAGGACGCGCGCGTCCACACCGTGCCGAACCCCACCGGCCGCACGCCCGCCGCGCTCAACGCCGCGATCAAGGCGTCCCGCCACCCCGTCGTGGTGCGCGTCGACGGGCACGGCATGCTCTCGCCGAACTACATCGCCACGGCCGTCCGCCTCCTGGAGGAGACGGGCGCGCAGAACGTCGGCGGCATCATGCACGCCGAGGGCGAGAACGCCTGGGAGCAGGCCGTCGCGGCCGCCATGACCTCGAAGATCGGCGTGGGCAACGCCGCCTTCCACACCGGCGGCGACGCCGGCCCCGCCGAGACCGTCTACCTGGGCGTGTTCCGGCGGGAGGCCCTCGAACAACAGGGCGGCTACAACGAGGAGTTCATCCGCGCCCAGGACTGGGAGCTGAACTTCCGCATCCGCGAGGCCGGCGGACTGATCTGGTTCTCGCCCGAACTGCGCGTCCAGTACCGGCCCCGCCCGAGCGTGCGCGCGCTGGCGAAGCAGTACAAGGACTACGGCCGCTGGCGCCACGTCGTCGCCCGCTACCACCAGGGCTCCATCAACCTCCGCTACCTGGCACCGCCTGCCGCCGTCTGCGCCATCGCGGCCGGTCTCGTCGTGGGCGCCACGCTCACGCCGCTGGGCTTCGCCGTCCCGGGCGGCTACCTCGCGGCGATCACCCTCGGGTCGCTCCCGGCGGGCAAGGGCCTGCCGCTGAAGGCCCGGCTGCAGATCCCGGTGGCGCTCGCCACCATGCACATGTCGTGGGGCTTCGGCTTCCTGACGAGCCCGCGCTCCCTGGCGAGGAAGGTCATCGCCAGCCGCCGCCCGGCCGTGGTGGCCGCGAAGAGCTGAGACCCGTACACGACCCGTACACCCCCGCACCCGTACGTACGAGGGGGCCCACCGCACGCGCGCGGTGGGCCCCCTCGTCATCTCCTGCCCGGACGGGTCAGCTCTTCCCGTCCCAGCGGTACGGCTCGTACACGTCCATGCAGTCCTTGTCGTCCGCGCCGTTGTGGACCTCGGCGTCCTCCGGAAGGTCGCCCGCCTTCGGCGCCTCCTGCTTCGGATACGTGTCGCCCTCGCGCCAGTCGGCGCCGATCGTGAGCGTCATCCCGTCCGCCCCGGCGACCGCCCGCACCGCGCCGTTCGGCAGGCCCAGGGACTTCGCCACGGACAGGGCGTCCGCCTTGCCCTGCTCACCGGCCGACTTGGGGTAGGCGAGGACCGTCTCCTTGGCGGGCGCCGTGCTCTGCGACGCGACGGCCCGCGTGAAGCCCTTGCCCCGCAGGACCTCCGCGATCCCGCCGGCGCGGCCCCGCACGGCGTACGAGCCGTCGGCACCGGTGCCGTTGACGACCGTGACGGCGAGCGTGCCGGGCGCGGCGGCGGCCGGGCCGGCCGGCCTGGCGGCGGGGGACGGGTTCTTGTTCTTGGCCGCGTCCTCCGGCTCTCCGTTCTTGTCGAACGGGATGTCCTCGCGGAGCATCTTCCAGATCTGCGCCGCCGAACTCTCCACCGCGACCAGGTGCGCCTTGTTCCGCGAGTCCTCGACCGTGGGCAGCGTCGTCATGGTGATGCGGTTGGTGGGGACGTCCTTCAGCTCCATCGCCAGATCGAAGAGCTTCTTGACCGAGGCGACCTCCTCCGAGACCTGGAGGGCCTTGGTGCCCGCCTCGGCGAGGTCCATGATGCGCCCGGTGTCCGTGAACGCGTTCTGCTCCTTGAGCTGACGGATCATCGAGTTCATGTACATGTGCTGGGCCTTGGCGCGGCCCTGGTCGTTGTAGAACGCGTGCCGGGTGCGCAGCCACTGGAGGGCCTGCTCGCCCTTCACATAGCTGTCGCCGGGCGGCAGCTTCAGCCCGGAGCCGCCCTTGACCTGCCGGGTCGGCTTGTCGTGGACGCCCTGCTTCACACAGACCTTCACACCGCCGACCGCGTCGGCCATCTTCACGACACCGGCGAAGTCGACCATCATCCAGTGGTCGATGTAGACACCGCTCAGCGTCTCCCAGGTGGTGAGCGTGCAGCCGGGGCCGCCGCGCTGCAGGGACTCCGTGATGATGCGGTTGGTCGCCGGGTACGTCTCGCCGGTCTCCGGGTCCTTGCACTCCGGGATGTCGACGCGGGTGTCACGCGGAATGCTCACCACCGCGGCGCTCTTGCGGTCCGCCGACACGTGCAGCAGCATCTGCACATCGGCGCGCGGCTTGTCGCCGACGGTGTCCTTGGCGCCGCCGAGCGCGAGGTTCTCCTTGGAGTTCCGGCCGTCGGCGCCGATCAGCAGGATGTTCAGCGGGGTGTGGCCCGCCGCGTTCGGCTTGGCCTTCTCCACACCGCTGTCGCCGCCGTTGCGGCCGCCGCTGCGGAGGTTGCCGTTGAGGTGCTCGATGTAGAGGTAGCCGGCGGCCGCCGTACCGAGTATCAGCAGCGACAGGACGGACGCGACCCAGCGGAACACGCGCCGCTTGCCGCTCTTCGCCCGCCGCCGCGGCCCGCCCGCTCGCCGTCTGCCGCCCGAGCGGCCACGGCCCCGGCCGCCGGAATTGCCGCCGTCACGGCCGCCGGAGCCGTCGCCGTCACGGCCCGGGCCTGGGCCCGGTACGACCGGACGGTCGTCGGCGCCGCTGCGGTCCGGGCGGTCGGCGATATCGGTGCCGACCCCTCCGCCCGTACCGTCCAGGCCGTCGAGTCCGTCGTCCCAGCCCTGTTCATGGGGCTGCCGGGCGTGCGGAACGCTCTCCCGCGTTCCCTCCCCACGCACGCTGCTGTGTCCCACCCACGTCTCCCCTGTCCATCGGAACACTCAGGTACGCGTCACTTGGCGCACACCTGCTTGTCCGCCTCCACCTTCTGCACACCCTCCGGCGCCTTCGCCGGACCGGTGATGGGGACGCCCGCGGCGGTGAAGTCCTTGCCGAGGGTGAGCGTCATCGGCTCCCGCTCCCCGGCGTCCGCCGTCCCCTGTTTCAGCGCCGCCGCCGGAAGGCCCATCATGTCGGCCAGCTTGCGGGCCTGATCGGCCTGGTTCGGCGCGAACTCCAGCGTCGTCTTCGGGATGTCCTCCGGGGCGTTGGCCTTGTTCGTCGACTTCAGCACACCCATGTCGTTCTGCAGCCAGTTGATCGTCGACTGGGCCCCGCCGCGCACCCCGCTGCCGTTGTACACGTCGACGCGCACTGCGGACGCCTCCGCGCGCGGGCCCTTGAGCAGCGCGGCCTGGGCGTTCTTCGCCGCGTTCTTGGCGTCCTGCTCCTTCTGCTGCACCTCGGTGAGCGAGATGTCGTTCTGGATCATCGAGAAGAGAGGCTTCGCCCTGGCCTCGTCCACGACCACGGTCGCCTTGATCCGCTCGGCCGGGTTGTCCAGGACGGGAAGCGTGGCGAAGGTGACGTTCTTGGGGTCGACCTTGGCGATCTCCAGGGCGAGGTCCTTGAGCTTGTTGACGCTTCCTATGCCCGTGTCGACGGTGAGCGCCTTGGTCGCCGCGTCCGCGAGGTCGAGCAGCTTGGACGGGCTGGTGAGCGTGTCGCTCGACTTCATCTGGCGGATCATCGAGCCCATGAACTGCTGCTGCGTCTGGATGCGCGACAGATCGCTCTTGTTGCCGAACGCCTGACGGGTCCGGACGAACGCGAGCGCCTGCTCTCCCTCGATGACGCTCTTGCCGGCGGGCAGCTTCAGCCCGGACTTCTCGTCGTCGACGGGCTGTTCGACGCACACCTCGACGCCGCCGACCGCGGTCGACAGCGTCTTCACGGCGTTGAAGTCGACCATCATGAAGTGGTCGACGGTGACGCCGGTGAGCTCCTTGACCGTACGCATGGTGCAGCCGGGGTCGCGTTCCAACTGGCCGAGGCTGAGGTTGAACCGCACGCCCGACTGGCCGGGGATCACCTTCGTACTGCCGTCGGGCTGCCTGGTCTCGCAGTCCGGGATGTCGGTGATCAGGTCGCGCGGGATGGACAGGGCGGTGGCGTTCGTCCGGTCCTTCGAGACGTGGAAGAGGACCGTGGTGTCGGCGTGGCCGGGGCTGTTCTTGTCGCCGTAGCCGGAGTTGCCGTCGCCGGTGCGCTTGTCGGTGCCGATGACCAGGATGTTGATGGCCTGGTCCTTCTTGAAGCCGCCCGTGCCCGCGCCGGCGACGTCGACGGTGTTGAGGTTCCCGTCGAGGCGCTCGTAGAGGTAGTAGGCGCCGCCGGCGACGCCGACCAGGACGAAGGCGGTGATCCCGCCCGTCCACAGGAGGACCTTCTTCTTACGGGACGCCTTCGGCTTGGCCTTGCGGCGCCCGGCGGAACCGTGGGCACCGCGCCGGCCCCCGCCTCCACCGCCGGTGCCGCCTCCGCCACCGGTGGCTCCGCCGTCGGCGGGTTCGGCGGCCCGGCGCCTGCGCTGGCCCGGGACCTCGGGGGTGCGGCGGCGCGTTCCGGCGGACGCCTCGGCCGCTGCGGCGCGGGAGGTCCGGCCGGGGGGCGCCGGGGCGGTGGCTCTCGGGGCGCTGGTTCTCGGGGCGGTGGTGGAGCGCAGACCGGAGGCGGACGGATGCTCAGCGGATTGATCCAGTCGCAGTTCGTAGTTGCCGGTCTGCGGGTTCAGTACCCACTGGTCGGCGGGGTCGATGTCCTCCGCCCGTCCACGGCTGTGCGCGTCCACGGTTGCTTGAGTCCTCCGTCGGTGCCACGCGAGGCGCCTCCCCCGCCAGGCGCTCGGTTCCTCGATGCCCGGTGCGCGACCTGTGTGGTCGTCGTGGTCGTCGCACCGGATCGCGTCACACTATCCGCCCAGTTCAACGCCGGGCGACGCCCGTGACAAATTCCACGTACCTTACAACCGGGCAATCCGCCCAATCCGCATACACCGGCATCGCTGTCACGCTGTTTCCTCACATCTCCGTCGTCGGATCGCTACGTGCACGTGCTCGCCGCCGCGTTGGTGCCGGTGAAGGTCGGGGTGGCGGAGGGGGGCTCGCTCGGGCCCGGGCTCGCACCAGGCGTGTCGGTCCCGTTTCCGGTGCCTCCGTCGGCCTCCGCCGCGTCCGCGGGCACCACGGCGACGGGGGCGTCGACGCGCAGCCGCTTGAACAGCCGGTCGGCGGCGGGCTGTACGAGTTCGTCCCGGTTCGGGTCGGCATGGTACGGCCGGCGCGGCACCGTGAGGAACTGCACCTTCTCGGCGGGGACGCTGCGGAGACTGCGGGCCAGGTCGTACAGGTCCTTCAGCGAGTCCAGACCGGGGTCGGTCGTGACCGAGCGGGTGGCGGCGTCGAGGACCGGGTACAGCTTCGCCGGGTTGAGCAGGACGCCGTTGCTCTGCACCTTGTTGACCAGCGCGGCCAGGAACTGCTGCTGGCGGTTCATGCGTTCGGTGTCGCTGCCGTCGCCGAGCGACTTGCGGGCCCGTACGTAGCCGAGCGCCTGCTCGCCGCGGAGGGTCTGTGGGCCCGCGTCCAGCTTGAGGTGCGCGTCGGGGTCGTCGATCGGCTCCTTCACACAGACCCGTACGCCGCCGACCGCGTCCACCATGTCCTTGAAGCCCCGGAAGTCGATCACCATGTGGTGGTCCACGCGGATCCCGGTGAGCTTCTCGACGGTACGGATGGTGCAGGCGGTCCCGCCGATCTCGAACGCCCAGTTGAACTGGGCGAAGCGGGGCGCGGTGCGTCGCTTTCCGTTTCCGCTCCCGCCGGAGGCCAGGCACTCGGGGATGTCCACCATCAGGTCCCGGGGGAGGGACACGGCGGTGACACTGTTCCCGCGCGCGGAGATGTGCAGCAGGATCGTGGTGTCCGACCGCTGGGTCCCCTCGTCCTGGCCGTACGCGGCGTTGCCGTCGCCGGCCCGGGTGTCGGACCCGATGAGCAGCACGTTCCTGCCGCCGCGCGGGACCGGGGCGGGGCGGTCCTTCTCGTACCGCTTGAGCTCGGCGACGGCGGCGGTGTCGGTGGTGATGTTCCCGTCGAGCTTCCGGTACACCCACCACCCGGCCCCGGCGGCCACCATCACCAGCACCGCAGACCCGAGCGCCACCCAAAGCAACCACGCCCGCCGCCGCTTGGCCCCGGGCGCGGGCACGGGCACGGGCACGGGCACGGGCACGGCGGAGGAACGGTCCTGCGGGGCAGGGGGCGCGGGCGCGGTCGGCTCGGCCGACTCGGCGTCGGTGCGGGTGGCGGGTGCGGTTTCCGCGTGCTCCTCGGACGTGGGGGCGGCGTCGGTGTGTTCGGCGGGCGACAGGGGCGAGTCGGGCGTCGGGTCGCCGGGCTTGTCGGGCTTGTCGGGCTTGTCGGGCGGGGCCGGGTCGCCGGGCTTGTCGGGCGGGGCCGGGTCGCCGGGCTTGTCGGGCGGGGCCAGGGTGCCGGGCTTGTCGGGCGGGGCCGGGGCGGCTTCGTCGGGCCCCGTGGATGCTTCGGTGTCCGGGCCGGGCGCGGCGGTGGGGGGCGTGGCCTTCGGTTCCCCGTCCGTCGCCGCCGGGGGTTCCTGGGGCTGACCGGGGGCTGCTTTCCGTGCCGGGGCCGGGGCCTGAGGCTTCCCGGGGTCGCCCTTGCGGGGCTTCCTGGGCTTGCGCTGAGGGGAGGCGGCGGCGTCGGGGGCCGTGTGCGGTGCCGGGCCGGGGGGTGTGGCGTCGCGGTCCGGGCCCGGGTCCTCGGGGGCGCCGGAAGTGTCCGTCACGTCAGACTCCGTCCTTCATGGCGTTCGGCGGCACCCAGGGCGGCCGCAGCGCGGTGACGCGCTGTTAGACGGCCGAGCCCGGCGCATGGTTGTGTGCACGGTGGTACGCACCGCCGATCATCCACCGGCGAGCACCCCGGAACGGGGTGGACTCGGCACGCCGTCCGCCGGACGGGTGGACCTCGTGCGGCCTCCGTGACCGCCCCCGAACGCGCGCCGCCCGCGCCGCCCGCAGTGTCGGGGCCGCCCGCGCCGCCCGCAACGCCCCGCAGCGCCCCGCAGCGCCCCGGGGTACCCGCGGCACCCGGCGCGCCTCGGCCCACGCCCCGTCACTCGACGCGGTCGGTGACCCGCTCGCTCTCCACCCGCTGCTCCAGCGCCTCCGGCGACAGCCGGTCCAGGTGCCGGCACAGTACGACGGACGCCCCCGCCGCCAACGGCGCGTACAGCCCCGCCGACACGCCCTCCCACGTGTCCCACGCCAGCCCGGTCAGCACCCGCGACCCGGGCTTGAGCCCCCGCAGCGCCGCGTCGGCCCGTGCCCGCTCCACGAGTTCGGAGCCCGTCAGCTCCGTACCGCCGCGCACGGCGAGCGCCGGCGCGTCCGCGTCGACCGGGACGTACGGCGCGAACCGGTCGCCCTGGCCCGGCACCTCGACCGCGTAGTCCTGGTAACCGGGCGGCGGCGCCGGGAAGCGGCGCCCGAGCGGGGCCAGCGACAGCGCGAGGCGGCTGCCGGAGCAGGCCCGCCCGTCCTCCAGCCGGTCCGGTCCTGCCACCACGTGGTCCGCGGCCGCCGGGTCACCGTCCAGGTCGGCCACGACTCCCACCGACGCGCAGGCCAGCAGCCACACCGCCGTCTGCCAGTGCACGGGCAGCAGCAGCGCGACCCGCTCGCCGGGCTCCGCGGAGAGCTCGTCCTGGAGCAGGTTCGCCGTCTTCGCCACCCAGTTGGCGAAGGTGGCCACCGAGAGTTCGACGCGTTCACCGGTGGCGTCGTCGTAGAAGGTGACCAAGGGGCGGGCCGGGTCCGCGGCGAGCGCGGATCGCAGCAGGTCGGCAGGGGTGCGGTCGCTGGCGTTCACGCGCGCAAGGGTACGCGGACGCGCCGGGCGGACGAGGGCCGAACCGGTGAAGCGTTACTCCGTACGGCCGGACGCGCCGTCAGAGACACGAGAAGCGCGGTACGTACCGAATGCCGACCATCGGGCTATGCGTACCTCACTCGTCTCCTCGATCGGCGTAGCGGCCGCGGCCGCGCTCGTCCTCCCGCTGTCCCTGTCCGCCGTGTCCGCGTCGCCGTCCGCCGATGGCGCGTCGTCGGAGTCGGCCTCGGAGTCGGCGTCGGCGTCGGAGTCGGCGCCCGGTTCCACCCAGTCCCTGCCGCTGGTGTCCCTGCGTACGGAGCGGGGCGCCGGGGGTGCCGAAACCCGAGGCCTGCCGCGGCGGGACGTCGAACCCTTCTCGTTGGTGGGCGTGGTGTGGGACGACCCGCGGGCCGCGCTGCACGGCACCGTCCAGGTCCGTACGCGCTCCGCGGCGACCGGCGAGTGGTCCGCGTGGCAGGACCTGGAGACCCACTCGGACCAGCACGGCGCCGACCCGGGCACGGGGGAGGCCGCGGCCGCCGCGGTACGGGGCGGCACGGCGCCGCTGTGGGTGGGGGACGCGGACGGTGTCGAGGTACGCGTACGGGCGGAACGGCCCGAGGGCGCGGAACGCTCGGCCCCGGTCCCGGAGCTGCCGCGCGGCCTCCGCGTCGACCTGATCGCCCCGGGCACGGAGCCGGCCAGGGGCGGTGAACCGTCCACGTCCCGGGCCTCGTCCCCCGCATCCGCGGCGGTACCCGTGTCGGTGCCCGCGCT
>NZ_JABWDV010000009.1 GCF_013362995.1 Streptomyces sp. TRM64462 | reverse complement strand
CCCAAGCTCTTCGAGCAGGGGGTACCCCCACAGGCGCGACAACGGGGTCTGGGGCGGAGCCCCAGTTCGGGAAGGGGCGGGGTGGGGAAAGACCGGCCGGAGGCGGCCAGCCGTCACACGTAGTTGAGGCCCGCCCGGCGTACCAGTGGGTCGTCCAGCATCGTCCACAGCGGCACCGCGTAGTTCCCGAAGCCGTACCGTCCGCCGAAGTGCAGGCCGAGCACCCGGTGGTCGGTGAGGTCGAAGACCGGGGAGCCGCTGTTGCCGCCGAGCGTGGAGCAGTCGTGCGTCATCACGTTCCGCTCCGCCAGGAGCTGGTTCGCGGTGCCCGGCTGGAGCCGCTTCACGTTGTAGATGTCCATGAAGATCCGGCGCATCGACTCCGGTTCGTTGCGCCGCCCGTCCCACGCCGGGTGCCCGACCACGTACACCGGACGGCCCGGCAGATCGGCCGGCGCGTCCGCCGCCACGGCCAGCGGTGTCGGCAGCGGCTCACCGCCCGGTGCCGGCGCCACGCGCAGCAGCGCCATGTCGACGCCCTCGTGCACCCCGACCACCTCTGTCACCGCGTACGTCAGCCCGCCCGTGCCCGGCGGCGTCCCGTACTCCTGCGCCAGGTCCACCGCCGCGCTCAGACCGGGATGGAACGTCCACTCCCCGTCGTGGCGGTCGCGCGCGAACTCCACCGCCACATGACGGTTCGTCATCACCAGGTCCGGGCCGACCAGGAACGCCGTACCCACCCAGTCGAGGCTGACGTGGCCGGACACGTCGACCCGGCCCACCCGGACGATGGACTCGCGGATCGCCGCCCGGTGGTCGTCGAGCACCGCCCAGTCGCCGTCCTGCGGGGCGAAGTCGGCGGCCTGCACCAGGATGGCCGGGCGGCCCTCCAGCAGGACGATCGCCTCCATCCCGAACGACTCGTCGTCGCCGATCTCGTCGGCGCGCCCCGCCGCCAGCTTCTCCAGGCCGCGCGCCCCCGCCGCCAGCACCCGGGCCCGCTCCTGCCCGGCGAACCGGGCGATCTCCGCGGCGGGCGCCTCGTCGGCGGGCGCGTCGAACCCGGACTCCGGCACCTCCTGCGCGAGTCCTTCCCGTATCCGGTCCGCCACCGCCCGCAGATCGCTGAAGATCTCCTCGGGCCCTGCCGCGACCGGTGATCTGCTCCGGCTGACCATGTCACTCTCCTCCCAGCCGTACGGACCGACTGCCGTGACCTCACTGCTGCTGCGCCGCCTCGATCTCCGCGTACACCTCAGGGCTGCGCGCCGCCAGGTGCGCCAGCACGGCCGTCATCTGCGTACCGACGTTCACGAAGGCCGTGCCGCGGCCCTGGAACGACACGTTCTCGACGCGGCGCGTTCCCCGGTGCACCGCCACCACCTCCCAGTCGTCCGTCAGCACCGGCGACCCCGACGAACCGCCGCGCGTGTCCGTGAAGTAGCGCACGTCGCGGTCGTCCGCCTCGAACACCAGGTTGTTGCGGAGCGCGACCCGCTTCGGCGCGCCGCCCGGGTGCTGGATGATGTTCACCGCCACCACGTCGCCCCGCGCGACCCGCAGCGCGCGCCCCGCCAGGCGCAGCACCGGGCGGCCTGCCGGCGCCGTGAGCCGCAGCACCGCGTAGTCCAGCTCCGGGTCGGCCGCCAGCAGTTCCTGGACCTCCGCCTCCTCCGTACCGGTGTCGTCCGTCTCGTAGTCGAACCGCGCCCGCGTGTGCCGGGCCTGGAGCCGCAGGTCGTCGGGGGCGGCCAGGACGCGCGGACCGCCCGCCGCGGTACGGGCGTTGACCACGTGGTGGTTGGTGACCAGCAGCCCGGGCGCGATCAGCCAGCCGGTGCCCGCGTGCGGGTTGCCGTTCGGGCGCATCGGCTCCCCGCCCTCGTACGGGGGCACCTTGAGCCGCGCGACCGCGAGGCCCGCCCGGTCGCCGCCCCGAAGAAACCCGAACGGCACGGTGTCGTCCCGGTGGACGATCTCCTCCTTGATCTCCGGCACCGGCCGGTCCGCGAGCACGTCGGGCTCACCGGCCGCGGCCCGCGCCACGTCGTCCAGGGCCTGCTGGAACACGGCCAGCGGCGCGGCCTGGGTGGTCTGCGCGACGGCGTTGCGCAGCCAGATCTCCAGCGGTACGGAACCGTCGACGAGCCGCTCGACCTGGTTCATCTCGACCAGATCCGAGTGCACCTGACGCCCCGGCGCGGGAAGCATCGGCAGCGTGCCCCGGTAGCGCGTCATGATCCCTTCGAAGAGCAGCGGCCGCACCGACGGGTCCGCGAGCCCGCTGTCGAGCGCGGCGTCCCGTACGGCCAGAACGGCCTCGGGCGACAGATACGCGGTCACGGCCATGGCCCCTCGCCTCCTCCGGTGCCTCCTCCGGCTCCTCCGCCTCCTCCGCCTCCTCCGGCTCCTCCGCCTCCTCCGACTGCTCCGCCTCCTCCGCCTCCTCCGGCTGCTCCGCCTCCTCCGGCTCCTCCGGCTCCTTCGCTTCCGGTGCGCAACGCCGCGGCCACGCCCGCGGCGATCTCGCCGCCCTCGTCTCGCAGGACCAGCAGCCGGCGGGCGAGCGCGTCGAGCGTGCCCCGGTCGCGGGCCAGCCGCAGGATGTCGGTGATACCGGACGCCACGTCGGTGCCCGCCTCCGTCGTCGTACGGCCCCGCGCCCGCCGCTCCCGCGCGACCCGCTCGGCGTCCGGGCCCGCCGCCCGGTTGAGGATGTCGACCAGCGGGGGCAGCAGCCGCAGGTCCTGCCGCACCGCCTCGCGCAGCGACGCGCCCAGCACCTCCAGCACCTCGTCGTCGTCCGGCAGCCCCACCAGCTCCAGGGCGTGGTCGAGCGCCCGGGCGTCCAGCGTGTACACCTGCGACGCCACCTCCCGTACGAGCGTGGGCTGACCGGCCAGCACCGCGTCGGGCGTCTGCCGCAGCCGCCGCGCGAGCTGCTCGTCCGCCTCGCGGGCCGGGACCTCCGTTTCCGCCGCCAGCCGCGACCTGGCCAGCAGCGCGCCCATCGCCTCCAGATGGTGGCCGAGCCCGATCGCCACGTCCTCCGCGAGCCGCAGCTCACGGTCCGCGCTGTCCGGGTCGCCGTCCTCCTCGGCGAGCCGCGCCGACAGCAGCAGCAGCTCCAACTGCCGCTCCGCACAGCCCGCCGCGCGCGCCGGGTCGATCGCGTCCGACATCGCCTGCCGCGCCTCGGGCCGCAGCCCCGCCCGGCTCAGCGCCTCGCCCAGCAGCGCGTGCAGCGGGCTGCACGGCGTCCACGGCCGCCGCTCGTCGAGCCGGGCCAGCGCCTCGTGCGTGAAGCCCTGTGCGAGCAGATCCTCGACCTCGTGCGCCGCGATCCGCTCCCAGTCCTCCTGGTCGGCCTCCTTCATCACCAGGTCCGAGCCCCGCTCCCGGTGGCTGTGCGCGGTCAGCAGCGCCGCCGCCCGCGGGCTCATCTCGTCCCGCGCGCCCGCGAGGAGCCGCTCCACGCCCGGCAGCCACCGCTCCTCCACGGACCGCGGGTCCTCGTTCAGCCGCAGCCGGTGGTAGATCTCCTCGGCCCGTGCCTCCAGGCCCTCGCGCGCCGCGTAGTACGCCACGGCCCGCCGCTCCACCGCGTGCGCCACGGACGCCCGGTCGCTCGCCACCAGGCGCAGCATGATGGCCCGTACGTCCGCCCGTACCCGTACGGCCTCCGGGCCCGCGGGCTCCACCAGGTCGAGCCGCGACAGCGCCCCGAACAGCCGGCGCGCCGCCTCCGCGTCCGGCACCGCCACCTCGCACGGCTCGGCCAGCACCTCCCGTATGACGTCCGGTGTGATGAGCCGCAGCACCAGGCCCGCGTGCGCAAGCCGCCGCACGTCCTCGTCCGGGATGTGCTGGAGGATCCGCTCGTACAGGATGCCCTGCACGAGCATCTGGTCGACGCGGCGGAAGAAGTCCCTGCGGCGGGCCGGCAGGCTCCCGACCAGCGCGTCCAGACCGGCCTCGTCGCCCCCCGCCAGCGCGGCCGCCCGCGCGGCCAGGCGCAGGCTCAGGGGATGGCCGCCGACCCGCTCGGCCAGCACCCGCGCCAGCTCCGGGTCCGTGACGCCGCCCGCCCGCAGCAGCTCGACGGACGCCTCCGGGTCCAGGTCGCGCAGCTCGATCTCGCGCGGCTGCGAACCCGCCGCCGGGTGCCCGACCGGGGCGCGCCCCGACACGACCACGCGTAGCCGGGGGTACGCCTCGGCCAGCGCCAGGAAGATCGCCCACATGCGGCCGATCGCGGGCGACCCCCGGTACTGGGCCGCCTCGAACGAGTCGATGACGACGACGAACGGCGGGTCGCCCGGCGCCACGGCCCGCCGCAGCACCTCGCCGACCCGCCGGAACAGGGCGCTCTCGCGCTCGCTCGCCACGCGCAGGAACGTCTGCGACGAGCGGCGGCCCTGCCCGGACCGTGTGGTGGCGAGCCGGTTGAGCTGCCTCACCCGCTCCTCGCCCGCACGCTGGCTGTGCGCCACGCGCTGCCCCTCGTCGGCAAGCTCGGCCAGCGCGTCGCGGAACGCGGGGTACTGCACCTCCAGTTGCCGCGCCGCCTCGGTGACCAGCGTGACCGGTTCGTGCACGGAGAGGGTGGGGCGCTCGAAGTCGATGTACGCGAAGGGGAAGGGGAAGCGGCCCGTCCCGTGACCGGCGGCCCCGGCTTCCAGGCCCTCCAGGCTCTCCAGGCTGTCGAGGAGGAAGTGGGCGAGCAGCGTGCTCTTGCCCATGCCGCCGGGCCCGTGCACCACCACCGGACGTACGGCCACGGGTTCCGCCGCCGAGCCCACGTACCCGCGCAGTTCGGCCAGCTCGGCGGTACGGCCCACGAACGGCGCGCCCACCAGGCGGCGCAGTGGCTGGAGGAGGCGCGCCAGGTCCAGGGCCCGCTGCACGTCGGCGACGGACGGCAGGCCCGGTACGCCCGGGACCAGCGACAGCCACAGCACCGCCTCCAGGACGTCCGCGAGTTCCTCGGGCCCCGCGCCCTCCGTACGGGGCCGCTCGCCCCGCAGCACCGCCAGGCACACCCGCTCGGGGCCCGGGCCGCCGGGCACCGCGTGGAGGTTGGCCTCCAGCGCGCGCAGCGCCTCGGCGGGACCCGCCAGGGACCGCAGCGCCTCCTCCCGTACGTCGGGCCTCAGCGTCCACTCGGCCCCGGCCCCGGCCGCGTCCGCCATGCCGGTCGCCGTGCAGTCGGACGGCAGCTCCATGACGGCCCGCCCGGTCGCGTGCGGCTCGCCCGGCAGCCGCAGCCGCCGCGGGTCGAACGACGAGAGCAGGGCGGCCGCCTGACGGTAGCCGCGCCGGACGTCCGGGACGGGCGGCGGCAGGCCCAGGGCGTCCCGCAGTCCCGCGCGCAGCCGGGCGCGGAACTCCTCCCGCATGACACCCGCCGCTCCTGCGGCGCCGGAGTCAGAAGGCCCGGTAGACACGGACCGCCTCCTCCGCCGCGGTGCACAACCGCCGCATGTAACTCTCCCCGCCGGCCCCGGGCCCAGGGCGGGGGCCGGGGCCACGGCCGGATCCGTGACCAGGGCCGGGGCCGGATCCGTGGCTGGGACCTGGTCCAGGGCCGGATCCGTGGCCGGTGCTGGGGCCAGGACCGGACCCGGGTCCAGGCCCGTGGCTGGGGCTCGGGCCGTGGCCGGAGCCCGTGCCTGTGGCGCGCCCTGTGCCTGTGGTCGGCGCCGAGCCGGTGGTCGGCCCTGTGCCTGTGGCGGGCCCCGAGCCTGTGGTCGGTCCGGTGCCTGTGGCGGGCCCCGCGCCTGTGGTCGGTCCGGTGCCTGTGGTGAGGCCCGCGTCTGTGGCGGTCCACGCGCCGATGGCCGGCGCCGAGCCTGTGGTCGGCGCCGAGCCTGTGGTCGGCGCCGAGCCGGTGGCTGGCCCCGTGCCTGCGGCGGGTCCCGTGCCGGTGGCGGGCCCTGTGCCTGCGGCGGGTCCCGTGCCTGTGGCGGGTCCTGTGTCTGTGGCGGGTCCTGTGTCTGTGGGGGGTTGCGTGCCGGTGGTCGGTGCCGTGCCGGTGGCGGGTCCTGTGTCTGTGGCGGGTCCCGCGCCTATGGCGGGTCCCGCGCCGATGGTCGGTCCCGTGCCTGCGGCGGGCCCCGCGCCTGTGGTCGGCGCCGCGCTG
>NZ_JABWDV010000111.1 GCF_013362995.1 Streptomyces sp. TRM64462 | reverse complement strand
TCGTGGCTCGTGGCTCGTGGCTCGTGGCTCGTGGCTCGTGGCTCGTGGCTCGTGGCTCGTGGCCAGCCGCTCTTAGCACGGATCACGCCGCCACGCAGCCCTTCTGTTCCACCGTCACCCATCGAACGCCCGCTCACCGTCGTACCCGCCGGTCTACGCCGACCAGTGCGCCGGCCGCCGCAGCGCCGCCGGGACGCGCGTCCCGCCGTCGCCCCTCGCCGCGTCCAGCTGGGCCTGCG
>NZ_JABWDV010000110.1 GCF_013362995.1 Streptomyces sp. TRM64462 | reverse complement strand
GGCGCCGGGTGCGGACGGGGTTCGACCGGCTGGTGGCCGGCGGGTACGCGGTGCTGGCCGGGCAGCGGGTGGGCATGGTGACCAACCCGACCGGGGTGACATCCGATGTGCGGCACGTCGTGGACGTGATGCACGCCGACGACCGGGTCGACCTGGTGGCCGTGTTCGGCCCCGAGCACGGCTTCCGCGGGACGGCGCAGGCAGGCGGCTCTGAGGGGCGGTACGACGACCCGGCGACGGGCCTGCCCGTGTACGACACGTATCTGAAGAGCGGGCAGGAGCTGGCCGACATCTTCGGCGCGGCGGGCGTCGACACGGTCGTGTTCGACATCCAGGACGCGGGCGCGCGCTTCTACACGTACATCTGGACCATGTACGACTGCATGGTCGCGGCCGAGCTGGCGGGGAAACGTTTCGTCGTGCTCGACCGGCCGAACCCGCTCGGCGGCCGCACCGCCATCGGGCCGGTCCTCGACAAGGCGTACGCGACGTTCGTCGGGCGCGAGCCCATCGCGCAGGCGCACGGCATGACCGTGGCGGAGCTGGCCCGGCTGTTCAACGGGGAGTTCCTGGCGCGGCGGCCGGTCGAGCTGGAGACCGTACGGATGGCGGGGTGGCGGCGCCGCGACTTCTTCGACGCGACGGGGCTGCCGTGGGTGCCGCCCAGCCCCAACATGCCGACGCCGGACACGGCGCTCGTGTACGCCGGCACCTGCCTGTTCGAGGGCACGAACCTGTCGGAGGGGCGGGGCACGACCCGCCCGTTCGAGCTGCTGGGCGCGGAGGGCGTCGACCGGCGGTGGGCGGAGGCGGCGAACGCGCTGCACCTCCCGGGAGTGCGGTTCCGGGAGGCGTACTTCACGCCGGTGTTCTCGAAGTTCCAGGGGAAGACGGTCGGCGGGGTGCAGCTCCACGTCCACGACCGGGAGGCGTTCGACCCGGTGCGGACGGGCATCGCGCTGCTGGTGACGGCGAAGCGCGCCTGGAGCGGGTTCGCGTGGCGGGCGGACCGGTGGATCGACAAGCTGACCGGGTCGGCGACCGTGCGGACGCTGATCGACGCGGGCGCGGACACGGACGAGGTCGTGGCCGCCTGGCAGCGGGACCTGGCCGCTTTCAGGGCCGTGCGGCGGCAGTACCTGCTGTACCGGTGAGCCGGTGAGCCGGTGAGGGAGGGAGCGTGCCGCGGCGGCGGCACGCTCCCTCTCCCCCGGGTCAGCGGTGCGACGGGAACTCGACGACCTGCTGGTAGGTCGGCCGGTTCTGCCAGTGGACCGCCGGGTGTGTGATGCCGCCCAGCGCCCGGTGGACGAGCGCGTCCGCGCACCACTGGTCGCCGGCCGCGCAGCTGCCGTCGCCCGGGTACACCTGGGCGGGCGTCAGCGCCGCGGCCTGCGCCAGCGTGTCGAGCAGCGCGGTACGGCAGGCGGACAGGTCGCCGCCGCCGCAGTACGTCCGCGCCAGGGGGCCGGCAACGGGGCGGCCGAGCACCTGCCGCAGGTCCTTGTCGGCGAAGCCCCACCAGCCGTACTGGAACGCCGAGCCGCCGTGCGCGCCCGTCGGGCCGTGCGCGGCGCCCGGCGACTCGTCGATCGACAGGCTCGCCTTCAGCGCGTCGTACAGCTCGGCGCCGAGCCCGGGCCTGAACGCGGCCTCGACCAGCCTCGGCCACCAGGCGTCCATGAGGCGTACGGCGTCGGCGTGCGTGTACGTACGGGAGCCCGCCCGGGTCTCCTTGCGCTGGGCGCCCGCCGCCTGCCAGGCATCCAGCTGCTGGACGGCCGTCGCGAGCCGCGGGTCGGTGACCGGGGCCCTCCGGATGACCGCCAGCAGCTCGGGCAGGAGCTGTTCGCCGCGCAGATCCGTGACGCCCGCCTCGGCCATGGCCCGCGTGAGCGAGGCGCGGGTCACGCCGCCGGCCTGGACGAGGCGTTTCACGCGCTGGTCGAGGAGGTCGCCGCGGTGGACGGAGCCGAAGCCGAACGCGGCCGTCCCGTAGCCCTTGGCCTGCCGGTTGTTCCAGGAGATGTAGTAGTCCTGGCCGATGGACTGCGGGTGCTCCGCGAACGGTATGTACGCGGCGGTGTTGGCGGCCGGGTCGAAGCCCTGCCACTCGTACGCCTGCCGCGCGTGGACGGGGAGCGCGGGGTCGACGCCGGCGGCGCGGACCGGGTTGGCGCCGCTGTTGTAGAAGGCGGCGTCGCGGGAGTCGGCGTAGAACCAGTTGAAGGCGTAGCCGATGTGGTGGACGGCCTGCTGGAAGCTGCGGGCGTCGGTCACGGCGGACGGGTCGTTGAGCATCTGGAAGCCGATGATGGAGTCGGCCTCGTGGCGGTAGGTGGAGCGCAGCGAGGTGTACGCGACGGGCTTGCCGCCGATCGTGGCGCGGTGCGTGACGATGCCGTAGTGGGTGCGCCACACCTGCATGCGGTACGAGCCTTCGGCGGTGGAGTCGGCGACGGTCGGCTTCCAGGCGTTGCGCTTCTCCAGCTTCTCCATCGGCACGCACGCGCCGCGGTAGAGGTAGTGGACGTCGTCCTGGCACAGCTCGACGGCGTACGTGTCGGTGATGTCCTGGGCGGCGGACGTGGCGGACCAGGCGTAGTCCTCGCCGCGGCCCATCTGGACGTACATGCCGACCCCGGCGAAGGAGACACCGCGTGCGGCGATGCCGGGGCCCTGGAGTTCCTGGAGCATCAGGAGCTGCGGCGCGAAGTAGCCGGTCTGCGGGCCGAACACGGCGACCGGATGGCCGCTCGCGGTGTGCGCGCCGGACACCAGGAGGGCGTTGGACATGCCCTTCTTCGGGTCGAGGGACGCCGGGTCGAGTACGCCGTCGTCGTACATGCCCTGGGCGGGCTTCAGCGCGTCGGGGACGGCGATCTCGGCCTTGGCGCCGGTGCCGGCCGAGCCGGTGCGGTCGTACACGAGCTGCTCGGCGCGTACGGAGCCGGGGTCCGGGAGCGCGGTGCCGCGCGGGTCGTCGGGCTTCCGCGCGTACGGGAAGGAGGTGCCGTCGTGGACGGTGAGGACGGCCTCGGGGTCGTCTCGCTGCCGGAACGACTCCCAGACGCGGGTGCCCTCCTCGACGCCGTACTTGCGCTGCGCGGCCAGCAGGGACAGGGCGGCCTGCACCTCGCCGCCTCCGCCGCCGCCGAACTGGCCGCCGACGACGGAGGCGATGGAGATAAGGTCGGTGAGCTTGAAGGGCCGGATCTCGCCGGCGTTGGTGATGGCGTCGACGTGGCCGGTGAGGACGTACTCGCCCGGGAAGTAGCGGCCGTCCTTGGCCTTGCGGATGTAGGCGTTGATGCCGTCCACGTACGCCTGCGCGTCGGCCATGGCCTGTTCGCCGCGTGCGCCGTTGGCGGCGCGGATGTACGCGATCTGCGCCTCGTAGTCGGCCTCGGTGTACGGGGCCTGCGGCCAGAACTGCTGTTCCAGGCCCTGGTTGGCGAGGGCGCCGCCCGCGAACGGGGTCAGCTCGCCGCGGCCGATGTGGCGGAACAGGTCCATCATCCACAGCCGGTCCTGGGCGGCGGCGTATCCGGCGCCGAACTCGGTGCCGTAGCGGGTCGTGCCCTTGATGTGCGGGACGCCGGTCTTCTTGTCGCGCGTGATCGTGACGTCGTCGCGGGGGCGGGTCACGGACTCGACCTGGTCGGCGGGGACGCCGAATGAGGAGGTGGTGAAGAAGTCGGTGAGCTTGGCGTCGGTGAGGCCGCCGTAGCCGTGCACGAGGGCGTCGTAGCGGCCGAGTTGGTCGGAGCTGTGGGCGGGCCGGGTGCCGAAGACGCGGTGGGCGAGGATGTCGGCGAGGGTCGCGTTGCCGTTCTGGCCGGGCGGGAGGATCTCGGCGCACCGGCCCTGGCAGTGGTCGGCCGCCGTGACGGTGACGGCGGGTGCGGCTGCGTCACGGGCGGTGGCGGGTGCGGTGGCGGGTGCGGTGGTGGCGGGTTCCGCGCGGGCGGCGGCCTGGGGTGCCAGGAGGCCGGCGGCCAGGGCGAGTACGGCGGCGGCCGTGACGCCTCTGAGCCGGCTGGTCGGGGTGTGGCGTCGTCGCATCGGGGCTCCTCGGTGGGGCGAGGCGGACGAGCCGGAGGTTACCGACGGTATGCCGTGTCGGTAAGATGAGTGGCCGTCACTTTTTCAGAAATCGCCGCACCGAACGTCACTCGCCGCCCCTCCGTATCACTGAGGGGGCGTACGGGTAATGGGGTCCATCCGTTTTCCGATGGAGCCGGAGCGGGCACCCGTACGTCTCTTCATCGACGCCGAAGTACCCAGCGACGGAGGTGCGGAGCGATGGCCGGTTTCCGAAGTCTCGCCAGACAGGTACGCGACCCGCGGTGCGATCCGGCACTGCGGCGGTACTCGTTGCGCAAGTGCCTGGAGCGGTTCGCCCCGTACGGGCACCGGGCGACCTGGCACCATCTGTGCACCCGGCACCGGTTCGGTCCTGAGGACCGGGACGCCGATCCGGCGCGGCTGGTGGCCGCGCTGGAGGAGTTGGAGGAGGCGCGGGCCGTGTGGCTCGCGTACGAGAGGGAGTTCGCGGAGCGGCGGCGCCGCGAGAAGCACCTGGGGCTGCGCCGCCCGGGAGCGGTGGACGACTGGCACCGGCGCACCTGGGGCGGCAACGGGGTGGCGCGGTGCGTCGACCCGGAGGCGCATCCGGGGCTTCCGCTGGGCGAGGCGCTGCGGCGGCTGATCGCGGCCCTGGAGTCGGCGCCGGGCGCGCGGTGCCCGGTGTGCGGCGGCGCGCGGTTCGTGTGGCGGGACGCCTCCGGGTGCGGGCCGGTGTGTACGGGCTGCGGGGTCGTGGTGCCCGCGCCCGTGCTGACGGACGAGGCGCTGTCGGCGGCCCGCCGCAGCGCGGTGCGCGGTGACGGGGCGCGGGAGCTCGCGGCCGTGGGGTGAGCGGCGGGGGGTCGGCGCCGAGGTGTGGCGGACGGGGTGTGAACGGGGGCGCACTCCCGCGCCGGCGTGACCGTAGCAGCCGGAAAATCCGGTGGGCGAGCGAATTCGGCGCGGCGACAGTGGCGTTTGACACCGTACGACGACCACGTGAGGAGCCCCGCCATGTCCACTCTGCGGGTCACGGCAGAACTGCTGACCGTCCACGAGCATCCGAACGCGGACGCACTCGAACTGGCCCAGGTCGGCCTGTACCGGGCGGTCGTCGCGAAGGGCGCCTATCGCAGCGGAGACGCCGCGGTCTACATCCCCGAGCAGGCGGTGCTGCCGCCGGACCTCATCGACGAACTGGGCCTGACCGGGCGGCTGGCCGGGAAGGACAAGGACCGCGTGAAGGCCGTACGGCTGCGCGGCGAGCTGTCGCAGGGCATCGTCTGCCGGCCGCGGGCACTCGCGGACGTCGACCTCGCCGCCGCCGCGGCCGACGGCACGGACTTCGCGGAGCGGCTCGGCATCACGAAATGGGTGCCGCCGGTCCCCACCTCCATGAGCGGCGACGTGGACCCGGCGCCGGATCTGCTGCCATGGGGCGACGTCGAGAACATCCGGCGCTACCCGGACGTGTTCGCGCCGGGCGAGCCCGTGGTGCTGACGGAGAAGGTGCACGGCACGGCCTGCCTGATGACGTACCACGCGGACGACGGCCGGGTGCTGGTGTCGTCGAAGGGGTTCGGCGCCAAGGGCCTGGCCCTGCGCGAGGACCCGCGCAACCTGTACTGGCGGGCGGTGCGCGGGCACGGCGTCCCGGCGGCCGCCGCGCGGCTCGCGGCGCGGTTCGGCGCGACCAGGGTCGGCGTGTTCGGCGAGGTGTACGGGGCGGGGGTGCAGGACCTGGCGTACGGCGCGGACGGGCGCGGTGACACGCTCGGCTACGCGGTGTTCGACGTGTCCGTGGAGGTCGCGGGCCAGGTGCGCCGCCTGGACGCCGAGGAGCTGCACGGTGTCCTGGACGGCGAACTGCCCCTCGTACCGCTCCTGTACGCGGGCCCGTACGACATCGCGAAGGTGCTGGAGCTGGCCACGGGGCGCGAGACGGTCTCGGGGCGGGAGCTGCACCTGCGGGAGGGCGTCGTGATCCGGCCGGCCGCCGAGCGGTACAGCCCGGTGGTCGGCGGCCGCGCCATCGCGAAGGCGGTGAGCCCCGCGTATCTGACGCGCAAGGGCGGCACGGAGTTCGAGTAACGCTAGGGAGTGCCGCTCGTGGTCTCGTCCGTACGGCGGCGCTCCGGCAGGAGGCGGGAGCCGGCCAGGCGTGCGCCGATGGCGTCGTCGGGGTTGGACAGCACACAGGTGTCCAGGGACAGGCAGCCGCAGCCGATGCAGTCCGTGAGGTGGTCGCGCAGCCGGCTGAGCTGCTGGATGCGGGCGTCCAGCTCCGAGCGCCAGGCGTGCGAAAGGCGCGCCCAGTCCTCGCGCGTGGGCGTGCGCTCGTCGGGCAGCTCCGACAGGGCGTCGCGGATGGTGGCGAGCGGGATGCCGACGCGCTGCGCGGCCCGGACGAAGGCGACACGGCGCAGCGCGTCCCTGCTGTAGCGGCGCTGGTTGCCGCTGGTGCGGCGGCTGGCGATCAGGCCCTTGGACTCGTAGAAGTGCAGGGCCGAGACGGCCGCACCGCTGCGCGCGGAGAGCTGGCCGACGGTGAGCTCATGGATCTTCTCTGGAATCTGCGGCACCCGTCGAACCCTACTGGTCCGTTGACAGGCGACCCCAGGGACAGCATGCTAAGCAGTCGCTTAGAGATGTTTCCGACGGCGACCGACGGACCGACGGACCGAGGGACGAGGGAGCAGGGATGGCAGAGCCGAGGATCTTCACATCGGCCGACGAGCTGCGAGGCGCGATCGGTGAGCCGCTGGGCCCCAGCGACTGGCTGGACGTGGACCAGAAGCGGATCGATCTGTTCGCCGAGGCCACCGGCGACCATCAGTGGATCCACGTCGACCCGGAGCTGGCGGCGGCCGGCCCGTTCGGGACGACGATCGCGCACGGCTATCTCACGCTGTCGCTGCTGCCCGCGCTGGTGCCGCAGGTGATGCTGGTCGAGGGCATGAAGATGGGCCTCAACTACGGCACGAACAAGGTGCGGTTCCCCGCGCCCGTGCCGGTGGGCTCGCGGCTGCGCGCGACCGCCGCGCTGAAGGAGGTCACGGACGTCGGCGGGGGCGGCGTACAGGTGACGGCCGTGGTGACGGTGGAGCGTGAGGGCGGCGAGAAGCCGGTGTGCGTGGCGGAGTCGGTGTCCCGCTACTACTTCTGACCGGGCGCTGATTCCGCCTGGTCCCGGTTCCGCGCCGCGCCCACCATGCGCAGGACGAGGCCGGCGTACAGCTCGCCGACCTCGTCCGGCGTGCGGCGGCCCTTGACGTTGAACCAGCGCGCCACGTCGATGCAGAGCGACAGGACGGCGACGGTCGTGCCCGGCACGTCCGGGACGTCGAACTCGCCCGCCGCGACGCCCTCCTCGATGATGCGGCGCACGGCGGCGTCGCTGCGGCGGCGCAGCGCCACGATCTCGTCGCGGTGCTCGGGGCGGAGCGCGTCGAGCTCGTACTGGACGACGCGGGCGGTGGTGTACCGCCCGGCGTGCCAGCGCACGAAGGACCGTACGGCGCCGGCGAGCCGCTCGGCGGCGGTGCCGGGCGCGCCGGCGGCGCCCTCCAGGATCTCCAGGGCCTTGACGTGCCCGATGCGGCTGATCCGGTGGAGCAGCTCTTCCTTGGTCTTGTAGTGGATGTAGAGCGCCGCGGGGCTCATCCCGGCGCGGCCCGCGATGTCGCGGGTGGTGGTGGCGTGGTAGCCGCGCTCGGCGAAGGCGTCGACCGCGGCTTCGAGCAGCCGTCGCGCCGCCTCGGGCGTGACCTCGTCCCACGGCGTCTCGTCGCCGCCGGCCGTCTCCTCCGCCGCCGTACCCATCGTTCCACTCGCCCCTTTCCGTACTGCAGGACGAACACCATACCGCGACGGTGAGCAAGCGCTTAGAGCATCAGAACGCGGAGACGCCGGTGAGCGCGCGGCCGATGATCAGCTTCTGGATCTGGCTCGTGCCCTCGTACAGGGTCATCACGCGCGCGTCCCGCAGCAGCTTCCCGACCGGGTACTCGTCGATGTAGCCGTAGCCGCCGAAGACCTGGAGCGCGTTGCCGGCGCAGCGTACGGCGGCCTCGGACGCGAACAGCTTGGCCTGGGACGCGGCGGTGGCGAACTCCTCGCCCCGGTCGACGAGGTCGGCCACCCGCCAGGTCAGCAGCCGCGCCGCTTCGACGTCCACGGCGATGTCGCTGATCAGCTCCTGGACGAGCTGGTGCGCGGCGATCGGCCTGCCGAACTGCTCGCGCTCCCGCGCGTAGCCCACGGCCGCGTCGAGCGCCGCCTGCGCGATGCCGACGCAGCCGGCGGCGACGGACATGCGGCCCTTGGCGAGGGCGGACATGGCGACGGCGAAGCCCTTGCCCTCGGGACCGAGCAGCGCGCCGGCGGGGACGCGGACGTCCTGGAGTACGAGCTCGGCGGTGGCCTGGCCGCGCAGGCCGAGCTTGCCGTGCACGGGGCGGCGGGTGAGGCCGGGGGTGTCGGCGGGCACCAGGAAGGCGGAGATGCCCCGGTGGCCCGGCGTGTCGCCGGTACGGGCGAAGAGCAGGACGACGTCCGCCCAGGTGCCGTTGGTGATGAACATCTTGGACCCGTTGATCACCCAGTCGCCGTCGGCGCCGCCATCGCCGCCGCCCTGCCGTACGGCGCGGGTGGCCAGGTTCGCGGCGTCGGAGCCGGTGCCGGGCTCGGTGAGCCCGAAGCAGCCGAGGGCGTCGCCGGAGGTGAGCCGGGGCAGCCAGGCGCGCTTCTGGGTCTCGTCGCCCCAGGCGGCGATCGTCTTGGCGACGAGCCCGAGCGACACCGAGACGATGCCGCGCACCGAGGAGTCGCCGCGCCCCAGCTCCTCGGTGACCAGGCAGTACGCGAGGTGGTCGCCGCCCGAACCGCCGTACTCCTCGGGGACGGTGAGGCCGAGGAAGCCGAGCGCGCCGAGCTTCTTCACGATCGCCCGGTCGACGCTCTCGGCGCGGTCCCAGGCGGCGGCGTAGGGGGTGACCTCGCGCCGTACGAAGTCCTCGGCGAGACGGCGGACGGCCGTCTGCTCCTCGCTCAGCTCCAGATCCACCACGGCCTCCCTTTAATTATCACCGCTAGTTTTGTTGGGGCAGCCCTACTATGAGCCGCATGGCCAGACCGCGCAAGCCCCTCCTCAGCCGAGACCGCATCGTCGCGGCGGCGGCCGCCCTGGTGGACGCGGAGGGCCTCGACGCGGTCTCGACCCGCCGGCTCGCCGCCGAACTCGGCGTCAGCGGCCCGTCCCTGTACAACCACTTCCGGACGAAGGACGAGATCCTGGAGGCGGTGGCGGACGCGGTGAGCGCCCAGGTCGACCTGTCGATGTTCGACGAGGGCGACGCCCGCGACTGGCGCACGGCACTGCACGACTGGGCGGTCTCCTACCGGGCCGCCCTGTCGGCCCACCCGAACATCGTGCCCGTGCTGGCGCGCGGACCCGGGCGGCGCCCGGCGGGGCTGCGGGTCGCGGACGCCGTGTTCGGCGCGATGGTCCGGGCGGGCTGGCCGGCGGCGCAGGCCACGTACATCGGCGCGCTCATGCGGTACTTCATCACGGGCTCGGCGCTCGGCTCGTTCGCGCGCGGCTTCGTGGACGACGCGACGGCGTACGACCCGGCCGACTACCCGCACCTGGGCCGGGCGCACCTGCTCGCGGAGCACCAGGAGCAGGTCGACGAGGGCGCCTTCGAGACGGGCCTGCGGGCCCTGCTCGACGGGCTCGCGGTGCAGTACGCGGCGCTGGAGGAGCGGCGGCACGGCGCGGCGGGGCGCGGTGGGTCGGCGCGGGGTGGG